>NZ_SGWF01000017.1:0-255486 GCF_013337105.1 Paenibacillus sp. JMULE4
TTTCAATACACTTTTACGAATACCCACAAAAAATAAGAATGGGGGAATCAAACATGAATTGGTTCAAAAAAGCGATGATCGGCATTACACTGCCCAGCCTGCTTGTCGTTAGCGCCTGCGGCGGCGGGGGAACGGCGACCCAGGAAGCGGGCGGTCAGGCGGGGGGAGCACCGGCCAAACAAACGCGTACCCTCAAAGCGGGAATCGGTTTGAATGAGGATCATCCGCAGGGCCAAGGGCTTAAGAAATTTGCCGAGCTGGTGGAACAGAAGAGCGGTGGCAGCATGAAGGTGCAGACTTACTTTGCGGCTCAACTGGGCGATGATTTAAAAATGACGAATGCGTTAAAATCCGGAACGCAGGAGATCACCATTCCATCCACTTCACCGCTCACCTCGATGGTGAAAGAATTCGGCGTGTTTGACTATCCGTTCGTGTTTAATAACGAGCAAGAAGCGGATGCCGTGCTTGATGGACCCGTAGGGAAAAAATTACTCGATATGCTGCCGCAGCAGGGACTTATCGGATTAACTTATTGGGAGAACGGGTTCCGCAATTTGACCAACAGCAAGAGACCGGTTGCTGCGCCGGAGGATTTTCAGGGACTGAAGATCCGTACCCTTCAAAGTAAAGTGCATATCGAAGCATTTAGTGCTCTAGGGGCAAATCCGACACCGATGCCGTTCTCCGAAGTATTCAGCGCATTGGAGGGGAAAACCGTCGACGGCCAGGAAAATCCGCTGCCGACGATCGAATCCAACAAGTTCTATGAAGTGCAGAAATACTTGAGCTTGACGAATCACGTCTATACGCCGTTTGTATTTCTGGTCAGCAAGAAGTTCTGGGACGGTCTGACACCGGATGAACAAAAGATTTTGCAAGAAGCATCCATAGAAGCGGGTAAATTCCAACGTGAAAAGAACCGGGAGCAAAATAAGCAATCGCTGGAAAACCTGAAGTCTAAGGGCATAGAAGTAAATGAGGTGAAACCGGAAGACCGGGAGAAGATGCAGGAAATCGTCAAGCCTGTCCTCGATAAATTTTCCAAAGACTTAGGTGAAGCTTTGGTCAAAGAAATGTACGATGAAGTGAATAAAGTGCGCGGGAAATAAGACGCAACCCAAGTGATGATTCTTCTTAAGCAGCCGCCTTACTTGGGTAACGGCTGAAATGGAAGAGGCACCAATTATTTCAAGGATGGACATGGTCAAGGTGGGGGGAGCTGGAACAACGGTCTCCCCATCTGTATTGCTTCCCGAAACCAGGGACAACAACGGAAGGAATGGTCATGGGATCGGAACCGTCTTCCATGAATGCAACGCCGTTAAGCCACAGGCCGGGATCCATGGAAAGATGGTTTGGATAAGAACATGAATACGTTTATAAAGGAGATGCGACTCTTGCAAAAAACTCGTGATGTCATTGAACAGCTTGGGTTCCCGCGTGGTGACCTTCATGATCTGCCGTCCTCCACAAAGACATTTCCGGATGGCGCCCAATACCGGATTGAAATTCCCAGCGTGGAAGGGCCCGCTTCCTTTGAGGCGGTCATCGAAGCCTGCAAGCAATATGATGTGTTGATTCATCGCGTGTCTCAAGGCAGCGGCATCATGCTGCTGACGGATGACGAACTGAAGCAAATGGCAGAAATCGGCAAGCGCGAAAACTTGGAGGTCAGCTTGTTTGTAGGACCTCGCGGTACGTGGGATACCACTGCAATGCCTTGGGCGAGTGCCGGCAAGGTCATCGGTCTTCGCGTGGAAAGCATGGATCAGCTCGTTTATTCGATCGAGGATATCAAGCGTGCGTGCGATGCGGGCATTCGCGGCATTCTCGTAGCGGATGAAGGGCTGCTTTGGCTTGTCAATGAGTTCAAAAAGAAGGGCGAGCTGCCGGAAGATTTGGTCGTGAAAATTTCCGTGCAAATGGCGCAGGCGAACCCGGTTTCCATTAAACTGATCGAAAGCATAGGGGCGGATACCTACAACGTACCGACCGATCTTACCCTGGCCCGCCTTGCTGCGATTCGTCAGGCCGTTGATATTCCGATTGATATTTATGTTGAAGTTCCGGACGATATCGGCGGATTTATCCGGCATTACGAAATTCCGGAAATCATCCGTGTGGCTGCTCCCGTCTATATTAAGTTCGGATTGCGCAACTCGCCTAACATTTATCCTTCCGGCACCCATTTGGAGCAAACCTCGATTGCGCTGTGCAAAGAGCGCGTGAGACGCGCAAAAATCGGAACGGATATGATCAAACGGTACAGTCCTGAATTGCGAACATCGGAAAAAGGCGCCGCCGGCTTGGGTGTCCCTGTGAAGAAGTAAACAAATGAAAGGTTTCCGTAAAAAGGGTGAATAAACATGCCGATGATTCAAGCTGTAGAACGGGCACTTTTGATTTTGGATTTGTTCGATGAGTATGATACCGAGTTGAAAATCACTGAAATCAGCGACCGCATGGTTCTGCACAAGAGTACCGTTCATTCTCTCTTAAAAACGCTTCAGGTTCATCGCTATATTGAACAAAACCCCGAGAACGGAAAATACCGTTTGGGCATGAAGCTGCTCGAGAGAGGGACCATCGTCATGCATAATCTCGATATTCGGAACGTTGTAAGAAAGCACCTGATCCACTTATCGAACATCACGGGCCAGACGACGAATTTGGTCATTCTGGACGGCAAAGAGGGCGTGTACATCGATAAAGTCGAAGGTTCGAAGGCGATCATCCGTTATTCGCGTATCGGCAAACGAATTCCAATCCACTGCAGTGCGGTTGGCAAGGTGCTCGTCGCCTATAAAGAGCCGAAGGAGTTAAAGCAATTACTGAAAGGTTATGTTTACAGGCAGCATACCGCGAAAACCATTATGAGCGAATCTTATTTTATGCAAGAGCTTGAAAAGGTACGTGGACAGGGCTACTCCGTCGACAATGAAGAAAATGAGCCGGGAGTGCGCTGCATTGCCGTTCCGGTAAGGGATCATTCGGGGCAGGTGATCGCTGCGATCAGTATGTCAACGCTCGTTGCACGCGTGAGCGATGCGGAGTTGATGGAGCACGTACAATCCCTGCAGCAGGCTGCGGAGGAAATTTCAGAACAGATGGGATTCGGCATTCCTTCATTTCATGGCAAGGAAGTGCTCTAGGGATATGAAGGAGTTCACTATATACCAACTTGGGAGGCATATTTCATGCGTATAATTCGATTTTTAAATGAGTCTGATGTACCTACGGTTGCTGCTTTAACGGATGAGAATCAAGTGTTTGCGCTGCCGTATCAAGGATTTATAGAGCTGGTGGATGCCGCTAATGCACAGGGAACGACCCCGCTGAAGCTCGTTTTGCGTGAGATCGAAAACGGCAGCCCGCTGCCAACGGCGTTCGAGAACCTTCGTCTGCTGGTGCCGATTGAAGCCCCTGAAGTATGGGCATCCGGCGTCACCTATGCCCGGAGCAAGGAAGCGAGAAATTATGAGGCTACCGGCGGCAAGCTGGATTCAACGACGTTCTACGATAAAGTATACGATGCGGAGCGTCCGGAAATTTTCTTCAAATCGACTGCCGCAAGGACCGTGGGGCCCAATGACGATGTTTACCTGCGCAGCGATTCGAACTGGCAAATTCCGGAGACCGAGCTCGGCCTTGTCATTGACAGCAAAGGTACGATTCTCGGCTATACCGTCGGTAACGATATGAGCTGCCGTGACATCGAAGGGGAGAATCCGCTCTATCTTCCGCAGGCGAAGCTTTGGAAAAGATCGTGCTCCATCGGACCGTCGATCCGTTTGGCGGAAACGGTGGAGGATCCGTACAAGTTCGAAATTGCCTGCCGGATTTACCGTAACAATGAGAAGGTTGTAGATGGTACGGCAAGCACCGGGCAGTTAAAGAGAAAGCTCGAAGAGCTGGTTTCCTTCCTGATCAGAGATAATGAAATCTTTGACGGCACTATCCTTCTTACCGGAACCTGCATCGTCCCCCCCAATGAGTTCACGTTGCAGGATGGCGACCGCATTGAGAATGAAATCTCCGGTATCGGTGTACTGACGAACTTCGTAAAACGCCCATAAGCGGAGTGGAGGGATCGGAATGGAGCCGACACAGGCCAAATACAAGGTCATTATGATGAAGCCGCAGGACAACGTCGCTGTCGCTTTGGAGAATGTACCGGCTGGAGCGCTTCTTCAGGTCACATGTCAGGATAAGACCTTTGAAGTCGAGCTCAGGCAGGCGATCGAGTTCGGCCACAAATTCGCCGTCTTACCGATCAGCTCGGGTCAGGATATCCTCAAATACGGCGAGGTCATCGGCGTTGCCGTCAAAGATATTCAAGCCGGCGAGCATGTGCATGTGCATAACCTGGAAGGCAAACGAGGAAGAGGTGATAAGCTTGGCCAATCAACCTGAACCGACATTTTGGGGATACCGTCGTCCGGACGGACGTGTAGGCGTACGCAACCATGTGCTGATATTACCTACCATTACTTGTGCCACTCAAGCGGCGAAGCAAATTACGGAGCTTGTGCAGGGCACGGTATCCTTCATTCATCAGCATGGCTGCGCCCAGGTCGGCGTCGATTATGAACAAACCTTCCGAACCTACGTGGGCATGGGGACCAATCCTAACGTTTACGGCGTTGTCGTACTTGGACTGGGCTGCGAAACGCATCAAGCGCGCAGCGTTGCCGGTGAAATTGCCAAGAGCGGCAAGCCCGTCGAGCTTGTATCGATCCAGGACCACGGAGGCACCCTGTCTGCCATCGCCCAGGGCGCAAAAATCGCGGCACAAATGGTGCAGGACGCCTCTGAGCTCATGCGCGAGCCATTTCCGTTCAGCGAGCTTATCGTCGGTACCGAATGCGGCGGCTCAGACGCCTGTTCCGGCTTATCCGCGAACCCGGCGGTCGGATTCGTCAGCGACCGGATTGTCGATTGCGGAGGCACTTCGATTCTGGCGGAAACGACGGAACTGATCGGCGCCGAGCATTTGCTTGCGAATCGTGCCGTTGACGACAAAGTGGCGAAGCGGGTCTATGAAGTCATTCAGGCCATGGAAAACCGCGCCTTTACGATGGGCGTGGATATCCGTACCGGCAATCCGAGTCCGGGCAATATCCGCGGAGGGCTGAGCTCTCTTGAGGAAAAATCGCTCGGAGCGGCGAATAAAGCAGGAACCCGGCCGCTTCAGGAGCTGATCGATTATGCCGAGCGGCCGACCCGCAAGGGACTGGTTTGGATGGATACGCCAGGCCATGATATTGAGCAGTTAACAGGAATGGTCGCCGGCGGAGCGCAAATCGTGCTGTTTACTACGGGAAGAGGGACGCCAACAGGTTCTCCGATCGCACCAACGATCAAAATATCCACGAACTCGGCGATCTTCAATAAAATGCGCGAGAATATCGATATTAACGCAGGGACGATTATTGAAGGCACGGAAACGATCGACTCGGTCGGCCAGCGGATTATGGATCAAATTGCCAAGGTGTGCTCCGGAAAGCTGACCAAAGCGGAAATATTAAAGCAGCATGATTTCGGGATCTGGCGCATCGGACCTACATTCTAAATTTGTTATTCGGAAGGAGTAAATAGACCATGACCGTACAAACAGAAGCCAAAACCTATTTGAACTATATCGATGGAGAGTGGGTTGCCGCCTCCACGGGCAAGACGGACGCGAGCATTAACCCCGCGAACAAGCATGAAATTGTCGGCTACATTCAAAAATCCGGCAAAGAAGACCTGGATCGTGCCGTAGCTGCTGCGAAAAAGGCCTTCGCGCAGTGGAGAAAGCTGTCCGGCCCGGCGCGCGGAGAGTACCTGTATAAGATGGCGAATGCTTTGGAAAGACGCCTCGATGAAGTAGCGGAAACCATGACAAGGGAAATGGGCAAGACGTTCCCGGAAGCCAAGGGCGAAACCGCCCGCGGTATAGCGATTTTGCGTTATTATGCCGGTGAGGGCATGCGTAAGAACGGTGACGTTATCCCGTCTACGGATGCGGAAGCTTTGATGTTCACTACACGCGTTCCGCTTGGAGTTGTAGGCGTCATCACGCCTTGGAACTTCCCTGTGGCCATCCCGATTTGGAAAATGGCGCCGGCGCTCGTATATGGAAATACCGTAGTGCTCAAGCCGGCCCAGGAAACGGCTGTCACTGCGGCGAAAGTGATCGAGTGCATGGCGGAAGCAGGGCTGCCCGCAGGTGTCTTGAATCTGGTTACAGGCAACGGTTCCGTTATCGGTCAGGGCATTATCGATCACCCCGATATTAACGGCATTACCTTCACCGGTTCCGACAACGTGGGTAAATTGGTCGGACAGGGTGCGCTTGCACGCGGTGCCAAATATCAGCTGGAGATGGGCGGTAAAAACCCGGTCATCGTGGCGGCGGATGCGGATTTGGATCTTGCGGTGGATGCGACCGTCAGCGGAGGTCTTCGCTCTACCGGTCAAAAATGTACGGCCACCAGCCGTGTTATCGTTCAAAGCGCCGTATATGAGGAATTCAAACAAAAGCTTCTGGCCAAAGTGAAGGAAATCAAAGTCGGTCACGGGCTGCAAAGCGATACATGGATGGGCCCTTGCGCCAGCCAAAGCCAATTGGATACCGTTCTTTCTTATATTCAAAAAGGAAAGGAAGAAGGGGCCACTCTTCTTTACGGCGGCAGCCGACCTGAAGGAGAAGGCTTGGAGCATGGCTTCTATGTACAGCCAACGGTATTTGAGAACGTCAAGACTAACATGACCATCGCGCAGGAAGAAATTTTCGGACCTGTGCTTGCTTTGATCAAGGTAGATACCATTGAGGAAGCGATAGAGATCGCCAATGACGTGAAGTTCGGTCTCAGCGCGTCCATCTTTACCCGCGATATCGCGAACATGCTCAATTTCATCAAGGATATCGATGCGGGCCTCGTCCGTATCAATGCGGAAAGCGCGGGCGTAGAACTGCAGGCTCCGTTCGGCGGAATGAAACAATCGAGCTCCCATTCCCGTGAACAGGGTCAAGCGGCAATCGAATTTTTCACTTCCATCAAAACGGTATTTGTTAAACCATAAAAAGCTCTCATAGGTACAGCAATAGAGGACCGGGTTTGCGATTGAAAAGCGAATCCGGGCCTCTTTTTCTCATAGGTAAAGCCGTTTAGCTAAAGTCATTTGCAGCCCGAAGAGAAATCTCCCGAAAAAAAATGTTAACGTGAACAATTTTGTATTGTAATTGCGTGATAAAAGAAGTACTATTAAAGCACACGTGAACATTAATCTAAAAAGGGCAGAGGTGGAATGTTTATGAAAACATTTTTGGATGAAAATTTCTTGTTAAACAACGAAACGGCAGTCCATTTATACAATCATTATGCAAAAGAAATGCCGATTATCGACTATCACTGCCATTTGAGCCCTCAGGAAATATATGAGAACAAAACGTTTAAAAATATAACGGAAGTATGGTTGAACGGAGATCACTACAAATGGAGAGTTATGAGAGCTAACGGTATAGAAGAGAAGTATATTACCGGCGATGCTAGCGACTATGATAAATTCCTGGCGTGGGCCAAAACCGTACCGATGACGATTGGAAATCCGCTTTTCCAATGGTCCCATCTGGAGCTCCGGCGCTTTTTCGGCATCCATGACTTGATTAATGAAAAGAATGCGCCGTTGATTTGGGAGAAGGTAAACGCTCTGCTCCAAGGGGAAGGCTTCGGCGCAAGGGATCTGATTACCAAGTCCAATGTCAAAGTGGTTTGCACGACGGACGACCCAACCGATTCCCTGGAATATCATATCAAACTGAAGGAAGAGAACGATTTTGACGTGGCCGTACTGCCTGCTTTCCGGCCGGATAAGGGGCTGGAAATCAACCGGGCTACGTTTGTGCCTTGGATTGAGAAGCTTGGGCAAGTAACCGGACAGCCAATTTCCAGCTACGATCAATTTTTGGCAGCTCTCGATGCAAGGGCCAGATTTTTCCACAGCGTGGGCTGTATGGTTTCCGACCATGCGTTGGACTATGTAGCTTATGCCGAGACGACCAAAGAAGAAGCGGCAGAGATTTTTGCTTATGCCTTGCAGGGAAGAGCGGTTAGCTTAGAGGAAGAAAAAAAGTTTAAGACATATACATTGATTTTCTTGGGCAAAATTTATGCAGAGCTGGGCTGGGCCACTCAGTTCCACATTAATGCATCGAGAAACAACAACTCGCGGATGTTTGAGAAGCTGGGCCCGGACACAGGCTTCGATTCCATCAACGACAGCGCACTTGCTTATCCGTTAGGAAAATTGCTCGATGCTTTGGACAAAGAAAACGCCCTGCATAAAACGATCTTGTACTCTTTGAACCCTAAGGACAATTATGTGCTGGCCACGGTAATGGGAGCCTTCCAGAACGGCGGGATTCCAGGGAAAATGCAGCTGGGCTCCGCCTGGTGGTTCAACGATACGAAGGACGGCATGCTCGAGCAGATGAAAACGTTGGCTAACGTCGGACTGCTGAGCCGTTTTGTCGGGATGCTTACCGACTCCAGAAGCTTCTTGTCCTATACAAGGCATGAATACTTTAGACGATTGGTTTGCAACCTGATTGGCGAATGGGTTGAGAATGGAGAGGTTCCGAATGATATGGAGCTTCTGGGCAGCATTGTTCAAGGCATTTCCTATAATAATGCCAAGGACTATTTTAACTTCAAGATCAAGGCATAAATGGAATTATCCTGTTGAACAGGCCAACTCTCGCGGGTGGCCTGTTTCTTTGCATGGGATGAATATAACGAGGGATTGCCGTGTTTAGGGGGGAAGTTCTTGTGAAAGGTTTGGAGCAAGAAGCTTTAGATCTGCTGCCGTTTGGCATGATGTTTATGGATCGGGACAAGCGGATTGTACTTATGAATCGTTATGCCGCCGATCGCTTTTCACTTAAGTCTGACAAGGATATATTTTTGCAGGATGTACTCCAGGATTTGAGCATGGAGCCTTCCGATCCAAAAAGAAGTATGCAATTTAAGCTGGGGGATGAAGCGTTTGCCGCTCAGCGTTTTCCCTTTTTTCTACAGGGTCAAGGGGAAGGAGAAGTATTGGTTTTTCAGCGGGCGTCCGAGTTACAGGAGATCGTCGAGGAGCTGGATTTTTATAAAAATCTGAATTTCGATTTAAAGGCGATTTTTGATATTTCTTATGATGTGATTTATGTATCTGATGGCCAGGGGATTACCCTTAGGGTTAGTTCCGCGTGCGAAACGTTATGGGGCTACAAGGAAGAAGAACTGGTGGGAAAAAGCGTATATGAATTAGAAAGAGAGGGAGTGTATTACCCTTCCATTACCCGTCTCGTTCTGGAAAAGCAGGAACAGGTATCGATGATTCAAACGACCAAGACAGGCCGCCGCTTGAAGGTAGTCGGCACCCCGATTAAAGATGATGAGGGACGTATTATTCGTGTTGTCAATGCCTCCAGGGATATTACGGAGATTAGTCAGCTTCAAGCCGAGATTGAATTGCTTAAGCAATTAACGGAAAGCTACCGGAAAGAAATTATGGACCTGCGCTCCAAGAAGGAATTTGAGAAGGAAATGATCTACCGGAGCGAACAGATGAGAAAAGTGGTTTCTTTCTCGCAAAAGGTAGCCAAGGTGGATTCAAGCGTACTGCTGTTAGGTGAATCGGGAATCGGCAAAGAAGTGCTGGCTTCTTATATCCATAAATGGAGTCACCGTCATGAAGGACCGTTCATTACCGTTCATTGCGGGGCCATTCCGCCGCTGTTACTGGAGACCGAATTGTTTGGTGACGAGAGTGCGGCGGAAGTGAAACTAGGCTGCTTGGAAATGGCACATGAAGGAACCTTATTTTTGAATGAAGTGGATGAAATTCCACCGGCTCTGCAAGTGAAATTGCTTCGAGCCATCCAGGAAAAAAGGATTACGCGGATGGGAGGGAGCACTTCCGTTGAGATTAACGTAAGAATCATTTCCGCTACGGCACAGGACATCGAGCAGAAGGTACAGTCCGGACAATTCCGAAAAGATCTGTATTACCAGCTGAATGTTGTTCCCATTGCGATTCCTCCGCTGCGCGAGCGGAAAGAGGACGTTATTCCCTTAATCCTTTATTTCACAGACCAGTTAAACCGAAAATACGGGCTGAAGAAGAAATTTAATCCGCTCGTTTTAAAAAAAATGCAGGAATACGCTTGGCCGGGAAATGTCCGCGAACTGCAAAATATGACCGAAAGACTGTTTGTCACAACGGAGGACGAATGGATTCATGAGGAGCATTTGCCTGACCATGTGAACGTCAATGTCAGAGAACATAAAGGTATCCAGATTCATCAGATTATGCCCTTAAAGGATGCTGTTGAATTATTGGAAAAAGAATTGCTGCAATTGGCTCAAAAGCGGTATCATTCGACCACGAAAATCGCTGAAGTGTTAGGAGTAAATCAATCTACGATAAGCAGAAAGTTAAGTCGGTGGAAGGGAAAGCAATGAATTATGCATCTTTGCATATACGGTTATGCATTAATGCATAAAAAGAAGGAAGCGATGGATATGGCTAAATATCCTGAATTTATAAGCTTTCTACTAAAATGACTATGCGATGCTGCATAGTTATTTGTTTTTCAACCTATTGTTTAACTCCAAGAGCCTTGTTATAAATGAAAGGTAAAGCGACACTGGGCTTACGTCGAAAGCGTTTGCAGACCAATGTTGTTTAATAAGACAAGGAGTGAGAGGATTGAAGTACCGGTATTTGATTTTTAGCATGATCGTATTTATGACGGTTATTAACTACATTGACCGTGGAGCGATTTCGTACGCCCAAGCCGCGATTATCGCAGAATTCGGTCTTAATCCAAAGTCATGGGGTGAAATCCTGGGTTACTTTGGCTACGGTTACATGATCGGGGCGCTGTTCGGCGGGATGCTGGCCGATAAGAAGGGGCCGAAGTTTGTTTGGATTGCGGCGGGGCTGGCTTGGTCTGTTTTTGAGATTGGGACCGCTTATGCCGGTTATATCGGAATGACCCTTTTAGGCGGTTCCGCCATTGCCGGCTTTGCTCTGTTTCGGGTGTTGTTCGGTCTGTCCGAGGGGCCGCTTTTTTCTACCATCAATCGCACGATGGCCAACTGGGCCGCTCCCAAAGAAAGAGGATTTGCCGCTTCGCTCGGATTGCTCGGCTCGCCGCTGGGGGCTTTGCTGACAGCCCCGGTAGCTGTCGGATTGCTTTCCATTATGGACTGGAAAAAGATGTTCCTCGTTTTGGGTATCATCGGAATCATTTGGGTCGTGATTTGGATGAAGATGTTTACCGACAATCCGGAGGATCATCCGAAAGTATCCAAGGAGGAGTTGGCTGAAATCCGGTCCACCGACGGTTTGTTGAAAACCGAGCAGGTCGTAAATCAAGGACCGAAGGTACATGTCCCATGGTATCATTTCTTTAAAAGTCCGACGTTGGTCATGAACGCCATCGGATATTTCGCCTTCCAATACGTCAATTTCTTGATTTTGACCTGGACACCCAAGTATTTGCAGGACACCTTTGATTTTAAATTATCTTCTTTGTGGTATTTAGGGATGATCCCTTGGATCGGCGCCTGCGTCACCGTATTGCTCGGGGGGAAAATCTCCGACGCTCTTCGCCGGAAAACAGGCAGCTTGCGCATCGCCCGTTCCGGTTTGGCGGTTGTTTCCCTTCTTCTTACGGCGATCTGCTTTATGATGATTCCGACTGTAAACAGTGTAGGGGCCGTGCTTGCTCTGATGGCCATCGGGAATGCGTTTAACTTTTTGCCTAATTCCGTGTATTGGACCGTTATTATCGATACGGAACCTACCCGAGCGGGGACCTTTGGAGGAGTTACTCACTTTATCACGAATATAGCTACTATTGTCGCTCCTACGTTAACAGGTGTACTGGTTGCGTCAAGCGGGTATACGGCTATGTTTGTAGCGGCAGCCGTTGCAGCAGGAATAGGGATGGTGGCCATGATCTTTGTGAAACCCGGCAAAAGGGAAAAAACAGCTTAATCGACGAATATTTCACATTCCAAGGCAGCCCTCGACTACGGGGGTGCCAATCCAAGGTGAGAGGAGATTCCAAATGTCCGATTCTAATCTGTTAAAGCTCGATATCGCGACGCTTTCGAAGAAGCTTCGCAGCAAGGAAATATCTCCGAAAGACATTGTCACCCCATTGCTAAAAAGGATAGATGCCCTCAATCCGGTGCTCAATGCTTTCATTACGGTAACGGCAGAGGAGGCGCTTGTACAGGCCGAACAAGCTGAGGCCGAAATCGCGGCAGGTCAATACAGAGGACCGCTGCACGGAATTCCCGTCGGATTAAAGGATCTGATTTATACCAAAGGCATAAAAACCACCATGGGCTCCGCGATTTACAAAGATTTTATACCCGATGCGGATGCCAGTGTGGTCCGGAAGCTAAAGCAGGCCGGTGCCATTGTGATCGGAAAACTCAATACGCATGAATTTGCCTATGGACCTACGGGCGATATTTCTTATTTTGGCCCGGTGCGCAACCCCTATGATACGTCCAAAATGACCGGAGGGTCCAGCAGCGGCGCCGGTGCGGCCGTCGCTTCAGCACTCTGCTTCGGAGCTTTAGGAACCGATACCGGGGGCTCTATCCGGATTCCTTCTTCGGCATGCGGGATTGTCGGAATGAAGCCTACCTTTGGGAGAGTAAGCAAACACGGAGTATATCCGTTGGCCTACACGCTGGACCATATCGGACCGATGACACGGACCGTTCAGGATAATGCGGAGCTGCTAGGCATCTTGGCCGGTTACGATCCTGAGGACCCGTTTTCGGTGGAGCGAGCGGGAGAAGATTTTACCCGTTATATCGGGGAACCGATTCGAGGCAAGGTGATCGGTATTCCATCGACCTTCTATTACGACCTGATTGATGATGAAATCCGCGCCAAAATAGACGACGCCATCAATCTGTTGAGAACCCTGGGCGCAGAAATCCGAACGGTGGATATTCCGGTTCTGTCCGAAGTGTCATGGGCACAGCTGAAAACGATACAAAGCGAAGCTTATGCGGTTCACGAAGAGCACTTCAATTCTTCCGCGGAAAAATATCATCCGGAAGTGTTGGAACGGCTGCAGGTAAGCGCAGAAGCCAAGGGGTATGAATACGTGAAGGCTCAGGACATTCGCCGTCGCGCCCAGGAGTCCTTTCGTCATGTTTTCGAGGATGTGGATGTGCTGGTTACGCCAACCCTCCCCATCCTGCCTCCGAATATCGGACAGAAGGAAATCCGGATCAACGGACGGGACGAGCCGGTTCGTGCCTCCCTTCTCCGCTTAACAGGACCAACCAATTTGACGGGACTGCCCAGCCTTTCGGTTCCATGCGGTTTTTCAAAGACGGGCTTACCGATCGGGATGCAGTTCATCGGAAGGCCTTTCGATGAGGCGTCATTATATCAATTCGCTGCCGCTTTTGAAAAGGAAGCCGCCATCCCTGCATTACGATGGGAAATTAAATAAGCAGCCCGGGGGGATGCATTCATAAGGGCAGAGTAAGGTAAGCATGCCACTGAAAAAGCTTTGCAAGGCGGAGAATTTGTAGAAGTACGGCTAAACCAATGGAGAAGGGACCGCCCCGATGTCTATTTTAGACGGAGGAGCGGTCCCTTTGCTGTCTTTGATGATGTCCATTCCCTTTCGCTTAAAAGATTGTAGGGCCGGAAGGCTATGCGGGAGGTTCCCCCTTGTTGCCATACTCGATGGCCTTCTCCCAGGTTACTGCAACACGTGTGATATCTTCTTCATTAAGATCATTACCTATCTGTACTTCAATGAATACGAGCGGCGTAATGGCCTTCACTGTATGTTTGGCCCCGCAGGGGATTTGAATCACGTCGCCGGTTTCAATGGTGGAGAGCCGGCCCTCCAAAATCAGCTCACCGGATCCGGAAATGACGGTCCATACTTCTCTTCTTTTTTGGTGAGAATGATAGCTCATATTTTTGCCTGCATGCAGCTCGATCTTTTTAATCAGAGTTTCCGTTTCCTTTTCTGTTTTCGAGTAGTCCAATACCCGACAGGTTCCCCATCTTCTTTCATCATACATAGGCCGTCGCAGGATGCTATTGACTTGCTGCTTGATTCGATTGGCGTTGGTTTTACTGGCGACAAGAATACCATCGGCGCTTGCGGCTACAATAATATCGGATACATCGATCACATGAACGGGAAAGGAGAGCTCATTGACCAGTTGGGTATTCACAGAGTCATCTGACACCTGGCCTAAACCGACGACGCTGCTGCCAAGATGATTCGCTAATGTATCCCAGCTGCCCAAATCGTTCCAGGTCCCGCCGTAGGGGATCACTACCGTATGACCGGTTTTTTCCACAACTTCATGATCAAAGCTAAGCTCGGGCAATTGTTCATACCGATCAAGCCATTCCTCATATTCAACGGGCAGACCTCGGCTGCTTAAGTAAGAAAGCATAAACCGTAGGGAAAAGGCGAAAACACCGCAATTCCATAGAGCGTTCTTTTGAATCAGGAGGCTTGCATGGTTTGCATCCGGTTTCTCCACGAATTGGGCAACGGGATAGTATTCCGCCTTGTTTTGGATCTTCGGCACAATGTATCCATATTGACTGGAGGCGTGAGTAGGGGTGGTTCCAAGAAGGGCGAGATCTGCTTGGGATTGGCTGAGGATATGCGGCATCTGATGAAAAATATGGAAAAAGGACTCCTCAACGAATAAATCAACAGGAATAATACAGACGGTTTCATCTGCATCGGCATGCACTTTGGAATGAAAATAAGCTGCGGCTAAAGCGACTGCCGTGAAAGTTCCTCTTTTGTGAGGTTCGCTAATGATAGGAACGCGGTCGCCAATATGATTTATGGTAATTTCAATTTGGCTTTGATGAGTAACGATCGATGTGTATGGAAGCAATCCGGCTGACTCCAATTGTCTGCAAATCCTTTGGATCATGGATTCCTTGACCCCGTCTGGAGATTCCAGCAGCTTAAGAAATATCTTCGATCGGATTTCATTGGAGAGCGGCCAGAGTCTTTTCCCGGAACCGCCGGATAGCAAAACAATTCGCAAGACTATTCCTCCTTACAGGAAGCCTTTAGGATCTTCGTTGTTTTTTGAACAATAAAAAAAGTATACATTGTTTTCAGCGGTGCCGAAATCTTTTTTTAGCACAAGAAAACCTGCCTTATAATCGCGGTCGCTCATCCATGGACGAATAGACGTTTTCTTCTTATTCGGATCACCTTTTCGATAGCTTGTTTTAATGTGAATCCGGCACGGAGCCAAGATTGATTAAGCATATCCCTTCTGCCTTGCCTTCCCTTCTGTCTACAAAGACCCGGGTTTCGATACGCCAATCTCATTTGTCTTTTTAGGCTCTGAATATCCGCTTCCGCCCAGCGTTGTCCTTTTTGTGCGAACAAATGGCGGAAAGCAGGTGATATGGAGTGCCGGCTATTCATGCTGATCGCCGGAGGTCTAAGCTGATAACGGATGAAAAATGAATTTCCGGAATGCAAGAAGTCCATGTGTCCGCCCCATCCGGTAGCGATAACGGGAACACCGCTGGACAGCGATTCAAGAAAAGGTAAGCCTACGCCTTCCCCTCGGGAAGGCAATACAAAGACATTCCCCAGAGTATATATCCCTTTCATCTGATGCTGCCTCAGACGATGTGTGATAATGGAAACCGGAGCAGTTTTTTTGCGGATTCGAAGCATTTTTTTGTAATTGCGAATTTTATTTTTAATCCATTCTTCCTTTTCAACCCGGCTGTATCCATTCGTTTTGATTACTAAAGCGACTCGATCGGCGGAAGAAAACTCTTCCCAGTAGGCTCTTAATAAAGCCTCGGGATTTTTACGGTGTTGAAAACCAAATATGGAAACAAATATGAACCTTCCTGACAGCTGTTTTAACAGCAGCTTCTTATTCTTCGGCGTAAAAATATGGATATGCACTCCATGCGGGACAATAAATAGGGGTACCTTCACGCCGCTATTTCTCATGGCGACCTTATTATGAAGCGAAGGGACGAAAACGGCATCAAACTGATTGATATTAGGCAGCCAGCTACGCGGTATTTTGGTTGTTTCCCATACGGTATTCAAAATGATGTAATCGTAACGTTTTCTTTCCTTTTTCAGGTTAATGGTATTTGGCGGATAATGATATATTAAAACCTTGGGTTTGTTTTTGGCGTATGGCTTTTGTGCGAATTTCGCAAGCAGGGTATTTGTTCTGTTTGGTGTTCTGGTCAACTGATGCGTTTTCACATCCACTTTCACATCCACGCCTCGCCGCAGCAAAGCAAGAACATACTCTCTGCTTGCTATTCCAAGACCGCTGGCTCTACTTACAGGCCCTCTCCATACCACTTGATAAGCAGTCATTGTACCGGTCCCTTAGGTTTTCTTGAATACCACTTCCGCTTGTGGAAGGAGATGGACCTGAATTTCTTAGCCAGCTTCTTGATCTTGGACGGGGATAACTGTGAAGCATTCATATTTAAACTTTTATTCAAAGCCTTCTTAAGTATGAGACGGCCGGGGGATCTGGAATAGAGAAAGTTCCCATACGTTTCAAATTCGGAAAAAGCAAACGGTTTGGACTTGTCGCTCTGGCGTATAATCGCCCGGTACCAGCTTGTATGATGTCTGGCTTCAATAGCTTTCTTCAGCTTGGCAAGCTTTGATTTATCAAACAGCATATAGTGGGTGACAAATGAGACGGGCGAAGAGGCCTTGGTTCCCAATAGCTTTTTGTAGGTTTTGAAATATTCATTCTGGCTCCAATTTCGGCAGTAAAACACGGTTTTGCCACCGGTTCTAAACCTGTGGGGACGAATCAGTACCGTATCGGCATCGATGACCAAGTAAAATTTTTGGGAACCTAAGGAGTCGCCGCCGAGCTTTAATAGCTGCTGGTAAAGCCAGCCCGACTTATCCCATTTTCTGGAACGGTAATGAATATGCTTTTTGGTAATCGGCAGGACGGCAGTCTCATTGATAAATCGGCACCCTTTATGGCGGCATATGTTTTTGATTTTTTGGCTGTTTGGAGAAACGATCATAATGCTGCCTATAGGATGCTTTACATGCTTTCTGATGGCATCAATCACATAAGGGAGTGTACCCGAATCCTTCTCAATCGCCGGGATGAGCACATCGATTTTGGTTTTGCTTTTGGGCGGGTTCTGAGTTGGAAGTCCCATCTCTTCATCTCCATTTGCTTGATACTGTAGTAAATGATCTCCACTATAATATGTCTTTTTTAAGGGAATGGTTTGGGCAAAAGGGACGGCGTGAGGTATATATGGAAATGAAAGTGCCGCTTCTAGACAAAATATCCAATCCATATTTTATTGACAGGGTCTCATGCAAATAGTATGATTTATTCAATCTGAACCATTATACAATTACGGGTATGATCGACATGAACATAAGCGGAAGCGATGTACGTCGTATGGGTGACGCCTTTTTCGATCGAAAAAGGTGTTTTTGCTTGGGGGGGGACGATATGATTCAACTTATTGATTTGCATAAAGAGTATAAGACGAAAAAAGGAATGGTCCTCGGTGTCGATCATGTCAATTTAACCATCCGCAAAGGGGATATTTTCGGCATTGTCGGTTACAGCGGAGCCGGTAAAAGCTCGGTGCTCCGGTGTATCAACCTGCTGGAGAAGCCTACCTCGGGCAAAGTGGTGGTCGATGGCGTGGATCTGACGTCGCTTTCGAAGGAAGAGCTAAGAGTCGCCCGCCAAAAAATCGGGATGATCTTCCAGCACTTTCATTTGATCACCAGCAAAACGGTGTTCGAGAACGTGGCTTTCGCGCTTAAAGCTGCGGGGAAACCGCCATCTTTGATCGACAAGCGGGTCACCGAGCTCTTGCAGCTGGTAGGACTGGCTGACAAAGCGGAGCATTACCCGGCCCAGCTCAGCGGCGGCCAGAAGCAAAGGGTAGGTATAGCGCGGGCATTAGCCAATGATCCTCAGGTGCTGCTGTGCGACGAGCCGACCTCCGCTCTCGATCCGACCACAACCCAATCCATTTTGTCGCTGCTTCGCGATATCAATAAAACCTTAGGCCTGACCATCGTACTCATCACGCATGAAATGGAAGTGGTGAAGGATTTATGTCATCACGTCGCCATCATGCAGGACGGAAAAATTATTGAAGAAGGCTCGGTTTATGAGATTTTTGCCAATCCGGTTCAACCGTTGACCCGGGAATTTATTGCCAACACGCTGGAGTTCAAACTGCCCCGGAAATTATGGGACAAGCTCGATCCGGCCGGGAAAGTGGTCAAAGTATTATTTCGCGATGAAGCGGCTGAACAAGCGATTATTTATGACATGCTGAAAGCGAGCGGAATCAAGGCGAACATCCTGCATGGCAAGATTGAATATATCGGGGACAAGCCTCTGGGCACGTTTATAATGGAAGTGACAGGAGAACCCCTGGAGATCGACAACGCGCTGCAATATCTGGTGGATCGATCCTGCGGAGTGGAGGTGGTAGACCGTGTCGAGTAGCGAATTCCTTCAATTGTTGCCCGATATGCTCAAGGCCTTTTATGAGACCTTGTACATGGTCGGCATCTCGCTCGGCGTAGCCATCGTGTTGGGTATACCGATAGGAATACTGCTTTTTGTCAGTGACCGGGGATTGTTCTCCGAGAATCGTACGCTCAATGTGGTGGTAGGATTTGTGGCGAATATGATTCGTTCCATTCCGTTTTTGATCCTGCTCGTACTGCTCCTGCCGTTCACGCATTGGATTCTCGGGACGACCATCGGCCCGACAGCGGCGGCGGTTCCGTTATCGGTGGCGGCCATTCCTTTCTATGCACGGCTGGTAGAGGCATCGCTGCGGGAAGTAAACAAAGGCGTTATCGAGGCTGCGGTGGCGATGGGCGCGAAGCCGTGGCTTATTATCCGTGAAGTGCTGCTGCCCGAAGCCAAATCGGGAATTATTTCGGGATTGACGATCACGGCAATCAGCCTGATCGGCTTCTCCGCTATGGCCGGTACGGTCGGCGGTGGAGGGATTGGCGACCTGGCCATTCGTTTCGGGTATTACCGGTACGATAATCAAGTGTTGTTTACAACGGTTATTTTGCTGATCGTGTTAGTTCAAATCATTCAACATATCGGGGATTGGGCCGCACGTAAAGTAGATAAGCGTTGAGATAAATATGATTTCAAAGGGGGAAGGGAAACCATGAGAAAGCATGCTGTACTCATGATGATTCTGGCATTGGTTTTATCTTTGCTTGCAGGCTGCGGAACCAAAGATGCCGGGAGCGACAATGGCGCCGATGCGCCTAAGCAAGAGCAGAAAAAAGCATTAAAGATCGGAGCAACGGCCGGCCCTTACAGCGATATGGTCGGTAAAGCGATTAAGCCGATTATGGAAAGCAAAGGCTACACGATTGAAGTTGTGGAGTTTAACGATTACGTTCAGCCGAACAAGGCGCTTGCCAACGGCTCGATTGATGCCAACCTGTTCCAGCACATTATTTATTTGAAAAAATTCGCATCGGACAATGGTTTGGATCTCAAAGAAGTGATCAGTGTACCGACGGCTCCAATGGGACTGTATTCCAACAAGTTTAAATCGCTTGATGATATCAAAGAAGGCAGCACGTTAACGGTTGCCAACGATCCGGCCAACCTGGCCCGCACGCTGCTTATGCTTCAGGATATCGGATTGGTTACCATCAAAAAGGATGCCGATCCGTCGAAAATATCCGAAAAGGATATCGACCAAAACCCGAAGAAGCTTGTTATTAAACCGCTTGAAGCCGCTCAATTGCCGCGTACTGTAGATAGCGCCGATTTGGCTGCGGTACCGGGCAACTTTGCACTTGCCGCCAAGATGGATCTGACCGCTGCTTTGAAATTGGAGAACATGGCGGAAAACTACCGCAACGTACTGGTTGTGAATACGAAAGATGTCGAAACTCAATTCGCCCAAGATCTGAAAGCTGCGATTCAATCGCCGGAGTTTGAGAAAACGATCGACGAACAATTCAAAGGCTTCTCCAAGCCGGAATGGATGACAAAGAAGTAATAAAAATTAAGGCTCTCCGCTGAGGGGGCCTTATTTTTTGCCGTCGGGATGCGCAAAAATTTGGAAAATATGAATTTAAAAATCGACAATTTTTTTGTATAATGTTTGTAAATACATATTCAACCAGGTAGCGCTGTCTTTCCCATTCTTGTAGCTTTTTTTTTACAATGAGGTGCTGACATGAACGGAAATTCAATCATGCAATTAACAAAAAGTTACAAGTATCAAACGGCGGGCATATTTTATACTTTTACGATGATTTGCAGCATTATCTAAATAATGCGCTTTCATATATTGTCACCGGTCTGGAACACGATCATCATATTCTGTTTATTGACTCCGAAGAGAAAAATCGTCTGATTGAGGAGAAGCTGAAGCAGATTCTATCGAATGACAAACGGTGTAAGGTGCATTTTTATGACCGATGCGTTTTTTATGGGGTGCACGGAGATTTTAACAGTCAAACCATCGTGAATCAATTGGGTGAAATGCTGCAGCCTTTTTTGAATAAGCATATTTCTATACGAACGTGGGCCCATGTAGATTGGAAGGAACAAGAAGGTATTGCAGATTTGCTTGAGAAGTACGAAGTGATAGCTGACAGCAATGTTTACGGAATGGGATTGTTATCCGTCTGTGCCTATGATGCGAAAAGTGTACCTGCGTCACTTCTTATGAAGTTAATGAGAAGCCACGAGTACCTGATGACGGACAATGAACTGATTCGTTCCAATTTATATAAGAATACAGATGAAACGGTGATATTTCCTTCCCTTTCGGTTCAGTCCGAAATGCAATCCGAAATGGATTTATATAAGCAAAAGCTGGATTTTGTTCATGTGGTGTCCCACGAAGTCCGCAATCCGCTGACGATTATCAAAGCGTATGCTTCGATGGTGCTTAAATCGGAGTCTCATCTAAGTCCGGGCAGCATAGAAAAGATGAAATCGATTGCCGACTGCGTGGATATTATAGATAATGAAATTTCATATATCATCTATACGGAACAGATGTTATCAAACGACTTATTATGGAATAAAGAAATGATCCGGCTTTTGCCGAGTATACAAGAAGTCATCGATTTTATGAGTATTAAAGCGAGAACGCAAGAGATTCAGCTTGTTTATACACTGGATCTGAAAGGAAACGAGAAGCTTTTCAACAATACCATCGGCTTTAAATTAATATTGTCGAATTTATTGAGCAACGCGATAAAGTATAGTCATGAGCATTCCAAAGTCATATTCTCGGCCGTGAGTGACGGGAAGAAAGTAGTGATGAAGATTAAGGATCATGGTGTGGGCATGCATGAACACCAGCTTCAAAATTTGTTTCAAAAATACGGGAAATTCAATCAAGAAAAAAGCGGTCAAGGGATTGGTCTTTACATGGTAAAGAAGCTTCTGGATCATTTTGAAGGCACGATCCATATCCAGAGTACATACAATCAAGGTACGGAAGTAAGGGTTGAGCTGCCGTTAGCCGAATCATAAAGTCATGAGTGGGATCACTCTTTTACAGCCTGTAGACAGCATTCCTCACGGAATGGGATTCTACGGGCTGTTTTTTTATTTTACGCAGACAGAAAAAAAAATTTTGGGTAAATTTCCAAAATATTGATTGACAAAAGAAGGATAAAAGAATACAATTAATACTAACATACTAATAGTTAGATATTAACTATTAGTAAGTAAAAAATAGGGAGGTTGTTACAATGGCTAAAACAAAATGGATTGTCGACCCTACGCACAGCAGTATCGATTTTACGATCAGACACATGATGATTGCGAAGGTAAAGGGGACCTTCCATACCTTTGAAGCGAATATTGAAGCCGACCCCACAGATCTGACAACCGCTGACGTTCAATTTAGTATCGATTTAAGCAGTATTGACACCCGGAATGATGATCGTGATGCGCATTTGCGTACAGCTGATTTTTTTGATATCGAGAAGTATCCGAAACTGACCTTCCAATCTACCCAAATCACGAAAACAGGTGACGGGGAATACAATGTGACCGGCAATCTGAACCTTCATGGCGTCACTCGCCCTGAAACATTCTCCGTTACATTTGAGGGTCAGGGCAAAGATCCTTGGGGAAATGAGAAAGCCGGATTCAGCGGTCAAGGCAGCCTGAAGCGCAGCGACTACGGCTTAACCTGGAACGCGGCATTGGAAACAGGAGGCGTGCTCGTCGGAGACGAGGTTAAAGTTTCGATTGAGATTGAAGCGTCGAAACAAGCCTGACATGGATATATAAACAGCATGGCGGATCCCCTGTGAATCAAGGGCACCCTATCGGGTGTCTTTTCACATACCGGCGGGGAAAGGCCGATGGCCCAGACAGTTGCTTTTTGAAATAAACTGTGGTAAAGTTAGAGAAATTGGAAATTTGAAACCGCAATTCACATATTGAAAAGGGGATCATTTTGAAGATGGAACTTTTTTCAATATGTGAATTTTTTTTAAAGAAAAAAGGAACATGTTAAATTATCTATTGGAGGTTTTTCACAATGCAAACAGGTACAGTAAAATGGTTTAACGCAGAGAAAGGTTTTGGCTTTATCGAAGTTGAAGGGGGAAACGATGTATTCGTACATTTCAGCGCGATTCAAGGCGACGGCTTCAAGACGCTTGACGAAGGCCAACGCGTGGAATTCAACGTTGTACAAGGCAACCGCGGTCCTCAAGCCGAAAATGTTGTAAAGCTGTAAAGCACATACCGTCTTAGCCATAAGACAGCAACCAAAGGGATCGTCTCCAGAAAGGCGGTTCCTTTCGTGCTGTCATAAAGCGAAAGCCCTTATCGACAATGATAAGGGCTTCGTCTTTGCCGGGATTTAACCTAATCCCAGACCTTCTGCGATTCTCGCTCCGTAATCGGGGTCGGCTTTGCGGAAATGCCCGATTTGCCGCAGTTGAATCTCCGGTTTCACAGGCTTCATCGCAGTGACAATGTTGTCGATCAGATCCGCTTGTTCGCTCTCGCTCAATAAACGATACAAATCGCCAGCTTGCGTGTAATGATCATCGCGATCATACGGGTAGCTGTCGACCGCACCGGATACCGGCAGCGGCGGAGCTTTGGCTTCCGGAACCTCTTTCGGGCCGTTAAAGCTGTTGGGCTCGTAGTTGACCGAACTGCCGCCGTTGTCGTCGAATCTCATCGCCCCATCCCGCTGATAGTTGTCTGCAGGGCTTATCGGACGGTTTACCGGTAACAGATTATGGTTTGCTCCCACGCGGTACCGGTGCGCGTCGGAATAGGCAAACAGCCGGCCCTGCAGCATTTTGTCCGGGGAGAAACTGATACCGGGCACCACATTTCCAGGCGACAGCGTCGCTTGCTCCACTTCCGCGAAATAGTTTTTCGGATTCCGGTTCAATACGATGCGTCCGACCGGGATCAAAGGATAATCCTTCTGGGACCACACCTTGGTTACATCGAACGGGTCGAAACGGTACGTATCTGCATCCTGCAGAGGCATAATTTGAACGTACAGCGTCCAGGACGGATAATCCCCTTTTTCGATCGCTTCGAACAGATCCCGGGTTGCGTAATCCGGGTCCTCGCCGGCGATGCGGACGGCTTCCTCCCGGCGAAAATTCTGAATGCCCTGATCGGTCTTGAAATGGTATTTTACCCAGACGGCTTCGCCCTGCTCATTAATCCATTGGAACGTATGGCTGCCGAACATGTGCATATGACGATACGATTTGGGTGTGCCGCGGTTGGAGAACAAAATGGTCACTTGATGCAGCGATTCCGGGGAAAGAGACCAGAAATCCCAGATCGCGTTCGGGTCTTTAAGATTGGTTTGGGGATTGCGTTTCTGCGTATGGATAAAGTCCGGAAACTTCAGAGGATCGCGAATAAAAAAACAGGCGTATTGTTGCCGACCAGATCATAATTGCCGTCTTCGGTATAGAATTTGATAGCCGTACCGCGAGGATCGCGTTCGGTATCCGCGGCGCCTTTTTCGCCGGCGACCGTTGAGAAGCGGATGAAAACCGGTGTTTGCTTGCCAACCTCGGATAAAAATTTGGCCTTGGTCCACTGATTCACGGCATGCGTGACTTCAAAATAGCCGAAAGCGCCCGCGCCTTTCGCGTGGACGACCCGCTCCGGAATACGTTCGCGGTTAAAATGAGCCAACTTTTCGAGTAAGTGCACATCTTGGATCACTACAGGCCCGCGTTGGCCGGCCGTTTGCGAATTCTGATTATCCGCGACAGGGCTTCCACTGGATGTCGTTAACTTTTTTTTGCCCATATCATCAACCTCCTCTTCAAATGTCTAATAGATGTGTGATGGTCATGTTGTGCATATTCTGCACGGCGGTTCGAAATTGCTCGATCCATCAAGGCCGGCGAGCGTGTGGAGCCGGAAAGAACACTCACGGCGGGAAAAGCCCGGAGGAATGAGGAATCCCATGCATTTTATTTGTATTAGCCATATATACTGGATTATGACTACTTCCTAGGATGATAGGGCGGGTGATGCGCATTGCTTCATATTGTCGCTTGTATTAAACAGGTGCCGGATACGAAAATCATCAAGATGAATCCGAAGACCAATACCATGGATCGTGCCAGCGCGCCGGCGATCCTCAATCCCTATGACGCTCATGCGGTGGAGGAGGCGGTTCGGCTCAAGGCAAAGTACGGGGGAACGGTCTCGGTGCTGACCATGGGGCCGCCGCCGGCGGTGAAGGCGATTAAAAAATGCATCGAAATCGGAGCGGACGAGGGCTATATGATCTCCGACCGCGCGTTTGCCGGCGCCGATACGCTGGCGACCAGCTATGCGCTGACGAAAGCTTTGGACAAAATCGCCAAGCTCCGGCCGATCGACCTGATCCTGTGCGGTAAAATGACCATAGACGGAGACACGGGTCAAGTGGGTCCCGGGATTGCCAGGAGACTCGATATTCCCCCGCTCACCTCGGTCAAGAAGATCGTGGAGGTGCGGCGGGAACAAGGATATGTGATCGTACACCGTAAGCTGGAGGACGGCTATGAGGTTGTCCGATCGACATTGCCCTGTCTGCTTTCCGTGGAAAAAGAGATTAACGAAGTTCCTTATTCTCCGCTGCCTAACGTGCTTCGGGCGGCACGCTATCAACCGCAAATATGGTCTGTGGGCGATCTGGACGATGTTGACCGGACTCAGCTTGGATTAAAAGGGTCGCCGACGATTGTTTCCTCCGTGTGGGCGCCCCAAAAGCCCCAAGGGGGGACCATTCTGGAGGGTGGACCGAAGGAACAGGTGAAGGGATTGCTCGGCATTTTGATGGAAAAGAAAGAATTGTTCCAAGCAAGGGGTGAAGCTTGATGAGCTTCGAGGACTACCGGGGTGTCTGGGTGTATATCGAGGTGAAGGAAGGCCAGGTCGCTCCGGTTTCGCTTGAATTGTTGGGGGCGGGGAGAAGGCTGGCGGATAAACGGGGAACGGAGCTGGCCGGGGTCGTCATCGGCGAAGGCGTGAAGCCCTTGGCAGAAACGGTATTTGCATACGGTGCGGATACGCTCTATGTATACGATGACCCGATTTATAAGCATTACCGTACGGAACCGTACATGAAAGCCTTGCTCGCGTGCACGCAGAAGTACAAACCGGAAATTATTCTGTACGGCGCCACCTCGACCGGAAAGGATCTGGCGAGCGCGGTGGCTACGGATCTGCCTACGGGACTTACCGCCGATTCCACCATGCTGGATGTGGAAGAAGACACCGGCCTGCTGCTGGCCAGCCGTCCTGCCTTCGGGGGCAACATCATGGCGACAATATTGTGCAAGAAGTACCGGCCTCAAATGGCTACCGTTCGCCCGAAAGTTATGAAAGCGCTATTCCCGGAGCCTGGCCGAACGGGAACGCTGGTAGAAGAATCGATTCCGCTGCAGGAAGAAGAGGTTCGCACCAAAGTGTTGGAGATCGTTCGGGAAACAGCCCGCAGAGTGCGCATCGATGAAGCGGATATTGTGGTAGCCGGGGGAAAGGGAATGGGAGGACCCGCTGGATTTCAGCTGATACATAAGCTGGCCGAAGTTTTGGGAGCCGCCGTAGGGGCCAGCCGGGATGTGGTCGAAGCGGGATGGATCGGGCATCATCATCAAGTAGGGCAGACCGGTGTAACGGTCACGCCGAAAATCTACTTTGCCATAGGCATCTCAGGGGCCATCCAGCATATCGTGGGCATGCAAAATTCCGGATTAATCATAGCGATCAATAAGGATCCGAATGCTGCGATATTCCAGAACTGCCATTACGGGATTGTAGGCGATGCGTTCGAGATCTTGCCCCTGCTGATTGAAGAGTACACAACGGCCTTGGGTGGAAAGGAGGACGGGTATGTCCGAAAAATTTGAATGCATCGTCGTCGGCGCCGGCCCTGCGGGAATTGCCTGTGCCTATGAGCTGGCCAAGGCCGGAGTGAAGGTGCTGCTGTTGGAGCGAGGCGAATATCCGGGCTCGAAAAATGTGATGGGCGGCGTGCTGTACCGGCAGATGATGGAGGATGTCATCCCGGAATTTTATAAAGAAGCTCCGCTGGAGCGGCCTATCGTCGAGCAGCGGTTTATGATGATGGATAAGGAATCGGCCCTTACCTTCGGTTATAAAGGAATGGAATGGGGACAGGAGCCTTATAACAACTTTACCGTGCTTCGGGCCAAATTCGATCAATGGTTCGCTCAGAAGGCGGTGGATCAGGGCGCACTGCTCGTGAACGAGACGGTGGTGCTGGAATGCATCGTAGAGGACGGCCGCGTGGTGGGCGTGCGTACGGACCGTCCGGACGGGGACCTGTATGCGGATGTCGTGATCCTGGCGGACGGAGTGAACTCCTTGTTGGCGAAGTCGCTCGGGTTTCACAGAGAATTCAGGCCGGACGAAGTGGCGTTGGCTACCATGGAGATTATTAAGCTGGACCGCAAAATCATTGAAGACCGCTTTAACCTGGAGCAGGATCAAGGGTGTACCATCGAGCTGTTCGGCGATGCCACCAAAGGGATCCTGGGCACAGGATTTCTGTATACCAATAAAGATACGCTCAGCATAGGCGTCGGCACTTTACTCTCGGGACTCATCAAGCATAAAATAAAACCATACGAGCTGCTGGAATATGTCAAACATCATCCGATGATTCGTCCGTACCTCCAAGGGGGCGAACCCCAGGAATATTTGGCCCATCTGATCCCCGAAGGCGGTTATTATTCCATGCCTAAGGTTGTCGGAGACGGCGTCCTTGTCGTGGGTGATGCCGCACAGCTTGTCAATGCGATTCACCGGGAAGGATCGAACATGGCGATGACCTCCGGCCGTTTGGCTGCCGAAACGGTCGTGAAGGCCAAAGAAGAGGGAGATTATTCCGAGCGCGTGCTCGATCATTACCGCAAGCGGCTGATGGACAGCTTCGTCGGTCAGGATTTGAAAAAATATAAAGACGCCACTCACCATTTCGACCGCTTTCCCCAATATTTCGATCAATATATTCCCATGATGAATCGAGCGGCCAGCCAAATGTTTACCGTAGACGGTTCCTCCAAGAAAGAGAAGCAGAGGAAGATATGGAATGAGATCGGCCCGGTCAAAGAGAAGCTCAAAATCGCCCGCGACCTATACCGGGCATGGAAGGTGATGAAGTGAGTCATGAGTGAGCAGGCCAAAGCCGCAACGATAGAGGAGAAGCAGTATCTCCTTCGTTTTAACGCCGATACGAAATCTCATCTTCATGTGTTGAATGCGGAGGTTTGTTTAACCGATTGCCCCGATAAAATATGCACGATCTTCTGCCCTGCCGAAGTGTATAAATGGGAGGAGATCCGGATGCATGTCGGCTACGAGGGCTGTCACGAATGCGGCAGCTGCAGAATCGGCTGTCCTCATCAGAATATCAAATGGGAATACCCGAAAGGCGGCCACGGGATCGTCTTTCGATTGGGGTGAAGCCTATGTTTGAGATCGGCGATTGCGTTGTTTTTTCCCTGGACCGGGCAAGGGGCATTATTATGGAGGCGAACGATGATGTATACCACGTCGTGTGGGAGGATTTTTTCTCCAGCTGGGAGAAAGGCGAGCTGCTCTCCAAAATAGCTCTTAGGTTGGATGACGATCAAGGTGCAGATAGAAATCGTGAGTAAACATATGGAGTAAACCATAACCAGGTGCCCTTGCGGTGGTACCCGGTCACCGCTTTGCCGTTCAGCCGGTGTGCCTTAGTATGTTAATTCTTCTTGAAGCCAACCTAAGAGTACTACCATATTACTGCAAAGAGGGATCGTATGAGTTATTTATGGTTGGTTTTCGCTTTATTATCGGCCATAACCGCCGCGCTGGTCAGTATTTTCGGCAAGATCGGGCTGCAGTCGGTGGACGCCAACACGGCAACGGCGGTCAGGGCCGTCATTATGGCGGTATTTTTAGTGGCCGTGGTTGCGTTTCAAGGCAATATCGGTAAAATCCCGTCTCTTTTCGAAGACAAAAAAACGCTGCTGTTCATCGTGCTGAGCGGAGCCGCCGGTGCCGCTTCCTGGTTGTTTTATTTTTGGGCTTTAAAGCTCGGTAAAGTTTCGCAAGTCGCCCCGGTCGATAAATTAAGCGTGGTCATTGCGACGATAGCGGCCGTTGTGTTTCTGGGGGAACGCCTCAGCTGGATCAGCGGAATCGGCATAAGTCTCATTGCCATCGGCGTCATTCTGATCGCATTCAGCTGAAGGTATAATATAAGAAAAACAAAGGACACCCGCCCCGGTGTCCTTTGTCTGTCTATTCCGCTGCGACTTTCTCGAGTACTTTGATCAGCTCGGCGGGCGGGTAAGCTCCGGAGAGGGCGTACTTGTTATTGAATACAAAGAAAGGTACGCCGGTAACGCCGATTTGTCTGGCTGCTGTCTGGTCATGGGTTACCTTGTCGCTTCCTTTCCCTTGTTCGAGCTGTTCCCGCAGATGGACCGGATCATGACCGAGGGAAGCGGCGATGCCAAGCAGAATATCCAGCTGGGCTATGTCCTGGCCCTGTTCGAAGTAAGCGTTCATGATGGCATCGATCATAGCCTCCTGCTCGGAGGCGGGCAACAGGGCCGTCAGCCGGTGGGCCAGCTTGGTGTTCGGCATGCGGGTCACCTGATCGAAACGAAATGTCACCCCCACCGCTTCCCCCGCCTGGGTCACACGATCGGTCATTTGCTTCAAGGAAGCGGCATTGCCGCCCATTTTTCTGATCATAGCGTCCTGAAAGGGAAGTCCCTCGGCCGGCAGCGTCGAATCCAACTCAAAAGCCCTAAAATGGATCTCCACCTCGTCTTTAGGACCCCATGCAGCCAGAGCATCCTGTAAATTTTTCTTGCCGATTCGGCACCATGGACATACCATGTCGGAAAAGACATCGATTTGTATCATCTATATTTACCTCCAGTCAGTTACTTACTTTGTTATAGTATGATCGATTTGGCGGCGAAAGGCAACCATGGATCATTTACCATCGGATATTTTTGTTTTTATCTGTAACAAAAACAGAGATCAATCGTTATAACTCTTGCGAAAGGGGGAGAGGCATGCAGAAGGATTCGTTTACAGAGCTGTTCCGGATGTTTCAGCCCTCTCTCTATCGCTATTTATACCGCATGTGCGGGTCTAAAGAGGTGGCCGAAGAGCTGCTTCAGGAGACGTTTTATCGGGCCATGCTCTCGCTTCGGCTGGAGGATATGAGATTGGCCCGGGCCTGGTTATATAAAGTAGCCCGAAATCTGTTTATCGACTGGGTACGCAAGCGGAAGGGGGAGGCGGAGATGCTGCAGGCCATAGAGATTCACGCTTCCGGCACTAGCCCGATGCCTACTCCTGAAGAGGCTTTGCAGCTGAAGGAGCAGCGGAGAAAAATGACCGGGGTCATGCGTAAGCTGCCCGAGCATTACCGGACGATTCTTTATCTGAGGGAAATGGAAGGCTTCTCCTATCAGGAGCTGGCCGAGACTTTGGATCTCAGCATGAGTCAAGTCAAAGTCATGCTGCACCGCAGCAGGGATAAATTCAGGGAACTGGCGGATCAATGGGAAAGGGGAAATGGACATGAGTGAACAGCGCTTTACTAACGAAGAAAAGCTGCTGCATAACTGGGAATCCGATGCCAACGAACCGGATTCCCCGGCCTGGGATGAGAAAAAGTTCAAGCGCATGATCTGGCGCACCCGGTTTACCGTCGTAAGGAGCGTGGTCTCCACACTGCTGGGGATTTTCTTGCTGGTATGGATTTATATGATGCTCGTAACGAGTTATTATCACAGCAGCGGGAAAAGCGACCAATTTATCCGCTATGTCACTACCTTGGTAGAAACGCATGAACCGGGTTTAAAAGTGGAGAAAGGCGGTCATTGGAACGCAGAGCTGACGCCTTTTCTGACGAAAAAAGCCACGCTGAAGCTGTTTAAGCAGGTGGGTGAATGGCAGATCATCGCAGGGGAAGTTACGGCCACCCAAACGCTTTTCGGTGACGTAACCTATTCGATCAATGAAAATGTAACCTATTTAAGAACACCCAGCCGGTTTTCTTTCGCCGTCCCGCCCGATCTGATTGCCGGTGACCCCAGCCGCACACAAGCTCCCTCCAACCGTTCGGTTTGGGAGCAGCTCAAGCATATCGAGGACGGTTATGTAGCGGAGTTGGCTTTTTCCACGGCTGTGGGGATGGATCCCGAGGAGCTTCTCAAGCGGCTTTCCAACTATCAAGTGCGGGTTCTCAGCATGCCGGTTTATGCGGGAGAGCTGAAGGGAGATCTGAAGAATATTCCCCATTCGACCTCAAATGAACTCCATTTCGTGCCCCATCTTACGTTAAGGCCTTTTGTAAAGTATCAAGAAGAGGGAAACGGGATGAGCTGGGCCGGTTGGCTGGAGAATGCGGACACCCTCAAGCAATCCGTCGATCAAATGCTCAAAGATATCGAATGGCTGAGACAGGAGAGAAGCTACCGGGAGTCCGAAAACGACGGGAAGCGGTTGGACTACCTGAAAGAGAACGGAGTGAAAGTATATGGCGCCGTTGTTACAGGACCGGTGCGCGAGCTGGAGAAGCTGAAGCAGGAGCAGGGCCTGTTTTATTTTCAATTGGGAAGGATCGAAATTTGGAACTGGGAGGAACACACATCGTAACATAGGCCCATAGGTTAAATCCCCGTACACAAAGGCATCAAGTCTGGCGGTGTGTTATCGACACCTTTACATTTTTCCATATGTCAATAATTGCAATTTTACAGGACTTAAGTGCCAAGCAAGAGGGTTAACGGATGGGTATGCGGGGTGAAAACATATCCATTGGCCTGCTTATCTTTCCTTCTACAAGGAAACACATAACTTTCTGTTTTTTGTGGAACATTACCCCTTAGCCGATGACCGCATAAGAAAAACCATCGCCTAAGGAGTGAAATGGTTACATGAAACGTTATGTCTCTTTCCTCGCCGCATTCGTTGTGCTTTTGTGTTTGATTTTACCCCATTCGGCCGAAGCCAATGCGAACAAACCTTATCACTTCGGGTTTAAGAAGAGCAGGAACCATGAGCTTCCATCGATTCAGGAAGAGGGGTTCCGGTCCATTGTCCAGAAGCATGATGCCATTTTTTTGGGCGATACGAAGCAAAAGGAGCTTTATCTTACGTTTGATAACGGCTATGAGAACGGCTATACGAGCAGGATTTTGGATGTACTCAAGGAGAAGCAGGTACCGGCCATCTTCTTTGTGACGGGACATTATATTCAAGACCAGCCCGAGCTGTTGAAGCGAATGGTGCAGGAGGGCCACCTCATAGGCAATCATTCCTGGAGCCATCCCGACCTTACACAGGTATCCGACCAGAAGCTGAAGGAAGAACTGGATCGTGTCAAAACGAAAGTAGCGGAGCTGACCTCCCAAAAGGAAATGCCGTATTTGCGCCCGCCGCGGGGGGTTTTTAGCGAACGGATGCTTGCGGCCAGCAAAGGATACGGGTATACCAACGTGTTTTGGTCGATTGCTTATGAGGACTGGGATCCGAAGCTGCAAAGAGGATGGGCTTACGCATACGAAAGCATCATGTCGCAGCTGCATCCCGGTGCGGTCATCCTGCTTCACTCTGTATCGAAAGACAACGCGGAGGCGTTAGCCAAAATTATTGACGATGCCCGGAAGCAAGGATATGAATTCAAGAGCCTGGACCAGCTGCAGACGAAAAATTATTAATTTATCCGTAACCCTCACATCGATGTGGGGGTTTATTTTGTATTCATACCGAAATCTGCTTTTGATGGAACCGTTTGCGGTGACTATAAAATAATGGGTTGACAGTAGGGTTTATTCTTGCTAGAATCCAAGTTGCAAATAAATGATAATGATTATCAGTACCAACTTTAAAAAGGGGAGTGTAATGATGTTAAAGAAACACCGGAGATTCTTATCATCCGCAATAACGGCTATTCTGAGCGTCGGGCTTTTGGCAGGATGTGGAACGGCATCACAAGGCGGACAGCAAGCTGCGCAGCCGCAAGAGCCGAATAGCGGAGCTTCCGAATCGAAGACGGAACAAGTCGTCAATCTTTATACGGCAAGACATTATGAAGTGGACGACGTTCTTTATGCTCAATTTACGGAGAAAACCGGTATTAAAGTCAATGTCGTCAAAGGCAAGGCGGAAGAATTGATTGAACGGTTAAAGCGTGAGGGAGAGAGCACTTCCGCCGATTTGTTCATCACAGTGGACGGCGGAGTGCTGAATAACGCCAAGCTGAACGGAGTGCTGCAGCCTGTAAAGTCGGATGTCATTGAGGCTAATGTTCCTGCACAGCTCCGGGATAAAGACAACGAGTGGATCGGTCTGTCGACGCGGGCCCGTGTGATCGTATACTCCAAAGATCGGGTTAAACCGGAGCAGCTCTCTACATACGAAGATTTGGCTACCGATAAGTGGAAAGGAAAAGTGCTCGTGCGTTCCTCCACAAGCTTGTATAACCAATCGCTGCTTGCTTCCCTGATCGAGTTGAACGGGGAGCAGAAAGCGGAAGAGTGGGCTAAAGGCATCGTCGCTAACCTCGGCCGTGCGCCGGAAGGCGGGGACCGTGACCAAGCAAAAGCCATTGCTGCGGGAACCGGAGATGTAGCCATTATGAACACTTATTACTTTGGACAGATGCTGAACTCCAAAGATGCGGAAGAAGTGAAGGTTGCACAGCAGCTCGGCGTGTTCTTCCCTAACCAAAGCACGACCGGCACGCATCTGAATATCAGTGGAGTGGGTCTTGCAAAGCACAGCAAAAATAAAGAAAATGCCGTGAAGCTGATCGAGTTCTTGACCGATACGGAAGCGCAGGAACTGATGTCCAAGGAGAACTTTGAATTCCCGGTAAACCCCAAGGCGGAGAAACCGGAGCTTCTGAAATCTTGGGGAGAGTTTAAGGCCCAGCAAATTGACTTTGCCAAGCTGGGAGAACATAATAAAAAGGCAGTTGAGATTTCTAATAAAGTAGGTTGGAAATAAGAATGCGCTTTAGAACAGCTATACGCAATATAAAACAACATACAAACGGCTGGCTTTATGCCAGCCTTCTGGGGGCAGTGGTCGTTCTGCTGCCCATTTTTACTATATTCGTGTCGCTGTTCCAACCGCCAAACGAAAACTGGCAGCACATCAAGCAGTATTTACTGCAGGACTATGTGTTCCAGACCGTTTGGCTTGTGTTGTTTACTTGTCTGTTTACCGTGCTGCTCGGGGTAACGTTGGCTTGGCTGATCGCGGCTTATGATTTTCCGCTCAGACGCTTTTTTCGCTGGGCGCTTGTGCTGCCGCTGGCCGTTCCTCCGTACATTGCGGCATACACCTACAGCACGATGTTGAGCTATACCGGCATTGTCCAAACCACGCTGCGCAATGAATTCGGGGTGATGCCAAACCCGGAGTGGTTTGGCATCATGTCGATGAGAGGCGCCATTTTCATATTTACGATGTTCTTGTTTCCATACGTATACATGATTACCAGATCCTATCTGGAGCATCAGAGCGGCTCTTATATTGAGAATGCCGCTCTGCTCGGGAGAAAACCTTTTTCCATATTTCTCTTTATCGTGCTGCCGATTTCCCGGCCTGCCATCGTCGGCGGTGTCATACTTGTCGTATTCGAAGTGCTTAGCGATTATGGCGTATCGAGCTATTACGGTATCCAGACCATCTCCGTGGCGATATTTCAGACCTGGTTCGGAATGTACGATGTCGACTCTGCCGTCCGTCTGGCCGCATGGCTGATGGCGGGGGTTGTCGGGATATTCGTGGTGGAACGGCTGCTCCGCCATCAGCGGAGCTTCGCGGCTTCCACCAGTAAATCAAGACCGCTTACACCCAAGAAGCTGAAAGGTATCCGCGCTGCGGCTGCTTTCATGTTCTGCGGGCTTATGTTTGCGTGCTCCTGCCTTATCCCTGTCATTCAATTGATCGTATGGGCCGCCTGGAGCTATGACGATGTGCTTACCCCGGCTTTTTTCGAATTGACGTATAACACGATAGGCCTTGCTTTGACGGCCACGGCGATCATTATGGTGTTCTCGGTGATTACAGCCAATGTAGTTCGTCAGCAATCGAATGTGCTGACCTATGTGCTGGCCCGGTCGGTGACGTCCGGCTATTCCGTTCCCGGAGCGATTATTGCCATCGGCGTACTGGCGCTGTTTATCGGCCTTGATCAATGGCTGGCCCCGCTATATGCCCGCATGGGCCTGGGGAAAGCGCCGCTTGTGCTCAGCATGTCCTTGGTTATGCTGGTTGTCGCTTATGTGGTCCGCTTTATGGCCACCGGATACAATGCGGTCGAGGCCGGTTTTGAGAAGATCGGGATGAAATATACGGAAGCCTCAAGGCTGCTCGGCCTGGGGATGACGAAGACCTTTTTCAAGGTGGATGCCCCGCTGATCAAGGGCGCCTTGTTCAGCGGCGTTATTCTAACGTTCGTGGAAATTATGAAAGAATTACCGTTAGCCTTGCTGCTTAGACCGTTTAACTTTGAAACGCTGGCGACCAAGACCTATCAATACGCAAGCGACGAACGCATCTATGAAGCTTCCATACCCTCTTTGTTTATTATCGGTGTCAGTATGGTCTCTGTTATCGTATTTCATCAATTAGGGAAGAGGTTGAATTCATGAAGATCGTGAATATTGGTAAACTTTCATTTTCTTATTCCTCCAAACAGAAGCCAGTGATTGACCGCTTCTCCTTCGATATGGAAAAAGGGGAGATCGTCGGGATTTTGGGGCCTAGCGGGAGTGGAAAAAGTACGCTGCTGCGGCTTGTTGCCGGGTTGGAGTCGCCAACCGGCGGAAGCATTGCGATTTCCGGGCGTACCGTGGTGGACGATACCTCCTTCATACCTCCTGAAAAGCGCGGCGTCGGCATGGTGTTTCAGGATTATGCATTGTTTCCGCATATGACCGTAGCAGGCAACATCGAATTTGGCCTGCATCGTCTGTCGAAGAAAGAACGTGCAGAGCGGCTTGCAGAAATGCTGGAGCTGGTGCAGCTATCAGGCTTTGAGAAGCGTTATCCCCACGAATTAAGCGGGGGTCAGCAGCAGCGTGTAGCCTTGGCAAGGGCTCTTGCCCCGCGTCCTTCCATTCTTCTGATGGATGAACCGTTCAGCAACCTGGATGCAGACCTTAAAGTCTCTATCCGCAGCGAGCTTAGAGATATCCTGAGAAAAGCGGAGATGACCTGTTTGTTCGTAAGTCACGACCACCAGGACGTTGATGCGATTTGTGATCGTACGGTGATGATGGTTTCTTAATCAAGGGTTGCCCGTTGCATTAGACCAACGGGGATAGTATAGTTGTATTAACTATACTGAGGTGAAGCGACACGAGATGAATTGGATGGAGACGATTACAAGTTTGGATTGGCATGATGTGGAACATTGGCTAAAGCAATATGAAGCCTTAGGGCCGCTTCCCGGTATTCTAGCCCCTATGGCAGAATCCTTTCTCCCCGCTTTGCCTCTGGTGGCTATCTTGATTGCCAATGTGAATGCCTATGGATTAGGCGAAGGCGTATTGCTGTCCTGGATCGGAGTAGTGTGCGGAAGCATCAGCGTGTTTGCAATCTTCCGTAAATTTGGTGGCAGGCTTCGCGGTTGGATCGAGCGGAAGCATCCCAGGTCGGAGAAATTAGTGCATTGGCTGGAGCAGCACGGGTTTACCCCCATTTTCCTGCTCGCATGCTTCCCGTTTACACCATCCTCTCTTGTGAACATAATAGCGGGGCTCTCCAAGGTTCCCATGCATACCTTTGTCGTGGCTACGGCTTTGGGCAAAGGCGTCATGATCTTTCTCGTATCGTTTGCCGGCCATAATTTGGACAGCCTGCTCAAACATCCCCTGAAAATAGCGCTGATTTTTCTTGTGTTCTTTATCATTTGGCTGTTCGGGCGTAAGCTGGAATCCAAATATTTTAAATGAAAGCACCGCTCTCTTCTGAAGCTGTCTGTTCAGGGGAGGGCGTTTTTTGTTAGGGAACTAACTTCCAGCATAGCTGTGCGTTTGGTGTTTACAGTATGAACGCGCAAAATTAGAGGTAGCGGTCTTGACGGCGGCATGATAACCTGAAGGAAAACAGAGGCAGAGGTGAAAGGAATGGGATTTTTCGACGGGCTCATGGGGAACGCATCGGAATTGAATGCGGTTGATCTCCAGAAAGAATACGCAGGAATATTGGCCAAAGGCGAAACGATTGAGAAGGGGTATAAGGTCATACGCGATCTGTTCATTTTTACGAACAAACGTCTGATTCTGGTGGATAAGCAGGGCTTGACCGGAAGAAAGATGGAGTACCATTCCGTTCCTTATCGGAGCATCACGCACTTCAGCATTGAAACCGCGGGGAGCTTTGATCTGGATGCCGAACTGAAAATCTGGATTTCCGGGAATGCGACACCCATCCAGAAGCAGTTTAACAAGAGCTTGAATATCTATGAGCTGCAGAGCGTGTTGGCCGCTTACGTGCTGGATTAGACAATACGACGGGATCTAAAGCGATAGACAAAATGGGAATAATGATGGAAAGCCGGCAGCAGGGGGATTAAGGTTGCCATGATCGGGTGCCGCAACGATTCGTGCTAAAGCTCTGATGGCAGCTCATGCGTTCCGCCGCACCAAGTCAGAATAGGCCTGACGGGCCCTCGAACGAATGTTTGTTCCACGTGGAAAACGTAAAGGTCATACGAAAGGGGCATACCACCGGTGATCCGCAAAAAACGGTACTGTACATCCTTATTATCATCGCCTTTCTCGATATGTTCAGTCAGCTGCCCGTGATTAGTTCTTGGGCTCAGAGTCTCGGAGCAGATCCGTTCATGATCGGATTAGCCGTAGGCGTTTATTCGCTTACGAATATGATCGGTAATGCTGCCGCTCAAGGCGGACGCGCTCGCTCTCCGCGAGCAGGCTGCAGGGCTGCTGCTAAGCACCTTCGGCGTGGTGGCGATCGGCGTGTTCCTGCTGCCGACCAACCGGATATTCGACCGGGTACCGCCGCTTTCCACCTTGCTGGCCGGGGTGCTGACGATTGCCGCGGCCCTGCTTGGACTTTCACTGGCCGGCCGGGAGGAGAGCCTTTTCGCAGTTATGGCGATATACGGTATCGGCTTTGCCTTCATGTTTCCTTCCATGAACGCTCTTTTGACCGGTCACGTCCCCGAAGGAGATCGAGGGAAGGCCTTCGGGCTGGGGCCTGTTTCTGCACTTGACCCCCGGAACCAGCGAAGCTCCGCCTTCCGTCTTATCACGGGAAGAGCGGCCTGCAACGTGGAAAGAAGACCCCGCTGTTCCAGCCCGGCTGGACGACCTTTGCGGTTTCTCCTATAATGGGCTTACACGTAAAATGAAAGCGTTAGCATCACGACGGGCGCTTAGCAAAGGATAGGTGCTGAACCATGTCGCGTAACAAATGGGCGATCGGCGTGTACGCGCTGTTTATCGTATTTTTATTGCTGCTCTGGCAGTTCATTCAGACCAGCTTGTCCATTCAATCCGTTGTCGGACAAATGGAGAGCGGGGCGTCGGCTGAACGGTCGGGTCCGCATCTGGTGCTTATTTCACAAGAGCTGGACAATCCGTATTGGCGGACGGTGGAGAGGGGCGCCCGGGATGCGGCATCGAAGCTGGGGGCGGATATCGAATATATCGGGCCTTATCGCAACAACCCGCAGGAACAGAAAAATCTGCTCGAGAAGGTGATCGCAGCCAAGGCCGACGGCATCCTCGCGCAGGGCATGGCCGACAGCGATTATATCGGCTTGATTAATCGGGCAGTAGCTCACGGCATCCCGGTGGTGACGGTGGATACGGATGCGCCGGAAAGCGCCAGGCTTACATATGTCGGGACGGATAACTATCTATCCGGACGTTTGCTGGGTGAAGCGGTAGTCAAGACGGCAGGAACGCGGGGAGAGATCGGCGTCATCATCGGCAGTCAAGAAGCGGCCAATCAGCGCTTGAGGCTGGAGGGATTTCTTTCCGTCATCGAAGCTTACCCGGAGCTCAAGTTGGTGGAAGTCCGCGCATCCAATATCTCGCGGATTCAGGCGGCACAACAGGCGGAGGATCTGATGAGGAGCTATCCGAATTTAACGATCATGGCCGGAACGAGCGCGCTGGATGCGATCGGTATTCTACAGGCCAAAAAGAAGAGCGGCCGGGAAGGACTGCTCATTTTCGGTTTTGACGATTTGGAAGAAACGCAGCAGGCGATCAGGCGCGGTGATATTCAAGCGACGGTCGTACAGAAGCCGTATCGGATGGGGTACGACGCCGTGAAGCTGATGCTTGAGCATAAGCAGGGGGCTGCGTTGCCGCGGGAGCATTATACCGAAACGGGACTCTTAACTCGGGAGGATTTGGGCGGGGAGGATTCGCAATGAGTATCCGCCGAAAGCTGTTCGTCTTTATCCCGCTGATTGTTGTACTGATTAACTCGGTGTCTTTTTTCATCTTCCAAAGCGGCAAAACGGTTCAGGAAAGCTACAATCTCATGATGGAACGGATTTTATTATATAAGCAGGTCGCACAAGGAACGGAAGAAAATTTAAGCGCCCTGAGCTCTTACTTGATTGAGCCGAGCACGGGCAACCGGGATATCGTGGCCGATCGGAGAGAGCGCCTGCAGCAGCTGCAAGCGCTTCTGACGGCAAGCCGAAACGAGCTGAATCCGTTGGGGCTCACCAATTACACCAATTTGCTGGAAACCTTCATTCATCAGGAAACATCGGTTGTGCAATCTTTGGAAGGAGGGACGCTGTCCTCCTATGTTTCTCTTTATGAGCAGGCGGAGAAAACGGCCGGCTTTATCCAGCAGGAAGGGCAGCATCTGGTTGACTTGGAGCTTACCCATTACCAGCCCTATTACCAGAGTATTCTTAAACTTACGAATCATATCAACAGCCTGGGATTTGCGATCTTTCTCGTGGGAACCCTCTTGAGTATCTTGTTTGCCATCTGGCTGTCGCAAAGCATTACGGAGCCGATCGGCCGGCTGGTGCAGACGGCCAAGCAGATCTCGAGGGGAAACCTCAATGTGGAGCCGCCGGCATCGCAAACCGACGATGAGATCGGCATTCTGACCGGGACGTTTCGGCACATGCTGTACAATCTCAAGGAGCTGATCGCCCGGGATAAGGAGCGGCTGGAGATGGACCGGCTTGTCAAGGAATTGGAGATCAAGGCGCTGCAGAGCCAGATCAATCCGCATTTTTTGTTTAATACGCTGAACAGTTTGTCCAAGCTGGCGTTGATTGAGGGAGCGGACCGGACCAGCGATTTAATTGTGTCCGTATCCCATTTGCTCCGCTACAATTTGCGCAAGCTCGACCAGCCGGTAACCCTCCGGGACGAGGTAGAGCATGCAAAGGAGTATTTTACCATCCAAGGTTCAAGGTTTCGCGATAGAGTACGCTTTGTAACGGAGATTGAGGAGGCCGCGCTGGGCCAGCTGATTCCATGTCTAACGCTGCAGCCTCTTATTGAGAATGCGTTCGTGCACGGGATTGAGAATATGGAGGAAGGTGCGGAGATTGCCCTTCGCATTTGGACAATACCGTATCAACGCCAATTGATCGTACGGGTGGAGGATAACGGGGTCGGCATGCCGGAGGAGACCCGGATCGCGCTGATGCGGCAGGACGAGCAGCCGGTAAAAACCGCGGGGAGCATGTCGGGGGAACCGCCGACTGAGAAGAAGGCATCGACGGGCCTTGGAACGCATAATGTGTTTAAGCGGATCCGCCTTTTTTATGGCCGAGACGATTTGGTAAGCATTCTGGGGAATACAAGACAGGGACAGGGCACGGTGGTGGAGTTAAGGCTGCCTATGCTTACGGAGGAGGTTAAGCCGGATGTACAGATTGCTGATCGCCGATGATGAAGCGTTGGAACGCGAGGGGCTGGAGCTGATTGTAAAGCGCTTTATGCCGGACATATTCGATATCGCGCATGCGGAGAACGGACGGACAGCCATTCAACGGGCGGATGAAATCAGGCCTGATATTGTATTTATGGATATTAAGATGCCGGGCATTCAAGGTCTGGAGGCGATCAGGGAGATCAAATCGCGGCATCCGCAGGCAAAGTTCGTGCTCGTGACGGCGTACGATAATTTCGCTTATGCGAAAGAGGCGATCTCACTTGGTGTAAAGGAGTACCTCCTCAAACCGATGAGGCGGGATCAGATCGCAGATATTTTGGGGAAGCTGACGGAAGAAATCGCAGCAGAACACAAAAAGCGGGAGGAAGAGCTGCGCCTGAGCGAACGGGCGATGGAGTTCATACCGCTTGCAGAGAAGGAAATTGCGCTGTCCTTGATGCTCGATCCCTTGTATGACCACCATCTGGAACCTCTGTTTGGGCTGCTGGATTTGCGCGTGGTATGCGGATGCGCCTGCGTGATTTCGCTGCCGGTAAAGGAAGATGGGACGATCGATACTCCAGAGGGTATGAGCAGCGAGCAGCTGTATGAAGCGGTGCGGAGCCGGGCCAAAGCGACGGTGCCGCATGCTGTCGCCGGTCCTGTAGTGGGCAGATGGATCGCCTTGTTTCTTGTGAACGGGGATGAGAGCAAGCCGTTCTTCACCTTCCGTACCGAATCCCTGCAGTGGGGCAAGGAGCTGAGCAGCTTTATTACCGGGCAGCTAATGATCGGCGCCAGGCTCGGTCTGGGAACCGTAAAACCGGGTATCGAAGGTTTGCGCGTCTCGTTTAGGGAAGCGCTGTATGCGGCAGCTGCGGAAGGATCCGAGCGGCTGCAGCCGTTCGACCGGTTGCCCGAAGAGGCGGCCGGAGCGGCCAAGGGGTTGGAAGTCACCGTTTTTCCGCGAGGGGACGACATGAACCGGCAGCTGGACCAGCTTCAGGAGGAGAGGGGAAGGCGGGCCGGATCGGTATTGGACCGGGTGCTTGATTATATAAGGAAGCATTACCGGGAGGACATTTCATTGGAGCAGGCAGCCGATCATGCGGGTTTGAATCCATTTTACCTCAGCAAGCTGTTCAAGCTGCAGACGGGAGAGACGTTTATTGACCATATTACCCGTTTGCGGATCGGCAAGGCCAAGGAACTGCTCGCGGATGAACAGTACAGTTTAAAGGAAATCTGTTATCAGGTCGGCTATCATGACCCGAACTATTTTAGCCGCGCCTTCAAGAGAGCGACAGGGGTTTCCCCGTCGCAGTATCGGCAGCAAAAAGAGCTGTCGGCCGGCGCTGATCAAGCTTGACCAAATCAAAGCGGGATAAAGTCCATTTTCTATAGGGAAATGGATTTTTTTGCTGTAGTGCCAAAAAAATACTAGAAAATGAAAATTGATAGTTAGCGTTTTCATCCGGAATTAAAACAATCCAGATTCATGCCAAAGAAATGCTGGCTTTAACCGGTGTGTAAGCGGGGTCTCCTTGATATGATGTAAGCGCATACTATCGTGAAACTTCATATAGAGCGCTAAACGGTTTTAACTCAGATCAAAGGGGAGATTACAAATGAAAAGAAATACGGTAAAGGTTCTTTCCGTCTTGACAGCCGGTGGCCTGCTGCTTGCGGCCTGCAGCTCCGGAACGCCGAATCCGCAGGGACAGGAGACGCCGCCGAAGCCGTCCGAACCTGCCAAAACCGATGTAAAGAAGCAGGTGGAGATTTTCAGCTGGTGGACCGGAGCGGGCGAGGAAGCCGGACTGAAGGGGCTTATTCAGCTGTATAAGGAGAAAAACCCGGACATTGAAGTCATCAATGCCGCCGTCTCCGGCGGAGCGGGTACGAATGCCAAAGCCGTTTTGGCAAGCCGGATGCAGGGCGGAGATCCCCCGGGTACGTTCCAGGTTCATGGAGGCGCGGAGCTGAATGCCGGATGGGTCGCCGCAGGCAAAATGGAGCCGCTGAACGATCTGTTTGATCAGGAAGGCTGGAAGGATAAGTTTCCGAAGGAACTGATCGAGCTGGTCAGCAAAGACGGCCAAATTTACTCCGTTCCTGTGAATATTCACCGGGGCAACGTGCTCTTTTATAACAAAAAGGTGCTCGATCAGCATGGCCTGAAGGCTCCGACAACGTTCGAGGAGTTCTTCCGGGTCGCGGATACGCTCCAAGCCAAAGGGGTCACCCCGCTAGCGCTTGGAGATAAGGAGCCGTGGACGGCATCGCATCTTTTTGAGACGGTGCTTCTCGGCTCCCTCGGTCCCGACGGCTACAAGAAACTGTGGACCGGTGAACTGAGCTTTGAGGATGCATCGGTCAAGAAAGCCGCGGAAACCTTCAAAAAAATGATCGGTTACGTCAATAAAGACCATGCGGCGCGCAACTGGCAGGATGCAGCCCAGCTCGTAGCGAAGGGCGAGGCGGCCATGAACGTCATGGGCGACTGGGTGAAGGGGTACTTCACTACGGATCTCAAGCTGAAACCGAATGAGGATTTCGGGTGGACGCCCACACCGGATTCGGAGGGAAGCTTTATGGTCATCACGGATACGTTCGGGCTGCCGAAGGGTGTGAAGGATCCGGAATCGATCAAATCGTTCCTGAAGGTACTAGGGTCTGTCGAAGGGCAGGATGTGTTCAATCCGCTCAAAGGGTCCATTCCGGCGCGGATCGATGCGGATGTCACCAAATACGACGTGTACGGGCAACAAACGATTGAAGATTTCAAGACAAGCAAGCTGGCGCCGAGCATGGCTCACGGGTCCGCCGCTCCTGAGGGCTTCGTGACACAGGCCAATCAGGCCATGACGATTTTTGTTACGAGGGGCGATGTCGATCAATTTACGAAGTCGCTTCAGCAGGCTGCAGCCGCAAGCGGTATCAAAAAGTAACACGGAATTTACCCGGTGGCGCGGGCGGCGGCAAGACCGTTGTCCGGCTGTTCCGGGTCTGGTTTGGGGAGGTGAATGACAAATGAATACATCAGCCTCGGAGCGGTGGATCCCTGTGCTCATGATCCTGCCCTCAGCTATAGCCATTGCTGTGTTTGTATATGGTTTTATCGCATGGACCGGCTACGTTTCGTTTACCGATTGGAATACACTGGTGAAGAACCTGAGCTTCGCGGGGCTGAAAAACTATTCATTTTTGTTTCAGGATTTCCGGTTTCAGTCAGATTTGCGCAATACGCTGGCGTTTACGATCTTGTTTATTACGGCGACGATGGGCATCGGACTTTTGCTGGCTCTCCTGATCGATCAGAAAATCAAAGCGGAGGTGCTGTTCCGCAACATTTTCATTTTCCCAATGGCGCTGTCGTTTGTTGTTACCGGCGTTGTCTGGCAGTGGCTGCTCAACCCGTCCACGGGCTTGAACCTGATTTTGCAGTCGTTGGGCGTAACGAATGTGCCGGATTGGTATATCAGCACCAGGATCGTACCAGCGATTTCCATTGGACAAATCGAATTCGGCCTGCCGCTTGCGCTTATTGCCGTCGCCATTGCTACGGTCTGGCAGATGTCCGGATTCACGATGGCGATGTATTTGGCGGGGCTGCGCGCAATCCCGGACGACTTAAGGGAGGCGGCTCGGGTAGACGGGGCAAAGGAACGGGAAATCTGGTTTCAGATCATTCTGCCTCAATTGAAGCCGATTACGGTAAGCGTCATCATTATTCTAGGGCATATTTCGCTCAAAATCTTCGATCTCGTCTATGCGATGACCGGACCGGGCGCGATGTTCGTTACGGATGTGCCTGGCGTATATATGTTTGAGACGACGTTCCGGGGCAATCATTACGCCCAGGGCGCAGCCATATCGATGATTATGCTTGTGCTGGTGTCGCTGCTCATTGTACCTTACCTGATGGCCAGTATGCGAAAGGAGGAGTCGGCATGACGACCGCTCTGAACGCGAGACGCTGGGGGCTGTATATGCTGCTCGTTCTGCTGGCGCTCTTTTATCTGCTTCCGGTGTATGTGATGGTCACCACCAGCATCAAAGGAATGGACGAGATTACGCTCGACCAGATGTGGAAGCTTCCTTCCGGGGTTTACTTTGAGGGATATCGCGAAGCATTCAGCAAGCTGGCGCCGAATCTGTGGAACAGCCTGCTGCTCGCCGTGCCTGCCACGGTGCTCTCTGCACTGCTCGGAGCGCTGAACGGCTATGTGTTGAGCAAATGGAAGTTCCGCGGCAGCGACACATTGTTTACACTGATGCTGTTCGGGATGTTCATCCCGTATCAAAGTATTCTGATTCCGCTCATTCAATTTCTGCAGACGATCGGCCTGTACAACTCGATTCCCGGTCTGGTTTTGGTGCATGTCGTATACGGCCTGCCGATTTGTACACTCATCCTGAGGAACTTCTACGCGGGCATTCCGACCGAGCTCCTTGAAGCGGCTAAAATCGACGGCAACGGATTTTTCGGTATTTTCCGCTACATCATATTTCCGCTTTCCATTACAGGATTTGTGGTCGTTGGCATTTGGCAGTTCACCAACATCTGGAATGAGTTTCTGTTTGCAGTTTCGCTTACGACCCAAAAGCAGCAGCCGATCATGGTCGCTCTGCAGAATCTGTCCGGCAGTCAGGTGGTGCAGTGGAACGTCCAAATGGCCGGCGCACTTTTGGCCGCTCTGCCGACCCTGCTGGTTTACGTGTTTCTTGGCAAATATTTCATCCGCGGCTTACTCGCGGGATCAATCAAAGGCTAAAAGAGAAATGCCCGCAGAGCACTTGCTGCCTATGCTCTGCGGGCATTTTGCTTATTTCACCTGAAACGAGCTTTTCAGCGATACGATTCGGTTGAATACCAGCTTATCGGTTGTCGTATGTTTCGGGTCTACATTGAAGTAGCCGTGGCGGAACATCTGGAACTTATCATAAGGCTTCGCGTTTTTCATGTTGTCCTCCACATAACCGTGGAGGATCTCCAATGAATTCGGGTTCACCTTGTCAAGGAATGATTCGCTCTCTTCCATGTTGTCGTCGAGAATAAGCGGCTCATACAAACGGAATTCCGCCGGCTTAGCGCTTGTAGCCTCAACCCAGTGGATCGTCCCCTTCACCTTGCGGCCGGTAAACCCGCTGCCGCTTTTGGTCTCGGGATCGTAGGTACAGCGCAGCTCAACCACGTTGCCGTCGGCATCCTTGATCACTTCTTCGCACTTGATGAAGTAAGCGTGCTTCAGGCGTACTTCATTGCCGGGGAACAGACGGTGATACCCCTTCGGCGGCTCCTCCATGAAGTCGTCCCGCTCGATGTAAATCTCACGGGAGAACGGGATCTGGCGCGTCCCCATCGCTTCGTTCTCCGGGTTGATCTCTGCATCCAGCATCTCCACTTGACCTTCCGGATAGTTGGTGATGACGACTTTTAACGGCTGCAGCACGGCCATCGTGCGCGGCGCCTTCAGCTTCAGGTCCTCACGGATAAAATGCTCTAGCAGTTTATCGTCCACCACGCTGTTGTTCGTCTTGACCACGCCGACTTCGCGGCATAACTCACGAATCGCCTCCGGTGTATAACCTTTGCGGCGCAGGCCGGAAATCGTCGGCATCCGGGGGTCGTCCCAGCCGTCCACGAGCTTCTCGTCCACAAGCTGCTTGAGCTTTCTTTTGCTCATGACGGTATTGGTCAGATTCAACCGGCCGAATTCATATTGTTGAGGCACACATTCCATTTCACATTCACGGACGACCCAATCATACAAGGGGCGATGGTCGGCAAACTCCATTGTGCAGATGGAATGAGTGACGCCCTCGATCGCATCCTCCAGCGGATGGGCATAATCGTACATCGGATAAATGCACCACTTGTCACCGGTGTTGTGATGATGAGCGTGCGAAATCCGGTACAGCACCGGGTCCCTCATGTTGATATTCGGCGAGGCCATGTCGATTTTGGCGCGGAGCACCTTCTCGCCGTTCTGGAATTCGCCCTTGCGCATCCGCTCGAACAGGTCGAGATTTTCCTCCACGCTGCGGTTCCGGTACGGGCTTTCTTTGCCGGGCTCGGTGAGCGTGCCGCGGGTTTCGCGGATTTGCTCGGCCGTCAGGTCGCATACATACGCCTTGCCCTTACGGATCAGCAGGACGGCGCGATTGTACATTTCTTCGAAAAAATCGGAGGCGAAAAACAACTTCTCCCAGTCAAAGCCGAGCCACTTTACATCTTCTTTGATCGATTCGACATACTCCGTATCTTCCTTCAGCGGATTCGTATCGTCAAAGCGCAGATGCGTCCTGCCGCCGAATTCGTCCGCCAGCTCGAAATTCAAGCAGATCGATTTGGCGTGTCCGATATGCAGATAGCCGTTGGGCTCCGGAGGAAACCGGGTCACGATTTCTTTTACTCTCCCCGCCTTTAAGTCTTCGGCCATAATCGTTTTAATATAATTGGAGGATGAAGCAGATACAGGTTTTGTTGTTTCCACAGATATCAACCTTTCTAACATGAATAACTGCAAAAATCTATTAACATCTATAATACACAAAATGAACCGCAATTATAATGGTTTTTAAGCACGAATCTATGAATTTAGGGTGCGGCAGACATATAGGGCGGCGAATTTGTACAATGACTTCAGGCCTCCCGGCCTTTCTTGCACACGCGGCTTTTGCGGTAAAGCAGCCGTCAAAATGGTGTACCTGTATGGAAATGGACTCGTCTGCTTGGCTCATGGACCGGCTTCGCAAGCTTGTGACCCGGACAAGGACAAGATACAATAACGATAACGGATTTGGAGGTGAGCGAATGATTCGAATCGGACTTGCCGGCTGGGGGGATCATGATGAGCTTTACGAACGGAGTGTCGGGGCAAGGGATAAATTGAAGGTATACAGCCGTTATTTTTCCGTGGTGGAGGTGGACAGCTCCTTTTATGCCATACAGTCGGAAAGCACCTACGAACGGTGGGTAAACGATACCCCGTCCGATTTTTCGTTTGTTATCAAGGCCTATCAAGGCATGACCGGCCATCTTCGCGGTCCGAGCCGATTCTCCGACTCGAAGACGATGTTCGAAGCGTTCTGCAGCTCGATCCGTCCCGTGCAAGAGTCGGGCAAGCTGAAAGCGGTGCTGTTCCAGTATCCGCCATGGTTCGACTGCACGAGGATGAACGTGGAGCAGCTCCGGGAAACAAGAAAGCGGATGGATGACCTGCCCGTTGCTTTGGAATTCCGTCATCAAAGCTGGTTTTACGACGATATGAAGGAGAAAACCTTGTCCTTTATGGAGCGGGAGGGCTGGATTCACAGCATTTGTGACGAACCGCAGGCGGGGGTCGGATCTGTTCCGACCGTGTTGCATCCTACTGATCCGAATCTCACCATCGTCCGTATGCATGGCCGCAACGCAGAAGGCTGGAACCAGGGAGGCAGCCCCAATTGGCGGGAGGTGCGCTACTTATACCGGTACAATGAGGCGGAGCTGCTGGAGTGGAAAGGCCATTTGGAGCGGCTGCAGCAGCAGACGGCCGAGGTGTGCGTCATCTTCAACAACAACTCGGGAGGAGACGCGGCACACAATGCAGCCCAATTGATGAGACTGCTGGATCAGCCGACGAAACCGTTTGCGCCTCAGCAATTGGACTTGTTCTGAATCATTTCGCGCCTGACTCACCCCGTTGTCGCTGGATGCCGGACGCGAAATGTTACGATTGACAAATCAGGGAAGCAGATTCATAATGAACATATGAATAATTGTTCATATATAAGTAAAACAAACCCATGTTATGGCATATAATAATAGAACTTGCTGATTTGCGCAGTCAGGGGGAATGCATCTTGTCTCAATCAAGCAGTCATCATCACGGACACCATCACCAACACGATCACCATGACCACCACGGCCATCATCACCATCACCATCGTCATGATCATGCCCGCGATGGCAATAAGAAAGGGCTCATCCTCGCCTTGATCATTACCACGAGCATCATGCTTCTCGAGTTTTTCGGAGGGCTTGTGACGGGAAGTCTGGCGCTGCTCTCCGACGCCGGCCATATGCTGAGCGATGCGGGATCGCTGCTTCTCAGTCTGGTAGCGATCAGCTTTGCGGCGAGACCGGCCACCTCCGGCAAAACCTATGGCTTTTACCGGGTCGAGATTCTAGCGGCGCTGTTCAATGGCGTGACATTGTTCGTTATTGCCTTTTTTATTATACAAGAAGCCTATGGCCGATTTTTGGCCCCTCCTGAAATCGCCAGCGGATCGATGATGCTGATCGCCTCCGCGGGCCTGGCCGCCAACCTGCTGAGTGCCTGGGCCTTGATGCGTAAAGGCGACGTCCGCAACAACGTCAATCTGCGCAGCGCGTATCTGCACGTGATCGGAGACGCCTTGGGCTCTGTAGGCGCCATGGCCGCGGGGTTGGTGATGCTGCTGTTCGGCTGGTATGTAGCTGATCCGATCATCAGCGTGCTGGTCGCGCTGCTGATTTTGAAGAGCGCATGGGGAGTCATTCGGCATGCGGTTCACATTCTAATGGAAGGGGCGCCTGCCCGTTTGAATTCGAAAGAGGTACAAAAGACCTTGGAGACCATAGACGGCGTGATCGATGTGCACGACCTGCATATATGGACCATTACCTCCGGGCTGGATTCACTAAGCTGCCATCTGCGTATCGAGGACGGCCGGGACAGCCAGCACATTCTGCAAAGCGCGATACAAATCATTGCATCCCGATTCCATATTCATCATACGACCATACAAGTAGAGGCTTCAGGAATTCTTCATGAGAGATGCGAGTATGAAAAAGGGGGAGGCCACTGATGGCCCGTGAATTCGACGTCTTTGTGGTTGGTTAGGGTCAGGCATGACCTTTGAAAGGCCGGAGATCGCTCCACCGCCAAGACCAACCATGGCCTTTTTCCGTAAGCGGGTGATCTTATCGACGGGACCTTTTCTTAAGCCGTTCATTCCGGCATTCGCCGCATGCCGCCAAGGGTATATTTTTCAAGTACATACTTCCTCCTGACGAACCCTGCCCAACTTCGGGAAAAGGCTTCTTCATTCGCATAAATTTCACCGTTTCTTCCCACATTAACACCAACCCGATGCGACCGTTCCTTAAGACCCGGTTGCAGGAACTGAGGGAGAAAGGAGGACCCGCGAATGTCCCGTTACGATTCCAGCTTGCAGTCGCAAAATCCGATTTCGCAAGCACAAAACTCGGTGGAGAAGGCGCATAATGCCGTAAAGCAGGCAGAGTCGCATCCGTCCGGGCAGATGATTGAACAGGCCGAAACAGCCGTGGAGAAGGCGCAACGGTCGATCGAGCAGGCGTCGCTCAGCCATAATCAAGAGCCGGTACAGCTGGCCGCCGACATGCTGGCTGAGGATGAAAGCTCTTTGCACAGTTTGAAGCCAATAGAGGAGTAGCCGATGAAGCCGGGAACCGCCCGGCTTTTTCTTTTACTTCATGCTCATAGGTCAGCTGCGGTTATCTCTGATCCGGACGTATGTACCCATTACTTCCAGGTTGTGCGGATGGCCTGTACAAGCTTTGGCGGTATCGTGTGTTTCATCGCTTTTCCGGCACCTTCTATGCTACAATGACAGTAATTGGAATAGGCTGGAGTCCTGACGGGCACACCTTGTCTATATTAATCTCCGACGAAGCGTGTTGTCTTTTATGATTATTCTCCTGCGGATGGTCGAATTTCCAGCTGCTGCACGTGGGTCACGGAGGAGCAGCTCGCCGAACAGCCTCATGCCGCAGGGTATTTCGCTTCAAACTCGGAGTGAAAGGGAGACCAACATTCTGTTATGGCGGATCATCTAGCGAAACCGTCGGAAGAGGAAAAAGCTTGCGGGAAACGGCAGCGGTGGATCGAACTCGTCGAATCGGAGCTTTTGCCCGGGCTGACGCTGACCAGCGAGCAGCCGCACAATCCGGTTGTCGTCCACAGGTACCCGAAGCCGTGGCGGCTGGTCGGGGCGGGGAATTATGCAGGGGTGTTTGCGCACCCCTCATATCCTGACCGCGTGGTGAAGGTGTATGCACCGGGACGTGAAGGCCTGGAAGAGGAAGCGGAGGTGTACAGGCGGCTTGGAAAACATCCGGCGTTCTCCGAATGCTTACACGTGGGAGATGTCTATCTGGTGCTTCGCCGGTTGAGCGGCGTTACGCTGTATGATTGCGTCCGGCGCGCCATCCCGATTCCACGGCAGGTGATTGAAGATATCGACGACGCTTTGGCGTATGCCGTACAGAAGGGGCTCTATCCGCACGATGTCCACGGCAAGAATGTCATGATGAAAGACGGCCGGGGTATCGTGGTGGATGTCTCGGATTTTTTGCGCAAGGAGCCTTGTTCCATGTGGAACGACCTAAAAAAGGCATACGATCTGTTGTACATTCCGCCGCTTCGCCGGGTGCCGATTCCTGAATTCATATTAAACGCCGTCCGGATCGGATACCGGATGTGGAAAAAGCCGGCTCGTAATTAGGCGGACGAAACCGCGGCGGATTGGCCGCTTGTGAAATGACAATTTTCCTTTTTTGGCAGGAAAAACAAACTTGTCGGCGAAATGGTTAATGAGGCGCTGATACGGCATCCGTCAATGGACGGAAGACGGGTCATTCTAAAAAGCGGGGCCAAACGGTTCGTAACAACCGTATATGAAAGCCTGCTACATGAACATGCGGCGTTCCGCACAAGATAATACGTAGTACCGTTCGTAAGCATACCTTATGCTTGTGAAATTGAAAATTTCAAGGAGGATCCCCCCGATGTCCAAAAACTTAAACGAAGTGTTAAACACACAGATTGCGAACTGGAGCTTGCTGTATATCAAGCTGCACAATTACCATTGGTATGTCAAAGGCCCTCAGTTTTTCACGCTGCACGTAAAATTTGAGGAATTATATACCGAAGCTGCGCTGCATGTGGACAATCTGGCCGAGCGTCTGCTTGCGCTCAAGGGCCAGCCGGTAGCTACCATGCGTGAAATTTTGGAACTGGCGACCGTACACGAGGCAACGGGGAACGAGAATGCGGAGCAGATGGTCCGCGCTATCGCCAATGACTTCAACACGGTGGCCGCGGAGCTGAAGGAAGGAATGGCGATTGCCGAGGCGGCGGACGATGAAACGACAGGCGATATGCTGCTTGCCATTCACAGCTCGCTGGAAAAGCATACGTGGATGCTGGAATCGTTTTTGGGCAAATAAGGAGATCAAGCCAAGCGAACCTCTTCGGTCAGACGGGTTCGCTTTTTTGTGCTTCGTTTGGGTATAATGGAAACAAAAGGGATGGAGGGAAACTCATATGTTCGGACGATCATCGGTCATTTTCTTAGGATTAGCATGCGTGCTTGCTTTTAGCGGCTGCGATGCCGCCCGCCAAACCGCTCCTTCGCCGGTAAACGAAAATCCCGCTGCTCCAAACGATTCGGCATCATCTCCCATTCCGTATAAACAGGAAATTATCGCCACCGGATTGGATATCCCATGGGAGATTGAATTTGCACCGGACGGCCGTATCTTTTTTACGGAGCGCGGAGGTTCGTTGCGGCTGATCGATCAGGGAAAGCTCGTCGACGAGCCGGTGTTCCGCTTTGACGACAAGCTGTACACCCAAGGGGAAGCGGGACTGCTCGGACTTGCGCTGGACCCGAAATTTAACGAGAACCATTATATGTATGTCTATCACACGTACATGAATGGAAATCAACCGCTCAACCGGGTTGTCCGGCTGAAGGAGAGCGGAGGCAAAGCGACTCTCGACAAGGTGCTGCTGGACGGCATGCCGGGCAACCGGATTCATGACGGCGGACGCATTAAATTTGGGCCGGACGGATTACTATATGTGACGAACGGAGATGCTGCCTCCCCATCCGTGGCGCAGGATATTGGTGTACTCGCGGGCAAAATCCTCCGTATTCACCCTGACGGTTCAATTCCGGCGGACAATCCGTTCCCGGGCTCGCCGGTGTACAGTTTCGGTCACCGCAACCCGCAAGGTCTGGCGTGGCATCCGGAGACAGGACAGCTGTACAGCTCGGAGCACGGACAATCGGCGCACGATGAGATCAATCGGATTGAGCCGGGTGCCAATTACGGATGGCCATTGGTTCAAGGCGATGAAACCGAGGCAAAGCCGGACAACAACCATACGGACAAGGCAGGTCCCGGACCGCTGATGAAGCCCATACTGCACAGCCATACCGTCACTTGGGCGCCGTCAGGTATGACGTTTATCAGTCAAGGGCCTTGGAAAGGCCATTTGCTTGTTGCGAATCTTCGCGGCACGCAGGTGCTGCATGTGGTTCTGACGGAGGATGGCAAGGGCGTGCATGCCTCGGATGCTTTGCTCAAAGGGGAGTTTGGGCGCATTCGCACAGTAACCGAAGCGCCGGACGGTTCAATCTATATTTTGACCAATAACCGCGATGGCCGAGGGAATCCGAAGGACGACGATGATAAAATCGTTCGCTTCATTCCCGCTTTCAATAAATAAACGGATGAGGATTGTGACTTAACCATGCAAGAAGAGCTGTTGGAGCTAATCAAAAGATTGCTGGGTGAACGCTTGCTGATTCAAGCGACGCTCAGCCAGGTGCGCCGCCGCGACCCGAGCGGTAACGGGTGCACGAAGGTGACGGTCAAGCCGGTGGAGCTAAAAGGTGAGCTGAACTACCAGTTCAGCTCATTTTGCGGTCCGAAGGTGTTTCATGACAACCTGCGCCCGGAAGAAGCGGAAGCAAGGTTTGCCGAGCTGTTCGCGGAGCAATTCCGCCAAGGGCTTCTGCAGACCGGGGAGGCGGATTACCAGGTGCTGATCAGCAAAAAAGGCAAGACCGGCATTCTGAAGAAACCGCCGACCAAGCAAGCGGTCGCAGCCATCACCCATAACCGGAAAAAGAATTATGTCATCGAAGAAGGGGAGCCCGTTCCCTTTCTTGTCGAGCTTGGCATCATGAATGCAGAGGGAAAGGTGTTGGCGAAGAAATACGATAAATTCCGTCAAATCAACCGTTTTCTGGAGATGATTGCTGACGTACTGCCTCATCTGCCGCAAGGGAGGACCTTGCATATGGTGGACTTCGGCTGCGGCAAATCGTATTTGACCTTCGCTCTCTACCATTACTTGAAGGTGATGCAGGGGATCGATCTGCGGGTTGTTGGCCTGGATCTTAAAGAAGATGTCATCAGCAGCTGCAGCGCGCTTGCCCAACGGCTCAGCTATGACGGCTTGCGGTTTTTGGTAGGCGACATCGCCCAATATGACGGGCTGCAGCAGGTGGATATGGTGGTGACGCTGCATGCCTGCGATACGGCGACCGATGCGGCGCTGGAGAAGGCGGTCCGCTGGGGCGCTTCGGTGATTTTGTCGGTGCCCTGCTGCCAGCATGAGCTGTTCCGGCAGGTCCGCAGCGAGGTGCTGGGGCCGCTGCTTCAGCACGGAATCTTGAAGGAACGTTTCTCGGCGCTGGCTACGGATGCGATTCGCGCCAAGCTGCTGGAGCTTCTCGGCTACCGGACACAGCTGCTTGAGTTTATCGATATGGAACACACGCCGAAAAATATTCTCATTCGCGCGGTCCGCAGCGAGAAGCCGCTGCCGCCTGCGGAGCAGGCCAAGCTGGCGGAGAGCTATATCGCCTTCCGCAACTTTCTTCAGGCGGATCTTTATTTGGAGCGTGCGATGAAGCCGGAGCTGGCAGCCTTGCTGAAGTCATAGCCGGGTGGGCGGAGAAAAGGATCATCCGCTTCCGGCTGCTTGTGTTACAATAAGACAATCCTACAAAGCATTCATTCAAGAATGCATAAAATCGAGGTGCCGGGTTTTGGGGTATTTATTGCTGCTGCTGGCGACGCTGTCATGGAGCTTTGTCGGCATTTTGGTTAAATCAACGACCGGTTTTGTGGATAGTACAACCATTGCCTTTGCCCGGTTTGCGTTTGGCATTGTGTTTTTGGGAGGTCTGCTGCTCCTGAAGGACCGCGCCTTGAAGCTGAGATTTAACATGAAGTGGATATGGATCGGGGCGGCAGGGAAATGCTGCAATTATTTATTTGAAAATATCGCCTTATCGATCGGTTATTCTTACGGCAATATTCTGATCGGACCGATTCAGACGGTCATTTTGCTGGTGCTGTCGGCTTTCTGGTTTAAGGAACACGTATCGGTCAGAGGGTGGATCGCCGCGGCGCTTTGTATTGTCGGCGTCCTGCTGATCAGCTGGAACGGCCTCTCGTTATCCGAATTGCTCCAAGGCGGGATGGTGACCTCGCTGTTGTATGGGCTTGCTGCTCTCGGTACGGCGTTTCACGTGCTGAGCCAGAAGGTGCTGATCAAGGAGATGGATGCAGGGAATATGAATTTCTCCGTCTTTCTGGTGTGCACGGTTCTGCTGGCGCTTCCGCTGCCCTGGACCTTTTCCTGGTCAGGCGAATTCAGCGTTTACGGCCTGCTGGCTCTGGTGCTGCTTGGGGTCATTACAGGGCTTGGCTTCTATTGGTTCTCACTCGCGCTCAAGCTGGTTTCTTTCCCCATTGCGGTCATCGTCAGCAACAGCTGGGTGCTCTTTTCGATTTTGTGGGCCTATTTGTTTTACCATGATCCGATTACGATCTATGTGATCGGCGGCGGAGGACTTTTTGTCGCCGGGCTGGTGCTGCTGAATTTGCCTCTTCGTTCGGCGGTGGAACGCCAGATATCCAGGAAAATGGCGGGGCCAAGCGGAGGGGCGGATGTAAGATGAAGGAGACTAATCAGCCTCGGGGGCCGCTTTTGACGGGATTTCCCCCGGTGGCCGATGAACGGTGCCGAATCCTGATACTCGGTTCCATGCCGGGGAAGGCGTCGCTTGACGTGGGGCAGTATTACGGGCATCCGCGCAATCATTTTTGGAGGCTTCTCTATGCGCTGCTGGACGGTGGCGCCCCGGAGCCTTCTTATGAGGCCAGGATTCGGTTCGCTTTATCGCGCCGGGTGGCGCTTTGGGACGTGCTGCGGTCATGCGAGCGCCAAGGCAGTCTTGATGCGGCGATCCGTCGGCCGGAAGCTAACGATTTTGAACGTTTTTATCAGCGCTGCCCGTATATTCGATTTGTTTTCTTTAACGGGAGCGCTTCGGAGCAGTTGTATCGGCGTTATGTGAAGCCTGTGGAGAAGGACGCCGCGCTTCGGTGCTACAGGCTGCTGCCGTCGTCGAGTCCGGCCCGGGCAATGATGTTCAGCGCCAAGCTGGAGGCGTGGCAGCCGCTTCGGGAGGCTTGGTTAAGTGGAGCGGAAGGATAAAAGCAGGACGAACACCCGGATCGGCTATCCCACCCGGGTGTTCGACGCTTATTCTTTTTCTTTTTGCGTGGCGCCGATCAAATTTTTCGTGGTTTTGACGTTCTCTACCGTATCGTTCACAAATTCCATGCTTTGATTTTCTGCTTCCGTAGATGCCGTTCCCTCATAGTTGCCTTGATGCTTTTTGTTCTCCGACATGCGAGCGTCCTCCTTTCGCTTACCTGCTGCTGATTTCATGATTTAACGTGCTCCTCAATCTGGGAAAATATACTTCGGACCCGGTATCCCTTCCTTCCCGCATGGGAAAAAGGCTTCACGGGATACTAATCCGGGACTTCGGTAAGGAGGTAGAAGACAATGGCGCGCGATAACATCCGGGTGCCTTTCGGTTACGAGCCGCCTGATCCGCGGAATAAGGAACGAGGAAGTCTTTGGGTATACGATAGTTTCGAGGAATTTACGGAGCGGGATCTGGAGAAGGTTTGGGAGCTGGCCGACCGGCGAAACCTGGCCAAGACCGTATTTTACCCTCTTCATGAAGAGACGCTCCGCAGAATGGTCAAAGGCGCCTTTACGCCATACTATCGCAGGGTGGATGCGCTCCAGGCCTTGCTTGATGCCGCCGGGACCGATCTGGATTATGTGATCGAGCGGTTTGAAAACAAACGTAAAAAATACACTCCGGTCGACACAGCCTTCCGTTTCCTCGAAGATAAATACGATGGGCCTTTCTTCGTATATGTTACTGGCGACACGGCGAATTTGCTGGCCTCTTATGATTCATTCGAAGCCTGGATCAGAAAGCTCCGCCTCTTGATATCTGGTAAGGAAGTCGGAGGAATCCACCCGCGTTTGCTCCAGTACGAGCATCGCTGGGAATGGGTGTAAACGGATGGCCTGAAAATTGGCGGAACATGCGAACCTTATGGTGACTCTTCAACAATGACATCGAGCGGTAATGGGTTTTATGAGGCCATTTTGAAGCAGGAGGGGGAACCATGGGGGGAAGAAAAAAAATCGCATGGATGGTGATCGCCGGTTTGCTGATCATCAGCTTGATCAGCGGCGCGGCTTGGATCGGTGACCAGCCGGTTTCGGCGGAAATTTCGGAGCAGATCAAGGGCCAATTCGTTTGTCTGGACGAAGGAAACCGTAGAATCACTGTGGCCTATGAGGACATGGAGAGAACGTATCCGCTTGCAGCGGATGTGTGGGTATACCGGAATTCGCAAAAGGCGACGTTGGCGGAACTGAAGCAGGGCGATACACTGGACATCATCTTTAACAGTAAAAATCAAGCGGCTTATATCAAAGCGGCGGATCAAAGCACGGATGCAGAAGCGGCTCCTGCCGTGCCTGCTGATGCCGGTCCGGCTCCGTCCGCACAAGCAGCACCTTCGGTGGAAGCAGCTTCGCCTGCGGAAACAAAACCTGACAGTAGCGGGGGGGCTGCGCCTTCATCGGATGTGAACGCCGGTGTCTCTGCCGTGCCGCCGGCTGCTCAGCCTTCTGCAGGCAGCACACACGTTCCAATGGAGCAGGATCTCTATGCTTGGCCGTGGAAAGAGCTGGAGCTTGAACTGAAAAGCAAGGAGCTGGAGCTCAAGCTGGAGCACGAGCCGAAGGGCAAAGAAGCAGAAGCGGAACTGCAGATCAAAATGAAGGATCGCTCGGTGATCCGCATGAAAGGCGCGGAGGCAGAGCACGTGCTGTTGATGTTGATGCAGGGGCTGCCCGAGGATAAAGCCGCTTGGGAGCAGGCGCTGAAGCAGCGTTTAGCAGCGGAGTTCAAGCTGCGGGATGTCTCTTCCGCCAAATGGAAGCTGGATATTCAATGGAAAGACGATACCGGTGCCGTGAAAATCTCTCCGGCCGAACATCCGAAATCGGAGCTCAAAGGCAAAGGAAAGGAGAAGGAGCACAACAAGGGAAAAGGGCATGACAAAGACCGCGGCAAGCACGATGACGACGATGATGACCACGACGACGATTAAAAGGTCAACATGCCTTCATCAGACACGTAGAAGGATCTGACGCTGTTCCGTCAGGTCCTTTTTTTGGTACGCCCAGCATGGGCGTCATCTTTAGGGTGAGAGTCCCGAACGGGGGCTGGCGAGCGCCTACCGTAGCTGAGGGCAAGACCCTCTATGTCACGCCCCCTCCTACTCGATTGAATGATTACTCTTCGGGCGTACGGTCAAGATACAACCGAATGACCGAGGTGGAATCCCCATGCTCGATTTCCTCGCGGGAAGCTTTCTCCTCCAAAGGATCGTGAGTGTTTAAGCCCGGCGCAATGGTCGGTTCGTTATGTCTGTGTTCCGGCGTTATACGGGATTTGCGGCTTTCAGGCATGAGAATCTCCCTCTTCCGACTTGGAATAAGCGATCAGGGTAATGGCTTGTCCGGTCAGCCCGGAAAGCTTGGACTCGGCCTCCTGAATGATGCTGACCGTCTCCGATTCCGATGGTTTCGGCAAACGGGCGACTTGATAAGATTTGGTTTCGATTTTCATCGTCAAGCTCCTTCTATCGGCATTCGGATAATGTGAACTTTTCTTATCCTCTCCGATGGGAGAGTCATTCATGCATTGGTAGATCGGACCCGGGAGCTGTGATATATTGGAAGTACTGCAAAAATCGAAGGAACGGAAGGGTGGGGAAATCCGATGAGCCTCCAATGGAACCGCATGGCCGTGATGACCAGCATAGTGCTCGCCGTGCTGATTTCATCGATAGATACGACCATTATGAATACGACGATGCCGTTAATCGCCGAAGAGCTTGGAAATGTAAAGCTGTATGCGTGGAGCTTCGCTTCCTATATGATTATCTGTACGATCGTAACGCCGCTCAGCGGACGGATCTCCGATATATTCGGGAGGAAAAAAGTACTGGCCGTTGGGATCTTAATCTTTTTGGTAGGCTCCATCCTGTGCGGAATGGCATCCTCCATGCTGGAGTTGGTTCTGTACCGCGGCGTCCAAGGGCTGGGGGCCGGAGCGATGATTGCCTTTCCGGCTATCATTGCGGGCGATTTGTTCTCAGTGGAAGCGCGGGGCAAAATCCAGGCGCTTTTTACAGGGATGTGGGGATTATCGGCTGTATTGGCGCCCCTCCTGGGCAGTTTGTTTATCGAGCGATTAACATGGCGCTGGATTTTCTATATCAACATCCCGATTTGTCTGGCCTCTTTATTGCTGCTGATTCCATATCGGGAAGTATACCAGGCCCGCAAAAGCACAATCAATTATACAGGATCGCTTTTGTTCGGGTTGGGGATCGGACTTCTCCTTCTCAACACGGTGGTTGCGGAAGGCTATCTGCTGTATACCGTCCTGGGCCTGCTGTTCATGGCGCTTTTCATATGGAATGAGCGAAGGCATCCGTCCCCGATCGTACCGGTGGAGCTGATGCGAAACGGGACGGTAGCGTGGATGAATCTGAATGCCTTTTTGACCTGTGCAGCTTTATTCGGCGCTTCGAGCTACATTCCATATTATTTGCAGCACCAGGGATATTCGGTCTTTATGAGCGGGTTGGCGCTCATCGGCATGTCCGTTGGGTGGAGCCTCATGGGGGTGCCTGCAGGCAAATGGATACTGAAATTCGGCTACCGGCCGCTGCTCGTGATCGGGAATGCCCTTTTGGTTCTGTCGGGTCTGCTTTTGCTGTTTTTACCGGATCAGGGGGGCTTCTGGTTCGTTAATGGCGCCTTGCTGCTGCAGGGGATGGCCTTTGGCTTGCTGGTTACCGTTTCCGTCATCGGCTCCCAGCAGCTTGTCGATTCCCATCAGAAGGGAATTTCCACCTCGCTGCAGGTGTTTGCCCGTAATATCGGGACAGCGGCGGGAGTAACGATCATGGGGGCTCTCCTGACGAATGCTCCCGAATTTATGACCGGGATACACCGGCTGTTCCTTTATGGCTTCATTGTCGCGCTGGTCGCACTCGCTTCCACTCTTTTTCTGTTTATGAAGCACGAAAACAAAGGTATGCCTGCCAAAAAGCTCGGCGAACTCTAAGTTAATCGTCGTTCTTTCGATCTTTCCTTTCTTCCTTAGCTCTTCTTTCTTCGCGTTTGGGCTTGCGATCTTCTTCGTCACGGTACATATTTTGCCGCTTGGATGGCTTGGCTTGCAGTTGGGCTTGCTGTGCGGCAAGCACTTCATCCGGGACAGGGAACGGGGTGACCGGCACATCCTTTAACGCCCGGGTCATGATTTCACGAAAGAGCACCGCCGGCACCGCACCGCCCGAGGTCGTCAGGTAATGATTCTGATCGGTCTTGTCGTACCCGAGCCAGATCGCGGCGGTCAGCTCGGGTGTAAATCCTACGAACCAGGCATCTTTCGCCCCGTTGCCGCCAATCCTTGCAAATTCAGGGGTATCCGGCAGCTGGGTCGTGCCTGTCTTCCCCGCCGTGGGGCGTCCGTCAAGAAGCGCAGCCGCTTGGCCCGTTCCGACGGCTACGGCTTCCTGCAGAAGCTGCGTCATCGTATAAGCATGGACGGGAGCCGTGAGCATTGTCCTCTGCGGTACGGCTTCGACCAAGGGATGCCCGTCCTTGGTTGTGATCCGTGTGATGGCGTGGGCCCGTTCCATCACCCCTTGATTGGCGATGGCGCCGTAGGCCTGTGCCATCTGCAGGGGGGAGACGCCCGCGGACAGACCGCCGAGAGCCAGGCTCAAGTTGCGGTCTTTCTCCGGCAGGTCGATGCCGGCCCGGCGTACATAGTCCAGCCCCGCATCGATCCCGATTTCGTTCAGGAGCCAGACGGGAGGGATGTTCCACGAGCGCAGTACGGCCTCCCGCAATGTAACCTGCCCGCGCGTCTGTCCATCCCAGTTGCTGGGCCGGTAGCCTCCGATGTCGAGCCGGCCATCGTAAAGCAGCGAGTCGGGAGTGTACCCGCGTTCGAGCGCAGGGCCGTAAACAGCCAGCGGCTTGAACGTAGAGCCTGGCTGGCGCTTCAGCTTCGTAGCGCGGTTGAAGCCGCGGTATACCTGATCCCCGCGTGCCCCGACGATGGCCCGAATGCCGCCGGTACGATGATCGAGAACGACGACTCCGCTTTGAACAGGCCGATCCCCCGGATCTGCGGGAAACAGCGCATCGGTGCGATACACTTCTTCGGCAGCCTGCTGCACCTTCACATCCATTGTCGTATGAATGCGGAGTCCCAGCGTCAGTATTTGCTGCTCCGTGAAGCCGTACAGCCTCTCCGCTTCATCCATCACATAATCGACGAAGGAGGGATATCGTCCCTTGAGCGATTCTCCATTGTCGGGTTTGAGCGCAATCGGCTGATTGACGGTTTGCGCGTAAGTCGCTTCGTCAATGGTCCCCTGTTCCAGCATCAAGGAAAGAACCAGATTGCGGCGTTCCAAGGCTTTATCCGGATTTTTGACAGGCGAGTAGAGCGTCGGCGCCTTCGGCAGTCCGGCGAGCAGAGCCGATTCCGCCAGTGTCAGCTCTTTAACCGGCTTGCCGAAATATTGCCGGGCCGCTCCTTCCACGCCCCAGCGTCCTTCTCCATAATAGATGCTGTTTAAGTACAGCTCCAAGATTTCATCCTTGCTGTAGGCAAAATTGATTTTGATGGCGTAGCCCAATTCTTTCACTTTCCGGCTGAGCGTTTTATCCGAATCCAGGAACAGGTTTTTGGCCAGCTGCTGGGTAATCGTGCTGCCGCCTTCCTTCAGGGAGCCCGACTGCAGATCGCGGATCAGCGCCCTCCCGATCGACCAGAGGTCGAATCCCGCGTGTTCATAGAAACGGCGATCTTCCACGGCGATCACGGCGTTTTTCAGGTCTGCCGGAATCTCCGCAAGCGGCACAGGGATGATGCGCGAGGAGGAAAGCTGGGAAACCGGCTGTTCGCCGGCATCCATCACGAAGCTCGGCTCGGGAAGCGGATGCTCGAGCTTGCTGATGTCCAAGCCGCGAACCCACAATGCGAACAGACCGATGAAGGATGTACCGGCCAAAAACAGCAGCAGAGCACTCCACAGCAGCATCCGGCGCTTGACCCTCCACTTCCCGGATTTTGCGACTTTAGACGGTGCTTCTGTTTCCGGTCCAGCGATATCCGTCTTGTTCTGCTTTTGTTCCGGTTTCACGGCAGGTCCCTGGGAACTGCTAGCCCCCTGCGATTTTCCGGCTGTTTTGCCCCAAGCGGCACGTGCGGCCTGAAGCGCCTGCTTATGGCTCCTTTCAGGGGAACCGGACGGATTATGCCTCACACCGGATGGCTTTTGGAGGGAGGCCGACGGTGTGGATTCTTTAGGGTTCCGGCTCAACCAGCCATTTATCGGTGAACGTTTCATTCCATCTATACCCCTTTCTATCTCTGCTAACCTATTCGCAGCCACCCCCCTTTTTAAGCTGGTGGACGGGCTGAAAAACGGAAAACCGTGACACGGGTTTCGGAAATTTGATACGGGAAACCGGCATGATATAATAAAGCAATGAAAAATGCCAATGGTATGCGGAAGTAGGGTTTTCATGCGAATTAACAAGTTTATAAGCGAAACGGGTTTTTGTTCCCGTCGTGAAGTGGATAAATTGATCGAAGCGAAGCGCGTGACCATTAACGGCAAGCTGGCGGAGCTGGGAACTCAAGTAAACGAGGGCGATGAAGTACGGATTGACGGGAAAAGAGTGGGTGCTAAAAAGAAGCATGTGTACATCGCACTAAACAAGCCGGTGGGCATTACCAGTACGACGGAGCGGCATATCCGAGGCAATATCGTGGATTTCGTGGGGCATCGGGAGCGGATTTTTCCGATCGGGCGGCTCGATAAGGATTCCGAAGGGCTTATTTTGCTGACCAATGACGGGGATATCGTCAATAAAATATTGCGTTCGGAATACGAGCACGAAAAAGAATATATCGTTACGGTGGATAAGCCGATCACGCCGATGTTTGTTCAGGGCATGTCCGGCGGCGTCCGCATTCTCGGAACCGTGACTAAGCCGTGTCGGATCACACGTCTGGACGATCGTACGTTCCGCATTATTTTGACCCAAGGACTCAACCGGCAGATCAGGCGGATGTGCGCGGCTTTCGGATATGAGGTGCGAAAGCTGAAGAGGGTGCGTATCATGAATATCAAGCTTGGCGATTTGCCGTTAGGGCGGTGGCGCGACCTCAAGCCTGATGAGCTGGAAGCTTTGTTTCGTCAGATCGGGCATGAAGCTCATACGTGACGGATTCAGGCACCTGAATTTTGTAATCTGTCTTGGGAGGCAAGCGGCGACAAGACGCCGTTTACTTCCACGATGCGGCTCAACAAGCCGATTTCGAGTCCCGGAAGCGTTAGGTGCCGGGGCTCTTTTCAACAATAAAGATTTTTCCCCGGCCAGTGTCTTCTCACCTAAACCAGTTGTTGACGACCCCGACTAAATCCCCGTTTCCATAATTTACAATCTAAGATAAAATAAAATATAACATTGTCCAAGCCGGATGAATGGCCTGTCAACCTTGAGGTATCGGATGAAGCACCGCATTGCGGTATTCCGTAGGCGAAGCCTGATAATGCCGTTTAAACTGCTTGGAGAAATATAACGGATCCTGGAAGCCGACCGACGAGGCGATCTGTTCGACGGTAAGCTCCGGCCGTTCCCGAAGCAGGTGGCGCGCCTTATCCAGCCGCAGCCGCAGCAGAAACGTTACGGGGGTCAGCCCGGTATGCTTTTTGAACAACGTCGACAAATACGCGCGGTTGTAGCCCAGCGTTTCGGCCATCAGCTCGATGGTGATCGGCTCGGCATACTGGGCGGTCAAATATTGCAGCGCCTGTTGTACCGTCTGCTCTCCGCCCGTGGTTTGTCTGGGCATGCTCGTCTGCTGCGGACGAAGGGCTTCGGCGTACTCCGCGAACAGCAGATGAAGCAACCCGTTCGCCCGGAGATTGGCGCCGGCGCTGCGGGATTGAAAGGCAAGCTGAATCTGGCGATACAACGCGCCGATCTTTCGCCTGCGACCGGTATGGACGATGGGGGCAAGCGAGCTGAGGCCGATGTCCTGCAGCATCATGGACGCTTGGGGACCCTCAAAGGCAATCCAGCAATAATGCCAAGGCTCATCCCAATCCGCCGCGTAATGAATCAGCTGGCCTGGCTCGATCAGGAAGCTATCCCCTGCGCCGAGCTGATAGGTTCGTCCCATACAAGCATATGTTCCTTTCCCGGACAAGATGTGATGAATAAGATAATAGTCGACGACCTTCGGACCCGGTTTGTGCCCGGGCCTGGTTTGGCTGTTGCCGGAGAACAGCACCGTCAGCGGGCTGCCTTCCGTCGGAGTCTCCGGGTTCGAAACGACGTAATAGCTATAGGTCCGTTTGGCTGATGAGGAAACGGGCATTAGAAGGGCTACCTCCTTTGCTGTGGATTGAAATGTATCCGCAGTATGCAAACGATCCATGTTTGCATGGCGCACGGCGGAGCGTTCCGATCCGCTTCGGTCAAGCCGTTAGCGGAAAGGGGGGTACAACACGCTCAGGAACCTCTTATTTATGGTTACATTATACCATGTCATGGGCAGCGGACCCAGCAATAATCTAACATTTATCCATATCAAGCTTACATCCTTCCATAGTGTCGGCGGAAGCGTCCGCGTTATACTTGAGGCATAGATTGATCAGAACAACAATGGATTTTTCCAATATACTATGGTAAACGAGGTGAAGCCCTCATGACAGAAATCCAAGCATTGAAGGAGCAGTTCGTAAAGCTTTACGGGGCTGGAGATTCCCGTCCGATTCGGGTGTTTCATGCCCCGGGGCGCGTGAATCTGATCGGTGAGCATACGGATTACAACGGGGGCTGCGTATTGCCTGCGGCACTTACCTTCGGAACGACGATGCTGATTCGCAAGCGGGCCGACGGGCAAGTAGGTTTGGCTTCGATGAATTTCCCTCTCCGCAAACATATTTCCATTCAAGGTTTGGTATACAACCAGGAAGACGGCTGGATCAATTATCCCAAAGGGATTATTCGTGGGCTGCAAGAGAAGGGCGCAGCTGTCGGAGGGTATGATATCCTTTACAGCGGTGCGATTCCGAACGGGTCCGGCTTGTCTTCCTCGGCTTCCATCGAAGTGGTGACGGCTTACGGTCTGCTGTCCATGGAAGAACAGCCCGCGGACAAGGTGGACATTGCTCTTTTGTCGCAGAAGGCCGAAAATACGTTTGTTGGCGTGCAGTGCGGGATCATGGATCAATTCGCAGTGGCCATGGGGAAGAAGGATCACGCGATTCTGCTGATGTGCGATACGCTGGAATATCGGCATGTGCCTTTTGAAACCGGCGTCTATAGGCTGGTGATCGGCAACACCAATAAGAAACGCGGGCTCGTCGATTCCAAATATAACGAAAGGCGCGCCCAGTGTGAGCTGGCGGTACGTGATTTGCAAGCGCTGCATCCGGGACTAACGCTGCTCGGACAGCTGTCGTTGGAACAATTTGAGGAGGCCAAGCATCTCATTGAGGATGAAACCGTGAAGAAACGGGCACAGCACGTAGTGGAAGAAATCGACCGTGTGCAGCAGTCCATTAAGGTATTGGAACAAGGTGATTTGGAAGCGTTCGGGGGACTCATGACGGATTCCCATCGCTCCCTGCAAGACTTGTACGAGGTGACGGGCCCGGAGCTTGATACGATGGTGGAGTCGGCGCTTCAGGTTCCAGGCGTGCTCGGGTCGCGAATGACCGGTGCCGGCTTCGGAGGCTGTACCGTATCCCTTGTGCATCAGGACAGCGTAGAGCGGTTCATCGAAGAGGTCGGCCGCGAATATTTGAGAAAAACCGGCTTGCATCCGGACTTCTATGTATGTGACATTGGAGATGGAGTCAAGGAAATATAGAAGAGAGTCGCCCATGGGGAGACGGAAGGAGAGAAACATGGCTATTTTGGTTACTGGTGGAGCGGGCTACATCGGTTCGCATACGGTGGCGGAGCTGCTGGCAAAAGAAGAAGAGGTCGTGGTGGTCGATAATTTGCAGCAAGGGCATCGCGATGCGGTGCTCGGCGGAAAACTGTATGTGGGAGACATTCGTAATGCGGAGTTTTTGGATTCGGTATTTAGAGAAAATGACATTGATGCGGTGATTCACTTCGCAGCAAATTCGCTTGTCAGCGAAAGCATGCAGAAGCCTGGTAAATATTATCACAATAATGTTTACGGGACTTTATGCCTCCTGGAAAAAATGAACGAATATGGCGTGAAAAAAATCGTCTTTTCATCTACTGCAGCCACCTACGGAGAGCCGGAAAACATCCCGATTCTCGAAACCGATCGAACGCTTCCGACCAACACTTACGGGGAAACGAAGCTGGCGATGGAAAAAATGATGCATTGGTTCGATACGGCCCACGGGATCAAATATGTATCCCTGCGTTATTTTAATGCCGCAGGTGCGCATGAAGGGGGCCAAATCGGAGAGGACCACACGCCAGAGACGCATCTGATTCCGATTATTCTGCAGGTGGCGTTGGGTCAGCGGCCCCACATTTCCATCTTTGGTGATGACTATGCGACGCCCGACGGCACGTGCATCCGTGATTATATTCACGTCAGCGACCTGGCGGATGCGCATATCCTCGCGGTGGAGAAGCTGCGTCGGGGCGGGGAAAGCAGCGTATACAATCTCGGTAATGGCCGAGGCTTCTCTGTGAAGGAAGTTATCGATATCGCACGTGAAGTGACGGGGCACCCGATTCCTGCCGTCATGGAAGCGCGCCGCGCCGGAGATCCGGCCATTCTGGTCGCTTCCTCGGAACGTACGAAAGCCGAGCTGGGGTGGAAGCCGAAACGGGACATCCTTACGCAAATCATTGCCTCTGCGTGGACATGGCATCGGACACATCCGAACGGCTACGGCAAATAAGACTGGAAGTGGGGACCACAGCTTAGAAGGGGGAGGGATGACAATGGAGTACAACCAAACGGAAACGGGCTGCAGCACCTCCGATCGAAAGGCGGCTTACCTGGTGGAACGCTTGCTTCAGTTCGGATTGGCGCAGAAGCTGCTTGAGCCGCTGGATGTTTACGCGGCGCGCAACGGATTGCTCGATTTGCTTCGCATTGCCGAGCCTTATACGGGAGAGCTGAGGGAGCCTGCCGCAGACAGTCCTGCAGAGCTGCTTGAACCGCTGCTGGATTACGCGGCCGAAACGGGGATATTGGAAGAAAACCATACGACGCTGCGCGATTTAATGGATGCCCGTATCATGGGCCAGCTGATGCCGCGGCAGTCGGAGCTGGCAGAGCGGTTTTGGACTATAGCGAGGAGGGACGGAGTAGAGCGGGCGACGGACTTTTTCTATAAGCTGTGTATCGATTCCAACTATATTCGTATGGACCGGATCCGTAAAAATCTGTATTGGCTTGCACCGACGGAGTATGGAGACCTGGAAATCACCGTTAATCTCTCCAAGCCGGAGATGGACCCCAAAACCATCGCGATGCTCAAAAATGCCCCTCAAAGCCATTATCCCCGGTGCCTGCTCTGTGTAGAGAACGTGGGTTATGCGGGAAGGTTGAATCACCCTGCCAGGCAGAATTTGCGCGTTATTCCGCTTGAGCTGTTGGGTGAAACGTGGTATTTCCAATATTCGCCTTATGTATATTATCATGAGCACAGTATTATTTTCGACGGGTTGCACCGGCCGATGAAAATGACAAAGATGACCCTCGGGCGGCTGCTTGACTTCGTTGACCGGTTTCCACACTATTTTATCGGCTCGAATGCCGATCTGCCGATCGTGGGCGGATCGATTCTGAATCACGACCATTTTCAAGGCGGCCGTCACCGATTTCCGATGGAACGGGCGGAGGTGGAGGAAAGCTTCAGCCATCCGGACTTTGCAGGAGTGAAGCTCGGCATCGTCCATTGGCCCATGTCGGTCATCCGCCTCTCAAGCCGTGACCGGGAGCTTCTGCTGAAGCTTGCCGCTATGGTTTTGGAGCGCTGGAAGGAATATAGCGATCCCTCACAAGACATCAAAGCCTACTCCGAGCAAGAGGGGACGAAGGTGCCGCACAATACCGTGACTCCCATTGCCCGCAAAAATGCAAGCGGCGATTACGAGCTGGATCTTGTGCTGCGCAACAACCGAACCAGTGCGGAGCATCCGGAAGGTATTTTCCACCCGCATCGGGAACTGCATCATATTAAGAAGGAAAACATCGGCTTGATTGAGGTCATGGGTCTGGCGGTGCTGCCGGGACGTTTAAAGGACGAACTGGAACTGGCAGCAAGATTGCTGACCGGAGAGACAGCGTTGGACGAGCGGATGATGCTGGACCCCGGGCATCCGCTGCACAAGCATAAAGCTTGGCTGAAGGAACTGGTTGAACGCTACGGCACGGCATTGCCGGACGAGAAGGCTGCAGAAGTGCTTCGGAACGAAGTGGGCCGCAAATTTTTGAATGTGCTCCAGGATGCGGGCGTATATAAGCTGGATGCGCATGGCCGTCAAGGCTTCCGCCGTTTCCTGAGGCACTTGGGAGTCCAATAGGGAGGTTTGATGCCTGACCGCTCATGGAAACGGTCAGGATTTTTGCGTTTGTTATGTGAAAAAACGATCAACTTTTAATAGACTGTGGCAATGTAACCGTAAACGTTGAACCTGTTCCTGGTGCTCCTGATACTTGAATATCACCGGTATGAAGATCGATGATTTTTTTCACGATCGACAAACCGAGTCCGTTTCCCTTAACGGAAGGATCGCGGGATTTATCCACTTTATGGAACGGTTTAAAGATATCTGCACGTTCTTCCTCAGGAATCCCAATGCCATTATCGGTTATAGAGACAGTGATCAGATGATTATTCTTACCGGCTTCAATCCGAATCGTTCCACGGACGGGCGTGAATTTAATGCTATTATTCAGTAAATTGATCCACACCTGGTTGAGCTGATCTTCATCCGCTTGTACCGTAATAGCCTCTAATTGAACATCCATTTCAATGTCTTTGGCTGTCCATTGAGGCTCCAACGCAATGACGACCTTTCGAAGCTGCTCATCCAGTCGGTACGTACTTCGCTTCAACGGATGAAGTTCCTGCTGTAAATAGGATAGTTGAAGCAAATTTTGACTTAATCGCGATAATCTCTCGCATTCCTGTTCGATGATGGTCAAATAATGGATTCGGCTTTCCTCACTCAATTTCTTCTGCTTTAACGCTTTGCTAAAACCTGAAATCGAAGTTAAAGGCGATTGAATTTCATGCGAGACGTTGGATACGAAATCTTGCCGCATTTGATCCAGCTTCGCAAGCTCTTGTGCCATTTCAGTAAAGCTAACGCTCAAAGCACCAATTTCATCCTTCCGTTTTGTTTGCAGCTCAACATCGAACTTTCCTTTTGCCATAAGCTTTGTTGCTTCTGTCAAACGAAGAATCGGGTGGACGATATAACGGGCAGCGACGATAATAAGAAAACTCCCGAAAAACAAGATAATAATATACATGAGATGAATGGAATTCATGATCTCGTCTTCGATCGGATTCTTCTCCACGGTTACAAATAAACCGTAAGGCTCCCCATTGACCTGAAATGGAAGTCCGATGACCGGAAAATGAGGGACGTGTGCATTCTGGTGCTCACTGGTATCGATATGGCGGACGATATCGCCTGAAAGCACGCGTTCAATTTGAGCAGAATCCATTAGCAAGGATATCTTGTTTCTATCAAGGAGGGGGGTACCGTCCTTATTGTACAGTTGAAGAAGGTTACCCGAAAGGCCAGAAAGGCTTTGCATGAAAGGAATCAAATCGGCGGATGATGTTGTCTGGTAAGAATGTATGATCTTCTCCCCGTTCAGGATGAGCGTTTTTTCTATTAGCTTTTGAATGCGGCCTTCATACAAAAAGGACGAAACAACAAATGCCGTAACCAGGCTCAACATCACAATGCCGACAAAGACAAATACAACGCGGGTATAGAGCGATTTAATCTTTGTACACCTCCAGCCGATAACCCAAGCCGCGAATAGTCACAATGCGGAATTGAGACTCAAATTCGGCAAACCGTTCCCTTAGCCTCTTGATGTGAACATCTACCGTCCGTTCATCCCCTTCATAATCCACGCCCCAAATGTCCTCAATCAAATGTTCCCGCGTAAACAACTGCCCGGCATAGCTGCCCAGTTTGTAAAGCAGTTCAAATTCTTTCATCGGAATGGTGACGGTCCTCCCGCCGTTGTAGATCACCTGATAACTATTGCGGTCTAAAGAAACGTCACCCAATTGAATCACACTGGAAGTAGAAATACGATACCGCTTGAGCAGCGCCTTCACCCGAAGAACCAGCTCGACCGGGTCGAACGGTTTCGCCAAGTAATCATCCGTTCCAAGCATAAATCCTTTGATTCGATCTGCCGGCTGCCCCTTCGCGGTAACCATCAATATCGGTATATCCCCATATTCACGGAGCTTCCGGCATAGAACCCATCCATCCATTTTCGGCATCATAATATCCAAAATCACCAGGTCAACTCGATGATTTTCGGCATACTCCAACGCCTCCGCTCCGTTCGATTTTTCTACGAGCTCAAACCCCTCATCTTCCAAGTACAAACGTATCAATTCCCGGATGTGAGCTTCATCATCTACCACTAATATCCTTGGCAAATTTAATTCTCCCCTTTGATTTCTACCACAAAAGGAAATGCTCTTACTTTTCCATGTTGTTTAAACTCAGCCCATATTTTATAGATGCCCGGCTGCTTGAACTCTGTTTCAAAAACCGGATCCTCATGATTGGCCGGATGAACATGAAGAAACTTCTGTGCAGTTTCATCAAGAATGACAACATGCCCCATCGCTCCCAAATAAGGAGTTAAATTGGTTTTATCGAGATCAAATGCTAACGTTACAGGCTTATTGACATCAAAAGAACTCATATTCAGTGTTACGGTTTCTCCGTCGATATGCTGAGTAAGCGTATTGTCCGGCTTAAGCTCCTCGTTGTTCGTTGATCCGCTTGGAGTGCCGACTACAAACGGAATCGGTTCTGCATGAAATGCTAAATTTTTCGGTTTAATATCAATAAAGGCTTTATAAAATCCTTCAGGCAGCATATTTCCAATTCTAAACTCGCCATTGCCCGACTGTTCGGGGTGCACGTGATAATACTTCTGCAGACGTTCATCCACAATGATCAGATGAAGAAGCTTCTCATGATTTACTTCTAAATCGTTAACTGGGTTTCCTGCTTTATCTTTCAAAAAAATCTTTATTTCATTTTCATCAGATTGAACAAACGTAATTACCTCGCTATGATCCTCATGCTGTGAATGACTTCCATGTTCATGGCTGCTTCCATCCTCTTCGCCATGATTTTCATCGTTTTGATGCTCTTGCGCAGATACAGGCTTTGTATCATCAGCGATAAACTCATCATATATGGTAAAGCCACCTATCATGACTGCCACATAAAGAATTGACGTTATGACCCATTTATCAAATATGACCCATTTACCCATTTTAACCAACCCTCGCAATCATCATTTTGGTCAGTCCGTTGAATGAACTTACGCTATGGACACCATATTGTTTATGCGGAAACCTTTAATCGCGGCGGTAAAATGCCGTGGAAGTGAGGGGAATCCGATTTAGCAGTAGTGTGACTTTCCCCTCCATGCTTCCGCGAAAATTCAAAAAAAGGTGAAGGGCATTTCTATTTCTTCTTCATGATGAACCGTCTGTCAATATAAAAAGCTGCCAACACGGATATGACAACGGTCAAAAGCAGGTTCGCGTAAGTTTCAAGAGGAAACGGCTTGCCTTCAAGATGGATATCATTCGCACGATATTCCATTCGTTTCACCGCATGTCTGGCCGTTTGAAGGTCCTCTTGCCGGGCTAAATCTTCAAGTTGGACTTCGAACATAAATCGATCCGGGGAATCGCTATGGACGAGCTGAAGCTCCGTGGTCTTCCCTCTTTCGTTCCAGTTTTTAATATCCTCCGCAGCCAGCGATTTGGCTTGTGTTCCCGAAACGATCATTTTATCCAATTGCGGGGCATTCGACATCGTGTATCTGGATAGCAGGTTCAAACCGTGTTTCGTCACAATGGGGGCATCCGCGCTTGAAACGGAAAGGACCTTTGTCGTTCCGGTGTCTGAATAGATATCAAATACGGAAGCCAGTGCCATTTCCTCCATACCGTCATACAGCAGCACGCCTGCCTTTTTCTTGTTCCACTGAAAAGCGTTATTCAATACATAGGTTGCATAGCGCAGATCGATGTAAAATGGTTCGACCTTTGGATTTTGAAGGAAGTGATAAGAAGGATAATTCAATTCTTTCGCTATTTTGGCCGCCATCGGATCGCCCAGTTTTTGTGAGATGACATAGAGGACGGCATCGATTCCTGATGAAATCCCTGCTGAGGATATCACATGATCATCATTAGTAACATAACGCAGATCCCTTTTCCAGTTCACTTCAGGATATTTCTTTGAAAGAATCCACATCGTTTGCCAGTGAGATGCCGCTGACTTTCCATTTAATAATCCAGTAGCGGCGAGATTGTCCGCGCCCGCGCAAATGCTCAATAAAGTGGTTTCCTTGTGTTGTTGTATCCATTCACGGACGGGTTGATAGCTCTTTTGGTCAAGCATGGTCATGTAAGGGATCGCGATAATGTCAGGACTTTTACCCAGCAGTTCATCCATTTCTTTAAAAGAGTAGTGCGGCACCACATCCAAGCCGCCAGTCAGTGACTTCACCTGATTGTCCGCAGCAACGGCAAACACATTGTATGCGCCAGTCATAGAAAACAATTGATACGGAGTCATGAAATCCAATCCTTCCGTGGTTTCATTCCCCAGCAAGACGGCAACCGTAGGTTTATTGGGATCATATTCGGGTTGCTTTATTCCTTGCAAAGAAGGAACGGGCTCTTGGCGAACCGAACCGTAAAAATCTTTTTGAGAACGAAAATATCCGAACGCTCCGACCCCTCCCACAAACACAACGAAACTACATAAATAAACGACGAAACGCAATAATAACTTCTTCATTTGATTTCCTCCTCGATGATTAAGGCCTTTCATTTACAATACCGGAGTAGGGTATAACGACATGTAAAAACGACCGATTTGACATCACTCTTAGACAGAGGCTCACCATCCCATTTTAACCAACGTAACAATGACAAAAGTCATCGAAACCACGAAAGAAATGGATGTCATGACGATCATTTTTTTATTTTTCCATCCGTCTCTAACGATTTGATAAACCGACCAGAGCAAGGTTCCAAGTGTCAATACAATCATCGCACGCCGAAATAAAATCATGTCTTCCATGCTCAACATGGTGGTTGCGGATCCTCCAATAACCAGAAAGATGAGCGCATGAAACCAGTGTTGGGTAGCTAGAAAAGATATCACCACCGGCAAAAATACGGATACCTTCTTTCCCGGTTTCATCTTATTACAGCAAGCTTTCATTCATTTTTTCCTCCTGTTCATATTTTTAAATTAACTTCGCTATGGATGATACTATAAATCAGATTTGTGAACTCAATATGAACTGAGCCATAGAAATTAAGATCAGTCAATGCGGAAACGGACCGCATGAATCCATCATTTAAGAATACTTTCTTTCAAAGTCCATAATATTTAATCATTGAGTAAAATGGAGGTGTAACTATGTCCAATGGATTCGTTATGCGTTCTTTAGACGAAGTCCGGTTTTGGTCACGTATAATGAAGGAACATTCGCTTTTTCTGAAATTAGGGTTTCGTTGCGAGGACACCCAGTTAATACATGAGGCGAATCAGTTTTACGCGGTGTTTGAGGAAATTGAAAGAAGGTCAAACGCATTTACATCTGAAACAGACCCTGAAGTAATAAAAAGATTCAATGTAGAAGTGCACAATGCGGCTTCCCGCATATGGGCTTTTAAAAGAAAAGTGTTAGGATTAATTTTAAGCTGCCAACTTCCAGGAGCCAATAACTTTCCATTGTTGGTCGATCACATTAGTAGAGAAGCATTTTACTTTAGAAACCGATTGGAAGAACTGAATACGGGAAGATTAGACCCTTTACCAGATGCAATCATTAATGAAAATGTATTTTTCTTAAGGATAATGGCTGACCATGCAAAATTTATTGGACATTTACTGGACCCCTCTGAACGGCAGTTAGTTGAACAATCACGTAACTTTAGTCATGATTTCGACCAATTGCTCTTTCAAGCCAGAGATTTGGAATCCATGCGACCTCAATCCCAGACAGTTCCTTTACTAGACCAATTCCTTGATCAGAATCGAATTTCCGTTAAATCTCTTCGCGATTTTAAAAAGACTGCTAAAGAATTAATTGAGTCTTGTCGTATAAAGAGTATTATTCATCCCCTGCTGGCAGACCATGTATTTCGGGAAGCTGAGCGATTCCTTTTTATTATAGATATGTTAGAAAGTAGTTTGACAAAAACATCCGCGGGATAAAACATAAAGAGTAATCAACACGATTCAGAACGGGAGCAACCTGTTCGTGGAATTTCCCGGTTATTCGGACTACGGGCACCTTCCAGTCGTCGGCAAAGCCGGTCTGACTGTTCTTCGATTGAAGCTTTTGAAACGAACTTTAAGCTTAATGCTCATCCGAATGCTCATCCGGTATACTTTGTAGAAAGCGCTTGCGTAGATGAGTCAGAAGTGACTTCAACGATTTTCAGGTTATTGAAACAAAGGCTTAATCGCATCAGTGCAACTTCGGCCTGCTCACGAGTCATCGGTTCTCCAAGTATTTTACCTTTGTAGCTGATGGCGTAACGCATTCGTTAACCTCCATTATTGAACGGATCCCGGTTCTCCGGGATTTTGTTCTGGTTGACTCTACGTCATTATACGTAGGATTGGCGCAACAAGAATGCATCATCACGGTTGCGCTTCTTAAAACCGGCTTGTACATGTACATACCATCCGATCTGTCCGGATGCGCTCCGGTTCTTCTACATCCCAATCCATCCAATTATAACATGAGAAGTATAGATTAGGGTAATCGCCGGGGAAAATTGGCATATTAAATCCATATCCATTGGAATTATCGGCAGGAGAGTGGATGAATTGCATTTTCGATTTGCTTTAATGATCGGCACGGCGATTGCCGCGGGGCTCGCGCTCCATGCTGTGGAAGGGGCGGCTTTGATCCAGCCGCAGGAACGGATCATGACGTTCGCCGTTCTCAGCGACATCCATGTGCAGAACTGGGACAAACGTGCCCTGCAGACATTCGGACAAGCACTCGACGATCTTCACCATACCGTTCCCCAGGCTGAGGCGCTCATTATCAACGGGGATTTGGGCAATGGGAATCCGGAGGATTACCGTACACTTCGCCAAATGTTGGATAAGCATCCCCATCCGCGGCGGATTTTTTATACTATCGGCAATCATGAGTTTTACCGCATGTGGCATGATCGGCTGGGACGCTGGAGCCCGGACACATTCCCCAACGGGGAGACGGAAGCCGCTGCCAGCCAACGATTTTTGAGTTTTATCGGGGAGCCGAAAGTTTACTATGAACGGGAGGTTAGGGGCTTCCGGTTTCTTTTTCTTGGAACGGAGCGCTATAGACAGTCCGACCCGTCGGTGCAAGAAGATGCTTTTCTATCAGCCGCCCAGTTGCAATGGTTAGAAGCGAAATTAAAGGAAGCCGCCTCCGTCAGGAAACCGATATTCGTCTTCCTGCATCAACCCCTTCCGGATACCGTGTCCGGGAGCGGACGGGAAGGGAGCGGAAGAGGCGTAGTTCAGCATCGGAAGCTCAAGGCGCTGTTGTCTTCCTATCCTCAGGTGCTTCTGTTTTCGGGACATTCACACCGGGAACTGGCGCAGCCGCGTACCGTCGTGCGCGATCACTTTGTGATGGCGAACAGCTCCTCTGTCCGCGATCCGTCGCACGAAGCCGGACCCTACGCGCCTGAAGCGGGAAAGAGCGAAGGGCTCATCGTTGAAGTGTATCCGGATCGCGTATGTATCCGGGGCCGTGATTTCGGCCATCGGAGCTGGGTGCCGGAGGCGGTCTACACGGTTCAATGAAGTTGGGCTTGATGCAGCAGCTGAAGGGCGGAAGGACCGGCTGTCCGGTCCTTCCGGGTTTATTTTTCGACCCACTCACTGCGCAGCGAGAACAGATCCTTGAGATCCTCCGTCGATAACTCGGTGATCCACTGCTCCCCGCTGCCAACGATTTGCTGGCTGAGCTCCATCTTTTTATCGATCATCTCGTCAATGCGCTCCTCCAGCGTGCCCAGCGTGACGAATTTGTGCACCTGCACATGGCGGGTCTGGCCGATCCGGAAAGCCCGGTCGGTCGCTTGATTCTCTACCGCGGGGTTCCACCAACGGTCAAAGTGAAACACGTGGTTGGCGGCCGTGAGGTTGAGCCCTGTGCCTCCGGCTTTCAGCGAGAGCAGGAAAATGCCTGAATCCGGGGAGTCCGGCTCCGCTTCATTTTGGAATACCTCGATCATCCGGTCACGCTCCGCTTTGGAACTCCCGCCGTGCAGGAACGGGACCTTGCCGCCGAATTCTTCTTCGAACACCCGCTGCAGCAGCAGACCGCTCTCTACAAACTGGGTGAAGATAAGACATTTGTCCCCTTCCTGCCGCAGCTCCTGAACCATCTCCAGCAGCCTTTCGACTTTGTTGGAACGTCCGCGCCATGGCGACCGGGCCGACTCTTTGGCGAGCAATGCGGGATGGTTGCAGATTTGCTTCAGCTTGGTCAGGGCTGTTAAAATCATGCCCCGGCGTTGCATCGGCGAAAGCGTGTCGATGCGCTCGAACATGTCGCGAATGTAGTTTTCATAAAGCGTAGCTTGTTCCGTAGTAAGAGAGACATAGGTTTTATACTCGTATTTTTCCGGCAAATCAAGCTGAATCGAAGGATCCTTCTTCACCCGCCGCAAAAGGAACGGGCGGATGAGCCGCTGTACCTTAGCGATGAGCTCTTGATCCTGGGTCCGTTCGATGGCTCCGACATACCGCTGTGTAAAATCACGCAGCGTTCCAAGGTAACCGGGGTTCAAAAAATCAAAAATCGACCACAGCTCGGTCAGCCGGTTCTCGATGGGTGTACCGGTCAGAGCGATCCGGTGCTGTCCCGTCAGCTTGCGTATGGATGATGCCTGTTTCGTGTAGGCGTTCTTGATGTTCTGCGCCTCGTCCAGACATATGGATTCCCAATGCAAGGAGGAGAGCTCCGCTTCATCCAAGTGTGCCAGCGTATAAGTCGTCAGCACAAGATCGCTGCCGCGGCAGCTTTCGGCGAAACGTTCTCCCTTGGCGCGTCCCGGACCATAGTGCAGATGAACCCGCAGGTCGGGAGCGAAGCGCTGCAGCTCCTTCTGCCAGTTGCCTAGCACCGAGGTGGGGCAAATCAGCAGGGAGGGTGAAGGATCCGTCGTTCCCTCGCTCAGCCGTTTCTCCCGCAGAAGGAGCAGGTAGGTGATCATTTGAATCGTTTTGCCCAGCCCCATATCGTCGGCCAGGCATCCGCCCAGGCCGCATTCCCTCAAGAACATAAGCCACGAAATACCCTCGACCTGATAAGGCCTTAAGGTGCCGCGGAAGCTGTCGGGCGGCTCGGTGAGCGGCGGCCGCTTGGCATGATTCAGAAGATCGACCAGCTCCTGAAGCTGATCGTTGAGCTCGACCTCCATCTTCAAAGAGCGGTGGAATTGCTTGTCTTCCTCGCCGTCGCTCGTACCCAGCAGGTGCAGCTCCAGCACATCCCGAAAGGAAAGGCCCTGCTTCTTCTGCACCTGATGCATTACGCTTTGCAGCTGTGCGAGATGAACGGGATCGAGCTGTACCCACTGGCCGCGGATTTGCACCAGCCTGCGGTTTTGTTCCAGCAGCTCGCGAAATTCTTCTTCCGTCAGCTCGATGTCGCCCAGGGCGATTTTCCAGTCGAACTGCATAAGCTGATTGAGGCCGAACATCGGCTGGGGGCCGGTCCCCACCGACGACTTGATTTTCGCCTTGAGGCGGGGACGCCACTTGCGGATGCGCTCCCACCACGCCGGCAGGAATACGGAGTAGCCTGCCTCCACCAGACGAATGCTGCCATTCACTAGCAGTTCCCAGGCCTCGTCCGGCGTGAGCAGGCTGCGTATGCCTTCCTCGCCTTCGGCGAGAAAGGGGACCATGCGCCGCCACTTGGCGGCATCGCGAACGGCACGTCCGAGGTGTCTGCGCCAAGCCTCGGGCACACCGGCGGCCGCTTCCCCGTCCGTCTCCGCGGTGGCCCAAGCTTTGAGAACCGAAGGGTCCGCCTCGTACTGCACGTTTTGGTCCCCCCGGTCCTGCAGCACGACGCGCAGCGGCCAGGCGCCGCCGGCAGTTGCAGGCTCCTCAAGCTTCAGGCATGTTCGAAAAGGCGTGCCGTCAGACTGCCAGCCAATGGAGATGAGCCAATCCTCCTCGTCCATCCACAAATCGGCGGCCGATTTGCTGCGGGAGAGCAGAGGAAATGAGCGCTCCAGCCGCTCAAGATTTTGACGCATGACCCCGTCTGCTTCGATCCAGGCGGGAATGAGCTGGTCCATCCAAAGCTCCGCTGCGGGAGAGGCAGCCAGAGCGGCCGCTTCTTCATCCAGCAACAGCTTCCAGCCGAGCGTCCCGGCTTTCCACTTGGCAAAATCGGGCATAAAGCGGCCTTGCGTCAGCGCCTCTTTGACGGCCGGCGCCAGCCGCATCAGCTCTTCCAGCTCGCGGCTGTAGTTCAGCCGCTGATGCATAACGGTGCTTGGAGCGGCCAAATAGTCCAGCGCCTCCAGCGTCGGAAGCAGCACACCTTCCAGATTCATCCATTCGATGACCTCAATGAACGTGCCGTAGAAGGAAGGAGCATGCCAGGCAAACAACCAGTCCCGCAGGTCGTAAGCGTCGCAGATGCCGCCGTTGTGACGGGTACCCCACAGGAAGAATCCGCCCTGAGGCGCCCATCGCACATTTACGCTGATGCTTCCCGTATCGATCATGGTATCCATTTTCCTTTCCTCAACTCTTCTTGTAATGCGCGAAGGCGAGAGTATTTTACGGCCAGCCGGTAGATGTAATCCTCCCAATCGTTCAGACGGTCCAGCTTTTTATATAGATTGTTCAGTTTTTTGAGCAATTTGGTTGCGGACTTGTAAGCGGTGCGGTTCTTCCCGGCAATGCACCGTTCCACCGCTTGGTGATACAGCGGCAGCACCAGTGCCGGGTTCTGCTTCTCTACGGATTGCAGATCGACGGAGTACAGGTCATTCGGGGAAACGCGGTTGGCCAACTGCAAATCGATCCAGGCTTTATACCGCCGGCCCTTCAGCAGATATGCCGAATAGAAGTTGTACGTGCGCGGCAGCAGTGCTACCATGACGGACACCCATTCCGCATCGTCGGATTGCCGCCCTACGGCTTCCATCCAATACTGGCAAAACTGCCGTAATTCCTCCTGCTGGGCGCGCTGTACCACCGGCATCAGCCATCGCAGCCATGCCAGCATGCGTTCCCATGCCTGCTCTTTATGGCAGTGGTGCAAATAAAAGAAGAAATCCCGCGCCTCACGTTTGCTGAGCTGCTCCATCTGCCGCCTGGCGGCTTCGTCATCCCCCGCGATGACGGCAAAATGCGCGTCCGCCATCAGCAGCGCATCCTTACGCTTTGGCATCAGGTCCTTTGCTTGCAGCATATGCTGCAGTCGAGCCTGTTCCTCCGCGATCCATGAAGAGAGGTTTGCCATCCGCCACCAAACGCTGCGGTACACGGTGGGCCACGAAACAGGGGACTCCTTCCCGGACAGAGCGGACTCCGAAATCAGATGCAGCGTTTCTTTCCACTCCTCGGAATAGCTTTGCGTCAAGGCTTCCACATCCAGCGTCGGCGTAAGGCGGAGCAGCTCTTCCTGACACTTTCGTCCGATCGTTCTGCACCCGGTTTCAATATAGTAAGAAAGATACGATGCTTTCGTCTCTTGGTAAAACTGCTCGATCTTCCGCATGATGAACAGCAGCAAATGCAGATCATAGAGCTCCTTGAGGGGAGATTTCCAACCCTCGCCGTAGGGGGCAAGCTTTTCTTTGGCCGCGTTGTGGAACAGCTCGATCGAATGCTGCTGAGACAGCGAGAAGCCGTAAAACTGCTGGTCAAAAAAACGCTGCCATTGCACGGGGCTTTGTTCTTCTGTGGGTGGCTCAAGCCGATCCTGCTGACGTTTATCCGCCGTACGGCCGCCTGACCGGATCTGCTGCTGTCGGCTGCGAATCATAATGGCCTGCTTCAGCTGTTGAAGGAGAAGCTCGGGCCGCGCGTAAGAAGCATACAGAGTAAAGACGACCGCAGCAATATGCTCGCAGTTCCTGACGGTTGAACAACTGCATTCGCTTTTACTGAAATGGTCGATGTCGATGACGACCTCGCAATTTGGCTCGAGCACCAAGGCATGCACTTCCACGCCGTGCTTCAGCTCGAGTCCGGCCACACGGCCTTTGTGGAAATATTCCCATCCCCGCTCGAGCCGGTCCAGTTCAAAATCGCTCTGCAGATGCCTTGTCAGCTCGTGTATTCGATTTTTAGGGATCTGCAGCTTGAGCATGTTTCGCCCTCCGCCTGTTTTGTCTATCCTTATAGTGTATCAGATTTTGCATATGAATGCGTAGAAAATTGGTCGAGACCCGAGTTTTTGTTGGTCCGTCACTGGTTGCGGGCACAAGGGATTTGTGAGTACAATGAGGCAAAAGCGAATTTACCGCTGGAAGGACAGGTGGCCATGGGCATTAAATTCGGAAGGGAATACAACGACATCATCAATGATTTTACCGATGCACTGCGGGGAGTGGAAGGCTGCTGCGAATTTCTGGAGATGCCGGCGGACGATTGGGACGCCATGAGCGAGGAGGAACAGAAGGAATGCATGAAGACGTTGGCGGATGATCTGTTCTATGGACTGGGAGTAGAGGCGCAAATGAGCATAGGCGATTGTATGGTCACGCATGACCCCAAACGGCACTTGATCCGCATTGACCAAGGAGAAACGCTTACGACGGTCATCTATTTGGTATAGGAGGGATGGGCATGCACAGGAGATTAACGGAAGAGGAAGTGAAAGTCGGCCTGAACCGGACGGAAGGCTGGGCGTTGGAAGAGAACGGGAAATGGATCGCAAGGAAGTACCGCTTCGCGTCTTTCATGGACGGCATCGGGTTCGTGGATGAAGTGGCCCGGATTGCCGAGGAACTGAACCATCATCCGATGATTTCCATCGATTATCGGCTGGTGACGCTTCGCCTCACCTCGTGGAACGCCGGGGGACTGATGGAGCTTGACTTTACCAGCGCCCGGAGGTACGACGAAGCTTATGCGGGTTTTCGGAAATGAATCTGTTCTCATGCATCCTTATGCGGACCATACCATACAGTGGAACTCTTCCATGCCGGTAGGGGTCATCCGTTGGTAGGTGTCCGTAATGATAAAACCGGCGCGGGTATACACACGGATCGCTCTTTCATTCCAAGTCATCACTTCAAGGTCGATTTGATTTTGCGGAGACAACCGCTGGGCTTCCTGTACAATCGCTCTTACAAAATGAATTCCGTTGCCGCAGCCGCATAAATCGGGACGCATGCCCAGACCCAACCGGGTAACGCCCACCATAGGAAAAAACTGCACAAATCCGCTCAGCTCACCGCTTGCGTCCAGAACGGCACGGTACTGGTTCACTCGAATTTCAGCATCGGCGAATTCCTCTTGATCGGAAAGCATAAGCTCCCATGGCCGGAAATGGTAGGTATGGTATGGCGGAGGATAAACCCAACTGCAGATGTCGCGGCAGTGCGCCTCCGTGAGCGGGGCAATATAAAAAATCCGGGGCTCGTTGGGTATCACTTTCTTTTCAGCTTCTCCCTTCGGGTGTATACTGTTAATATACAGCATATCACCCCATTAAAGGAAGTGATTGGATCTTGAAGCATGTAGTCAGTCAAGAATGGTTGTTTGAGCACGGCATCCAAGACCATATCGTGATCGCGGACTGCCGCTTTATATTAGGCCAGCCTGAGGCCGGAAAACAAAGCTATGATATCGATCATATTTGCGGAGCGTTTTATTTTGATCTCGAACGTGATTTGTCCGGTCCAAAAGAGAAGCACGGAGGGCGCCATCCGCTTCCCGATCCCGGGGAGCTTGCCGCCAAGCTTGGCCGGGCGGGTATCCACGAGCATTCCGTCGTTGTCGCTTACGACGATCAAGGCGGTGCGATGGCCTCGCGGTTTTGGTGGTTGTTGAAATATCTTGGTCATGACGAAGTCTATATTTTGGATAAGGGCTACTCGGCATGGAAGGAAGCAGGGTATCCCGTAACGGAGGAGCTGCCTGTGGAGCAGCAGGCCGTATTCACGCCGAAGGTGCGCAGCGAGATGCTGGTGAATGTGGAGCAGGTGAAGGACCGGTTGAAGCGTCCAGGTACGGTGCTTGTGGATTCTCGCGAAGAGAAACGTTACCTTGGCCTCGAAGAAACGATCGATCCGGTGGCCGGACATATTCCGGGAGCGAAGCAGTATTTCTGGAAAGAAGGATTGCAAGCTTCAGGGGGATGGAAGGATGCTTCGGAGCAAAAGGCCAGGTTCGCAGACTTGCGCAACGCCGATGAGCTTATCGTCTATTGCGGCTCCGGTGTGACGGCGTGTCCGAACGTGCTGGCGCTTAGCGAGGCCGGATTCGACAATGTCAAGCTGTACGCAGGCAGCTGGAGCGATTGGATCAGCTATAAGGACAATCCGGTGGCGACAGGAAAAGAGTAGGAAATGGGGATTCCGTGTCAGACACGGTTGGAGGACTACGATCATTTGCCGTTGGCATGCTGATCCGGTCCTCCTTGTTATTTCATCCGGGGCTGTGTATGATACACCGGCACTCTCATCTTATACTTCCGATCAAAGCGTCCCTGTCAAAAGCTTTCGCCTTTTCTCTTCACGGTCCTTATCGCTGAGTTTGGGACATGTAAAGCAGTAATTCCCGCATGCTTTTTCCGTTTTGTAGTATAGGCAGCACGCGGCTTTCACCCGGAGTAAACGATCCGGATCAGCAGGAGACTCGACCATTTTAAAATTAAGATCCAGCAGATTGGTTTTTTTCTCGAAAATCCGGGGTCCGATGCGGTGTACCAGAACGGCAAAATCGTCCTTAATCCGGCTTCTCGTCTCTTCATCCTCCGCTTCCCCGATCATCACGTCAATCGTATAATACAGCCGGGTGACCAATTGGGCCCACAGCTGAGCCGTTGGAATGCCGGCGGCTTCGGAGACGGAGGCGATGAGAGGCTTCACCTGCCCGATATACCAATGATGAAAAATCGCACTCAGCCATTCTTCTCTGTTATCGGCAGGGCAGGGCGTGCCGACGCAGGAATCCGCTCTGAAAGCCAGCGCAGGACCATCGGAGTGATGGCGGAGCTGCAGCTCCAATTGATCCAGATGCAGGTTTAAGGCCGCTTGATGGCAAGAAACGGTATACTGCAGAGCAGAACAGACTTGAGCAACCCAAGCGATGAAAAACATGCCGCCTACGTCGATATGCGATCCCTTCAAAGCTTCCGTATAGATGCGAATAAACCGGGACATCTCCTCCGGTCTCAACAGGCTGCCCATATGGAATCGGTATTCTGCTCCGGCGATTCCGGTTTCGGATAGTCCAAACCGCTGTTCAAGCACTTGGTTGACCGGTTCCTGAAGAGTCATGATCCGGCGCTCCTTTCTGGCACATCAGGCGAATGATTTGGGGGACAGTCCCCGGTACCAATGAGAATTATAATCATTATCATTAGGGAAATCAATAGAAATCACAGCATTCGGAACAGATCGGATGCAGGAGGCTTCCGCATGGTTTCTGCAAAATAGAAAGCCCTGCAGGCTTGTCCGTCCGTTTCGTCCGTTTTTGCGAACGATCGGATCGGGCCAAACACTGAGGGCTTCCGAAGCTGCATTGCGAATCCGTTGACCAAATCAATTGGAGTCGGTCATGAGTTGTTTGTACTGCTCGTCCGACAAAATACGCCGGGCTGTCACATAACGATTGGCGTAGTAAGATTCGCTCATTTCAGTAATCGTAACGCCTTTGTTCGTAGCCGAGTGGTAGAACTTGCCGCCTCCCACATATACGCCGACATGAGAAATGCCTTTACCGTCGGTGTTGTAGAACACGAGGTCGCCGGGACGGAGCTGATCTGCGGCTACCCATTGGCCGGCTTGGGCTTGGCCTTTGGAGGAATGGGGAAGTTCTATACCGAACTTGTCGAACACCCAAGAAGTATAGCCGGAGCAATCAAAGCCGTTTGTCGTATTGCCTGCCCATTTGTAAGGCGAGCCTAAACCCGCGTTTACCGCTGCACTTAGTGGGGTTTCAGCAAATGCGCTGCCCACGGAAACACTGCAAAACATAGCTAACGAAAGTGCAAAACCTACAAGCTTCTTCTTCAAAAAAAGTTTCCCCTTCCGGTGCCTACGAGGTTAGCTGAAGGGTTCGGTTGAAGGTTCCCTATGATCACTGACGTTGTTTGTCGAGATCAATTCACCCGGTTATGGATCCCCCGTTTTCCTAAACAGAAATTCGGCAAAATTTTCTTTTTTTTGATTCCGGATAAACATATTCGAGAAAAACTGCACTTTTCCTTCTTTTGTAACAAAATTGACACATTCAAGCGGTTTAAATTGAAAATTTTGTTTAATTGAATCGGGGATATAACAACACAAAGATACCGGTCCATGGCGGACCGGTGCTTCTGCGGTCTTATTAGGATATCAGCTACGCTTTCTCCGTCCAAAGCGCATATTGTGTGCTGATGGCCCATACTTTAATAAACATTTGAACCAGCCGATAGGCTTGTAATCCGATCAGGGCCAGAAAGCCGGCCCAGAAAAACGAGGCCGCCATCACCGCGGCGGACACGGCCAAAGAGATTCCTGTTACGGATAAAGAAATCAGCATAATGGCGGGCAGATGGCGAATCACAAACAGCAGGGTGTAAATGGCCGACCTGCCATCGGTTTTTCCGATCTGAAGGAACAAAAAGACGAGCTGGAGCACAAACCAATAGGCGATGTAGCCGGCCAGCGCCGGCGCCAGCGCTTTCCCGAAGGAAATATATGAAGTCTGATGCCCGTACAGCTCTATTGTATAAGGAACCAGCCAGTAGAGCGGAGAGAGCAGCAGCGCCAGTTGGATGAAGTAGAGGCCGAAGAAGGGAAGAGACAGCTTTCGAATCCCCTCCACGAACCGGTAGCCTGCGTTCATGTCCCGATGTTGAAGCGAGTAATATACCCCCGCATTAAGCAGCGGATGCACCAGCATTCTTAATCCCAGGAGGCAGATGCCCCACCACAGAAACGGCTCCAGCAGGTCCGTCTTCATGATCTGAAAATGACCTTCGATCCAGAACAGCTGCGAAGCTGTGACGGGCAGGTCGCTCCCCGGATAACGATGGAGAAGGGGGAGGACGACAGATTGAATCAGCTTATACAGCGCGACGCCCCAGATGAGATTGTATATAAAGAGGGTAAAGACGGCAAAAGGCTGCTGCCAGGCCAAGGTCCAGCCTGCTTTGATCCGGTTCCACATATTCCTCGCTCACCTCACCATGCGACCCAGCCAAACAAGGTCTCCAAAATTTTCACAACACTTACGTTCCATCGCACCGACAGCTTCTTATCGACTTCCGTTTTCATAAAGCCGTTGATCCGCTTGTTCTCCAGCACGATAGAGTGCTCCGGGTCTATGGCCGCCCACGACAGCGGAGCCGTGTGATTCAGCTTCATGATGACTTCGCTGTCGGCGCCGTTCCATGTTTTATCGAGTTGTGTTCCATCGGCAAATTGAAAACGGACCGGGACATTTTGGTAGGTGCCTCCAAGCTTGCGCAGCTGCACGCTGTTCTCATAGTAGGTTTGGCCATTTTCTGTCACCTGCTGCACTTTGATGCCGGTTACGGCGTAGTCGACCATCATGCCGTTATAAACGTATTGATCAAAAAACGGCTGCCAACTGGTTTTCGTCACATCTTCTACGACTTGTTGAAAATCCGACGTAGTCGGGTGCTTGAATTTCCAGCGCTGGAAATACGTTCGCATGATCTTGTCCATGGTCTCTGCTCCGACCTGACGTTCCATGGCCTTCAGCACCAGCTTGGCGCGGGTATATACATTCTCGGCATAGTGATGGTGTCCGTCATAGCTCCAGGCATTCTTCAGCAGCGCCGCCGGATTGGTGATGTAGCTCGACTCCACGAGCAGATTCGGGCGAACGCCGTATTCCGCTTCCATTAACTTGTCTTCCACATAAGAGGTAAAGCCTTCGTCGAGCCACGCCTCTTCAAATTCATTGCTGGCGACCATGCCGTAAAAAAATTGGTGGCCGATTTCATGCACCACAACCCGTTCCAGCTCCAGACTCGGGTTCTCTTCGGCTGCTCCCCATGCGGTAATCAGCGTAGGGTATTCCATTCCTCCGGCTCCGTTGCCCTCCTCCGGCGGCACGACGATCGACAGCGTGTTGTAAGGATAACTGCCGTACCACTGAGAGTATCGGGCGAGCGCTTTTTTGGCGGCTGTCATATAACGGGCCTTCAGATGCTCATGCTTCGGATCCAGATACAGCTTGATGCGGACGCCGGGCAGATGAGGAGTGGCGTAGGGTTCTTCATGGTATATAAAATGCGGCGAAGCGGCCCAGGCAAAATCATGCACATCGTCGGAGTAAAACGAGTAGGTTTTCGTTTTGCCGTCATCGGAGACGGGTTTGGTCGGGAAGCCGGTGGCCGCTACCTTATAGGCGGAAGGCACCTTGATTCTAACGTCGAATATGCCAAAGTCCGCGTAAAACTCCGAATTCCCGTGATACTGGTGCAAATTCCAGCCCTCATCTGTCCGACCGCGGGTGCCTTTGGGCTCGTATACGGCGATTTTGGGAAACCACTGGCCGGCCATCACAAAATCGTTCGCATAGCCCATTCTGGCGAAAACCTGCGGCAGCTTCACGGAAAATTGGGTCAGCAGATCTACACTTCCGCCCGGCATGACGGGCTTTGGAAGCGGTACCCTGATCAGGGTGTTGTCGTCCTTGTTGCCGTCATCCGGCTGGACATACTCCATCCGGTCGATCAGCTCCATCTCGGCTCCGTCAAGCGTTCGAATGGAGCTGACCGTCATGCTGCCAAAGCTGTCTTCCTTGCGGACATCGTCCCGCAGCTTTCCGCCGGATTCCTTCATGAACGTCGTTTTCTTGGACTCGAACGCATTGGGATACAAGTGAAAATAAAGCTCCTGCACCGGGCGACTTCCCGGGTTTTTCCAAGTCATCGACGAGGTGCCTTTAATCAGCTTGCCATCGGCATCCAGTTCTACGTTGAGATGATACTCGACGATGCGGTTGGATAACGGCTTCGGCGCCGGTTTCTCTACAGGCTTGACCGGCAAGCTGGGCGGTGCGGGAGGAGGGGCCGCCGGTTCGTTCACTCGTCCGCTAACCGGCTCCGCATGTGCCGTCGGCAAAAAAATGCCCGTAGATGAGCCGTCCGCTTGTCCCCTGGCTTGAGGCCATGCCGGCGCCTCAACGATGGAGTGCCCCGCGGTTGACCTTATGGGCTTCAGGTTGAGCGGATCCACCCCCCCTTCAGCAGGGAACACGGCAGGGTAAGCGGCTTCGGCGGAAAGCTTCCAACCGGCGGAAGGAGTTCCCGACCGGAAGTCGGACGACAGCAGGGCATTCGTCAGCAGTGTGACACCGCAGGCGAAGATTGTAAGTAAGCCCCATGATACAAGGGGGCTGCCGATTCGTTTTTTCATCCATATTCACCCCGTTGACAAGCATCTACAGCATGTATATGTTTGTGGGACGAGGATTATTTCTGCCTTTTTTCCTTTACGGGTTTTTCCCGGGCATTTGCGTTTGGGAACGGAGCGGCTTCGATTTATTTACATGCTCCGGTACTTTGGCTACAATAATAACGAGTGAGATTGAACTTTGCGGAACTTTGAAATATAGGATAGGGATGGTGTGCCTTGTGGATATAAATGAAAAGAAAAAACTGCCTTCACTTAATATTGTCAGCAATAAGGAAACGAAGCACCGCGGCTTTGGCCAAGGCTCGATCGACCTGAGCCAATTATCCTGCGTCATTATTGACGAGGGAGAAGCCTATATCGATCAGGGGGCGCTGCATGCCAAGAGCAAAATAGAAAAAGGGATCAAGTTTACCACGAACAAGGATGAGGTTCCCAACGGACGCCCCTGCTGGATCGTTTGGGTGGCAGTGGATTTCAAGGAGGACGGCAAATACTATGCAGGGGTCACTTCCTGCGAGATGACGGTAGATCCGGAGGCGCGCAAAGGCTGGAAAGTGCTCGCCGATCATGTGAACCGGATGGATTATGCGCTAAAGCGCCGCATTATGCTCGATAATCTCGGGGAACGGGAAAAAGCCGCTCTCAAGAAGCTGATGATCGAGAACGACCCCGGCATGTGGGAACGATCCGAAGCGGAACTCAAAGAAGCGCTTGCGTAAAATTTGTACATTATGTGACGGTCATTGAACGGCCTGACATAACGATGTATACTAATGCCTAGTATATGCACCATATACTAGGACAGCAAAAAGGCAGACCTTTGGTCTGCCTTTTTGTGTTGTGTTACGCCCAGCATGGGCGTCATCTCTAGGGTGAAAGTCCCGAACGGGGGCTGGCGAGCGCCTACCGTTAGCCAAGGGCAAGGGCGTCCGCCGCGAGGCGGAATCTGAAGGAAGCCGGAGGCAAAAGCACGGGCCAAGGTACACGAACCCAATTTGAGGCAGTGTTAGTCGGATGAGCCTCCACACCAAGGCAAAATCCAAAGCCGCCAAGGTTTAGCCCCAAAGAGCATCTCCCGATTCAAGGAGAAGATTCGAGAACTGACGAACCGGACCCAGCCGATGTCGATGGAGGAACGCATCACGCGTCTAAACCGCTACCTCATGGGCTGGATAGGATACTTTCGCCTTGCTTCGGCGAAAACACACTGCCAGAACTTTGACCAGTGGATTCGCAGAAGACTCCGCATGTGCCTATGGAAACAGTGGAAACGGGTACGAACCCGTATCCGCGAACACCTGGCGCTCGGCGTGCCTGAATGGGCAGCTCTCATGATGGCTAATTCCCGCCGGGGTGCTTGGAAAATGTCCCGGAACACATACAACGCCCTCCCGGCTTCCTACTGGGAAGCAAGAGGGCTGAAAAGCTTACTTTCTCGTTATCTGGAACTTTGTTAACCTTCGGAACTGCCGTATGCGGACCCGCATGTACGGTGGTATGAGAGGACGGGGGTTAGCCGCCCTCTCCTACTCGATTTGCGCGGCTGCCGGCGGCCTTTCAGCACGGAAGATAACGTCCTTTGGTTGATTATTGGTTGACCAAGTCCAATATAAGATTTATACTAAATCTAAATATAAATAAAGGAATGAACCCCTATGAATAAAATCAATTTGACTGCACAGCGCAAAGCGGTTCTTGAGGCTGTCCAATATGACGATGGACACCCGACGGCCGCGGAGGTGATGGAGAGACTGAGAGAGCAAGGCCAGCAGTTCGCCTATGCTACGGTTTATAACTCCCTCAAGTATTTGACGGATGTAGGGCTGCTTCGCGAGCTTAAATTGGGAGAAGCGGCAAGCCGTTATGATGCAAGAGTGGACGATCACCATCATATTGTTTGCAAACAGTGCGGACGAGTGGACGAGGTACTGAGTCCGACGCCGGACGAATGGATTACGGCGGTGGAGAAAGCGACGAATTACAAAGTCAGCAATTCCCATGTTGTCTTTGAGGGGGTATGCGGTACATGCGCACAGCACAAAGTGTAAATCTGTTCCAAAATTTCGAGATTACGGATCAAAGCCGATTGCGGGAGGAGGATTCTTGGATGCTGGGGAACGTATGCACCCGTACGCAAAGAGTGATTGTCATCAGCCCGTTTCCGAATCGGTTGGGCGAACTGATTGGCAGGCTGGCTTCGGACTGCTTCGATATTCTGGTGTTCCACCGTTACGATCCCTTGATGATGAAGGAGCTTAACGTAAATACCATCATCTATGATTTGACGTCGTCTCAAGACGTGGAGCGGGACGCGCAGCACGCCGTTTCTTTATTTTCGCAATCGCTCCGGCAGCCCCGGCTTCTTTTTTTGGTGAACGGGCAGACGGCGGCAGATGCTTCAGCAGATTCGGCAGCCGAATTTATCAGCTGGCCTGCCGGCGATATCCGGGAAACCGTGCGGCGCATAAGCGAAGCGGTTCCGGAATCCGGGTTCACGCCCGACGTTTCCTCCGGCCGGAGTGTGTTCAAGGATTTGACGGTCGATTCCAGAAAAATGGCGGTTTACCGGGGGCAGGTACGGCTTGATTTGACGAAAACGGAATATGAGCTTCTGCAGCTTTTTCTTCAATCGGAGGGTGCGGTGCTTTCACGGGAAGATATTTTGAATCAGCTATGGGGGAGCTCGTATTTCGGCGGCAGCAACGTGGTTGACGTTCATGTGAAAAGCTTAAGGAAAAAGCTGGGCGACTCGGCTGGAGAAGCCAAGTACATCTCTACGGTAAGAGGTGTGGGGTACCGGTTGGCGGATGAGTGAGCGGCAGATTCGCCTTCATCATTTTTTCATGTAATTTTCATTTGAATATCATGATTTGGCGGTCAGCGCATGTTATGATCATATCAAGATTTAAACCAAGTCTAAATTTAAATACAAGGAGTTGCTTGATATGCATAACAGACTGACTACCAATCAAGGCGCGCCGGTAGGTGATAACCAGAATTCGAGAACAGCCGGACAACGGGGTCCGACACTGCTAGAGGACTACCATTTGCTCGAAAAGCTGGCTCACTTTGACCGCGAACGTATTCCGGAGCGTGTCGTTCATGCCCGCGGCGCAGGTGCTCACGGGGTATTCCGGACGGAGGCCAGCATGAAGGCGTACACGAAGGCTCACTTCCTGCAGGAGGTGGGGCAGGAGACGCCGGTGTTCGTCCGTTTTTCCACGGTTATCCACGGTACAGGCTCACCGGAAACGGCTCGCGACCCGCGTGGATTTGCCGTCAAGTTTTACACAGAGGAAGGCAATTATGATTTGGTAGGGAACCATCTGCCGGTGTTCTTTATCCGCGATGCGATTAAATTCCCGGACATGGTCCATTCCTTAAAGCCCGCCCCGGACACGAACGTTCAAGATCCGGAGAGGTATTGGGATTTTATGACCTTGTCTCCTGAGTCCACACATATGATGACCTGGGTGTTCTCCGACAACGGGACCCCGGCCAACTATCGGCAAATGAACGGCTTTGGCGTTCACGCCTTCAAGTGGGTGAATGCGGAAGGCAAGGTCATTTATGTTAAATATCATTGGAAGTCGCTTCAGGGTGTCGTGAATTTGTCGGCTGACGAGGCGCGCGAAGTGCAGGGCAGAGACTTTAACCACGCTACCCGGGATTTGTTCGATAACATTGAAAAGGGGAATTTCCCGCAGTGGGAGCTCCATGTTCAAATGATGCCGGTTGAGCATTTGGACCGCTTTGCGTTTGACCCGCTGGATGCGACGAAGGTATGGCCGGAGGATATGTACCCTCTGCACAAGGTCGGCACCATGACGTTGAACCGGAATCCGCAAAACTATTTTGCGGAGGTGGAGCAGTCCGCATTCGCTCCGAGCGCGCTGGTTCCCGGGATCGAGCCGTCGGAAGATAAGCTGCTTCAAGGCAGACTGTTCTCTTATCCGGATACCCAGCGGTACCGTCTGGGCGCCAATTATCTGCAAATTCCGGTCAATTGTCCGTACGCTCCGGTAAGAAATCATCAGCGCGACGGCTTCATGAACGTGAAGCAGGATCCGAGCCCGGTTAACTACGAGCCGAACAGCTTCGAGGAAAGTCCGAAGGAGGCTCCGGAGTATGTGGAAAGCCGTTCGCCGCTTTATGGTGTCGCAGGACGTCAGCGCATCGATAAAACGGACGATTTCACACAGGCGGGCGAACTTTACCGCAGCTTCTCCGATCAGGAGCGCGATCATTTGCTCAGCAATCTGGTCAATGATTTGAAGCAAACCAATGAAAAGATTCAACTCCGTGCCGTATGCAACTTCTTCCGCGCGGACCGGGAGTACGGCATGAGACTTGCGCAAGGACTGGGCCTCGACATCAGCGAATTTATGCCGAAAAACTAGCTTGGAAAAAATAAATCAAAAGAGGGGGAGAAAATAAGTATGCAGCTAACCTTACACGAAACGCTCAACAGACAAATCGCCAATTGGTCCGTCTTGTTCGTTAAGCTTCATAATTATCATTGGTATGTGAAGGGACAGCAATTTTTTACGCTTCATACCAAATTCGAAGAGCTCTATACGGAAGCGGCGGCACATGTGGATGCTCTCGCCGAACGTCTGCTGTCGCTCGGGGGCCTGCCCGTCGCCACAATGAAGGGCTGCCTGGAGCTGGCTTCCGTCGGGGACGCCACGGGCAAAGAGACTGCCGAACAGATGGTCAAATCGATCGTTGACGATTTTGAGACCATGGTCGGTGAGCTGAAAACGGGAATGAAGCTGGCCGAATCGGAAAAAGACGAAACGACCGGCGATCTGCTCCTCGGCATTCATTCCAGTCTTGAGAAGCATGTGTGGATGTTGAATTCGTTTTTGGGCAAATAAGAGACATGATTGGAGGAAGGGGCGCTTGACGCCCCTCTTTTTCAGCTTCGATGATGGTTCTACGTACGCTTTAGTGAGTTGAAGGCTGTATTGAGAGGCAATCCCCCAAGCGCTTCATGTCGTACTTGCGGCCGGCGTACGCAGCCCGCTTGCTTCCCATTCTGCTCCCGGTGCTAGCTGTTCCACCAACGCTTCAGGTCTTCCCACCACGTGCCGTTTTGTTTTCTTTTCGCCGGTTCGGAATTCTGGTCTCCGTCATTCCGGGCCGGCTGCTGCGTGCAGTATTCCGTTGGCTCCGTGCCTTGAACGAACGCTTCCATCCGTGAATCGGGACAGCTCTCGTTGGCCAGCTTGCCGGTCGCCGGATCGATGTAGACATTCACGACGCCTTCGGGGATCGGGAACAGCTTCGGGGGCACCGACTCCAGCGTCCGTTCCGTGAACTCGGCGAAGATCGGCGCCGCGAGGTGAGATTCGACCGCGCTGATGTTGCGGTCCTTATCATAGCCGACCCATACGGCCGTCGACAGCTCCGGCGTGTAGCCGACAAGCCATGCGTCCGTATTCGTCGTGCCGGTTTTGCCGGCAACGGGGCGCTTCAGCACGCTTGATACACGGCTGCCCGTGCCGCCTTGGTCGAAGACGCCCTCCATCAGCTTGGTCAGCACGTAGGTGTACGCGGGCTCAATGACCGTCTCCTGCTTTGGCGCGGCCTCATAGAGCACGCGTCCGCGCCGGTCTTCAATGCGCAGAATCGCTGTCGGCTCGACGCGAACGCCTTGCCCGGCCAAGATGCCGAAGGCTGAAGCCATTTCGAACGGGCTGACCGGAAAAGTGCCGAGCGCCAAAGACGGCATCGGCTTCATCGGACTTGTGATGCCCATCCGTCTTGCCATCTCAATGACGCGTTCGGGTCCTGTTTCCAACACCGTATGCACGGCAAAAATATTGTCTGATTTGGCAATCGCCGTACGCAAATCAATCCAGTCGAAGTATTTATTGCCAAAATTGCTGGGCGTGTAGGTTTGCCGTCCCTGATCGTAGGTGAATGTCGTCGGTTCGCTGAGATACCGGGTGACCGGTGAAAAATGCTTTTCCTTCAGCGCCGTTAAATACACGATCGGCTTGAAAGACGACCCCGGCTGCCGCGTATTCGCGAACACGCGGTTATATTGGTTCTCCCCGTAATTGCGCCCGCCGACCATCGCCTTGACATAACCGTTGCGGGGATCGATCGCGACAAGAGCCGTCTGAATCTCCGGGAAGTCCTTCAGCTGCTCCGTGACGACGTCTTCCGCAATCTTTTGCGCTTTCAGATCCAGGGATGTATAGATGCGAAGTCCGCTTTCCTCGAACTCTTTTTCCTCCATACCGAGCAATTCCGTGCCCAGCCTCCGCACATAGTCGTGAAAATAAGGCGCCGTCACAGGCTTTTTGTTTGCCAGCGGCAGGATGTTCAGCTTTTCCCGCGCCGCTTCATCCGCCTGCTTCTGCGTAATATAGCCGGCCTCGACCATGGTTTGCAGCACCGTTTTTTGCCGGTTCATCGCATTTTGCAAATCATAATAGGGGGAATAATAACGCGGGCCCTTCGGTATCCCTGCCAGCAGGGCGCTTTCGGCAAGGGACAGCTCGGATGCGTTCTTGCCGAAAAACAGCTGGGAAGCCGCTTGAATGCCGTATGTAGAGTGCCCGTAATAAATTTGGTTCAAATATTGCTCCAAAATTTGATCCTTGCTCATTTGAAGCTCCATTTGTACGGCATAGTAGGTTTCCTTGATTTTGCGCGTCCATGTTCTCTCATGTGTTAAATACAGGTTCCGCGCCAGCTGTTGGGTAATGGTGCCTGCTCCCTGGACCTTGGACATATGCTGCAGGTTTACCCAGGCGGCCCTGGCTATGCCTTTGGGATCGAAGCCGAAGTGGCCGTAAAAGTTCCGGTCCTCAATCGCCAGCGTCGCTTCAATTACCTTCGGGGACATCTCCTTCAGGGAAATCATCTGGCGGTTTTTGCTCCCGCCGTACGCTTCGATCATGGTGCCGTGCACATCGTACATTTCGGAAGCCATCGCCATTTTCGATACGGGAAGCGACTGCGAACGCATGAACAGTATGAGAACCAGCAAAGCGGCTGCGCTCAACATCAGACAAGTAAAAGAAAATGATATCCACTTCTTCAATCGTTTCCCCAAGCGTTCCAAGGGATCGGTTTCTGCGGTCGTCCGTTTACTCCGCTCTTCGCTCATGTCATTCGCTCCTTTCCCGGAAAATAAGTTCTATTATCCAGTATGGAAAAACATAGAAAACCCTATTCATGCGAATGTAACAGAAACGTTAAATTTTTTTAAAAATCGTTCGGATTCCCGGCGTTCGTATTTGCATTTTCGGGTAGATCCACTATAATACAATTTGACATGCAAGAGACCGGCTGAAACATACCAAAATAACAGTTGTCCGCCCGTCCTGCGGTTTCTCCATTGGGATGGAAGCCGATGAATATGCGCTTTTGCGAAAGGTGGAATTACATATGGAATTATGGTACACAGAAAAACAAACCGATAACTTCGGCATTACGGCAAAAATCAGCAAGACTCACGTTACGGAGAAAACGGATTTTCAAGATCTTGCGATGATCGAAACGGCCGAATGGGGCACGATGCTCGTGTTGGACGGAATGGTCATGACTACCGTGAAGGACGAGTTCGTTTATCATGAGATGGTGGCGCATCCGGCGCTCAATACGCATCCGAATCCGAAACATGTTCTGGTCGTCGGCGGCGGCGACGGCGGCGTCATCCGCGAAGTGCTGAAGCATCCGGAAGTGGAAAAAGCGGTTCTCGTTGAAATCGACGGCAAAGTCATCGAGTATTCCAAGAAGTATCTGCCTTCGATCGCCGGCGCACTGGACAACCCGCGCGTAGAAGTGATCGTGAACGACGGCTACATGCATATTCACGACCATAAGAACACCTATGATGTGATCATGGTGGACTCCACCGAGCCGGTTGGCCCGGCCGTATCGCTGTTTACACAAGGGTTTTATAAAGGAATTTACGATGCGCTCAAGGAAGACGGTATTTTTGTTGCGCAAACGGACAACCCTTGGTTCAAGGCGGACCTGATCCAAAGCGTCAATCGCGACGTAAAAGAGATTTTCCCGATTGTGCGCGTATACTGCGCCAATATTCCGACTTACCCGAGCGGCCTCTGGACGTTCACAATGGGCAGTAAAAATATGATCCGCTTGCTGTCGACGAAACGAAGATTCCGGAGATCGATACGAAATATTACACTCCGCGCCTGCATAAAGCGGCCTTCGCGCTCCCGAAGTTTGTGGAAGATTTAACGAAGTAACCGCCAAACCAAGGAGGTCTGAATCTATGAAACTCGATCAAAAATATTCCGGCAACGTCTTTATTCTCAGCTCGGACGACTATGCGGCGTCCCGGGCGGTCATCTACGGCATGCCGATGGATTATACGGTCAGTTTCCGTCCCGGTTCCCGGTTCGGCCCTTCGCGCATTCGCGAGGTGTCGATCGGTCTGGAGGAGTACAGTCCGTATTTGGATAAAAGCCTTGAAGATATCACTTATTTTGATGCGGGGGACCTCCTGCTTCCCTTCGGTAACGCGGGACGCAGCCTGGAGATCATCGGCGAGTATGTGCGCGGCCTGCTGGCTGACGGTAAATTTCCGCTTGGCCTCGGCGGCGAGCATCTCGTATCCTGGCCTGTCATCCGGGAAGTGTACGCCAAGTACCCGGATCTCGCTTTGATTCACATCGACGCCCATGCCGATCTGCGCGAGCAGTACGAAGGCGAGCCGCTGTCCCACTCAACGCCGATCCGCAAAGCGGCTGCACTGATGGGCGGCAGGAACATTTATCAGTTCGGCATCCGCTCGGGCTCCCGTGAGGAGTTCCGGTTCGGCCGCGAAAACATTAATTTCTACCCGTTCGAGGTGCTTGAGCCGCTGAAGAAAGTGCTGCCGGAGCTTGCCGGACGTCCTGTCTATTTGACGATCGACATTGATGTGCTGGATCCGATGTGCGCCCCGGGCACGGGAACCGCGGAAGCGGGCGGCATTACGTCGAAGGAGCTGCTTGCCGCGATTCACGCGATGGCCGCTTCGGAGCTGAATTTCGTCGGCGCCGACATCGTCGAGGTTGCCCCGGCTTACGATCCGACGGAGCAAACCCAGATCGTCGCCAGCAAGCTGATCCGCGAAATGCTGCTCGGCTTGGTGAAATAACATCCAGATGAATAAAACCGGTCTTTTCGTCTTACTTTCAGGCGAAGGGCCGGTTTTTTGTCTGATGTATGCTGGAGCCCCGGCCTGCTTAAGCTTGGCGCAGCGTGAGCACCGTAAGCTCCGGGCGGCACAGGAAGCGGATAGGGTGCTGAGAGACGCCGATGCCCCGGTTTACGTATAATTGCAGCTTGTGATCGCCGAGCGTGTATCCGCCGATCACATACTTCTTGCCGTACTTGGGGGTCACGACATGCCCCAGCAGCGGGATCCGTACTTGGCCGCCGTGGGTATGGCCCGACAGCTGTAAATCCACCTGGTGGTCAACGGCGACGTCGGCAAAGTCGGGGCAGTGCGCCAGCAGCATGACGAAGTCTTTCGGCTTGGCCAGGCGTGTCGCCTCTTTCACATCGGGTTTCCCCATCCACATGTCTTCTACGCCCGCGATCCACATCGTGCTTCCTCCGTGTTGTACGGCCGCCAAATCATTTCGAAGCATGCGGAATCCGCCCTCGGTCAGGAGCCCGGCTACTTCGGCGGATTCATTGAAATAATCATGGTTTCCGAGCACTGAAAACTTGCCGAGCGCCGCCTTCATGTTCACCAAGGCCTCCGCATAACGTACCCCGTCCTTGCCGATCTCGTAATCGACCAAATCGCCGGTGAAGCAGATGATATCAGGCTGGAGTCCGTTGATCGTTTCCGCCAGCCGGAACAGCTCATCCGCATCGTAATGGAAGCCCAGATGGACATCGCTGAATTGGACAATTCGGATGCCGTCCATTCCCTGAGGCAATCTCGGCAAAGACAGCGTGACTTTGTTCACTTCAAGCCAGCGGCGTTCGGCATATCGGGCATATCCATAGGCGGTCGGCGGTAGGGCTATGATACCTGCTGCCGTTAGGGCCGACTTCTTGAGGAATGTTCTTCGGGATAGTTTTCTTTTCGCCTTCCTTGTGCTCAAATCCATGAATGAACACATCCTCCGGGAATTATGGAATCAACATGCGAAAGCAGATACAAAAGTATCGCTTTAACCCTATTTGACGTAAAATAAACGGAGCAGGTTTCAAAAGCAGTAATTACGGGAGAGGATCGTTGAGATGACGGACAAGCACACATCGGCAACCCACAGGCGCCGGGTCGACATTATATTAGAAAGCTTTGCCGCGGGAGAACGCATCGTGCGGCGTATGGATGGGGACTTGTTTCTGAAAGGGGAACAGGTGTACGTTCGTTACGATGAACCGCACGAAGCGGAAATGGGCCGAACCGTTACTATGGTCAAGGCAGGACAAGGAGAGCTGCGCATCGTACGTCATGGCGATATCCGGCTTGAACAAACCTTTATCCCCGGGAAGCGGCATACAGGGTACTTGCAAACCCCGCAAGGCCGAATCGAACTGGAAACGGAAACCCTCAGTCTGGATGTACGGCAGGAAGGCCCGCCGGACAGCTTGGACGACATAAGCGCTCCGGGCGGTCCGCTGACCATTGCCTGGAGCTATAAGCTGTCTGTGATGGGCGAAGATGGCGGGGAATACCGTCTCTTGCTTCGTGCCGTACCGCAGAAGGATTCGGATCCCGGATCCGGCCGGGCCTGCTGACCTGTCAGGATGATTTGTCTACGGCCTGTACCGCGCGGAAGGCATGAATTTCTTTCACGCTGCTGATTTTTTTTCCGGATTTGATAATAAATCGGGCGTTTTTCCTTAAAATTCTCTTTACGGCGAGCGGCTTCAGTCCCGGTCGCCGCGCAAGCATGAGGGCGATCACGCCCGACACGTGCGAGGTCGCCATCGAAGTGCCGCTCAGCTCGTGGTATTTGCCTCGCGGCCAGGTGGAATAGATTTTCTCGCCGGGAGCATAAATATCAATTTGTTTGCCTACATTGCTAAAAGGTGCAATTCGTCCTTTGCGCGTTGTGGCGCCGACGGCAATAACCTGCCGAAGCCGCGCAGGGTAGTCGACTTCCGCTTGCTTGCCTTCGTTGCCTGAAGAGGCGACGATGATGACGCCCGCCCGGTAAGCGCTGAGGACGGCAGCCTCCAACGCTCTGCTGTACGTTTTCATGCCGAAGCTCATGTTAATCAGTTGAATGCCGTTCGAGACGCACCATTCAATCCCGCTGACAATGTCCGAGACGAAGGCACCCCCTTGGTGATCGAACGCTTTTACCGGATGAATGAGCGCGCCGGGCGCCACGCCGATCATTCCTTTGTTCTGGGTATAAGCGGCAATGGTTCCTGCGATATGCGTCCCATGGCCGTTATCGTCTATAGGAAGCAAATGGCGGTTCAAAATATTCACGCCCCGGGAGAGGCAATGGCGAAGATCGGGATGGGAATAATCCGCTCCGGTATCGATGATGCCGATGCGGACTCGTTCGCCCCGGGATTTCCTCCAGGTCTGGGGTGCGCGGATATGCTTTATTCCCCAAGGAATGACTGTTTTCTCGGCTGACCTGCCGCCTTCGGAGGGCGATAACGTTCTGGCCATAGACATATTCCAAAAGCTGTGTACTTTTGCGCGGTTGTCTTCTTCGACAAAATGGATAAAAGGAACGGAACTGAGCTTTTCCGTCGAACGCAAAGTACACGAGATACCGCGAATCAGCCTGAGCGGCTGAATGTGTCGAAGCAGGGGCAGGGATTTGCGCTGCCGGCTGATGAGCCGGGCAAAAGCAGCGTAATCGCGCCCATGAGCAAAGCGGATAATATGCCGCTTCTCGGCGTTCTTCGAATCGACCACCGCCTCATGAAGCCACGCAACAAATGCTGAAGGATTCATAATCTTCCTCCCCCCCCTTTAGCTGGCGAGCGTTCCTTAGTTATCGTATGTAGGAGGGTATACTCCCGTATGAGCGCATAACCTTATGCCAAATAAATAGGTTGTAGGCATGTGTCAAAGCGCATGGGGCTACATACGATATCAAGGGGGAGTGTCTGGTGTTCCCTCTTCTAGGGTCAGAGGAGCAAGGGAAGGCTCAAGAGTCCGGCTTTGGTCCTTTGGGGATACAGTCAGGAACGAAGGATTCCGCCTAATGGGCCGTCCGGCACAGGATCGGGTTACGGCATACGGCGTAATCCTTCGTTTCATTTCGCTAAAACCCCGTCAACCAGTTGCATTTTTGGATAAAATAAGGTTTACTAATTGAAGATAGTGGATATTGTAGTGATAAAGTTGCCGACTGTGAGCGGCCACGCTTCTCTGTAACAGTTGCAAGCGCATATAAATGTCGGAAAGGATGTGCCCCGAAATGAGTGCTCAGAACCTGCTTAAAATCGGTACGGAGCAAGCCAAGGAAATGCCTATGGTGGATCTCGCCTTTGAATTGCTGAAGGCGGCGAATACGCCGTTTTACTATCGGGATCTGATGATGGAAATCGCCAAAATAAAAGGTCTGTCCGATGACGAGGTAATGCAGGTCATCGCCCAGCTATATACCGAGATCAACATTGACGGTCGTTTTGCGTGTGTAGGCACCAACCTGTGGGGCCTGAAGCGTTGGTATCCCGTGGAGAAATCCGAGGATGCTGTGGGCAGCGGCAAACGTCCGCGCATCATTAACGATGAAGACGATGACTTGGATGATGAGGATTTGTTCGCTGAAGAAGAAGATACGTTTGCTGAAGAAGACTATGACAGCTACGATTCTCCTCGCGACGACTACGACTCGGAGGATGAGGTGGAGGAAGAGACCGAATTCTTCGAAGAAGAGGAGGCCGACGAAGAAGTCCTGGATGAAGTGGAACTCGATGAGGAAGTTTCCGATCTGGAGGATGACCTCGACGATCTGGAAGAAGATTTCGAAAGTGCAGACGACGATAAAAATGACAAATAATAGCTGCGCCTCCTTTCTCCTTGACAGGTTGACCCGATCAGAGTAAACTATTTTCTGGGCTTTGGATGAACATTACGGACCATGAGGTCCTTTTGGATAAAAGTGCCCCGCCGGAGCGGGGGCTTTTTCTTTTTTTTAGGCAAGCTAAACTTGGGAGGTATTACATAATGACAAAGTATATTTTCGTGACCGGAGGCGTTGTTTCTTCGCTTGGTAAAGGCATTACGGCGGCGTCGCTCGGAAGATTGCTCAAGAACCGCGGGCTAAAGGTCACGATTCAGAAATTCGATCCGTATATTAACGTCGACCCGGGAACAATGAGTCCTTATCAGCATGGGGAAGTATTCGTAACGGACGATGGTGCGGAGACAGACCTCGACCTTGGCCATTATGAACGTTTCATCGATATCAATCTGTCCAAGAACAGCAACGTCACGACAGGCAAAGTGTACTCCTCCGTCATCGCAAAAGAACGCCGCGGAGAATATTTGGGCGGCACGGTGCAAGTCATCCCTCACATCACAAACGAGATCAAGGAGCGGGTGTTCCGGGCCGGGCGCGAAGCTCAATCGGATGTAGTCATCACAGAGATCGGGGGTACGGTAGGCGATATCGAGAGCCTCCCGTTCCTCGAAGCCATTCGTCAAATAAAAAGCGACATCGGCCGGGATAACGTGATGTATATTCACGTCACACTGATTCCGTATCTGAAGGCGGCAGGAGAGGTCAAAACAAAGCCGACTCAGCACAGCGTAAAAGAACTCCGCGGCATCGGCATTCAACCTCAAGTTATCGTCTGCCGCACGGAGCACCCGCTGGCTGAAGACATGAAGCGGAAGCTGGCGTTGTTCTGTGATATCGACCCGGGCGCCGTTATCGAAGCGCGCGATGCAGAAACGTTATATGAGGTTCCGATGATGTTTCGCGAGCAGGGGCTTGACGACATCGTGGTGAATCATTTGAAGCTGTCCGCGAACGAGCCGGATATGACGGAATGGGAAAACCTGATCAAACGCGTTAAATCGCCTAAAGAAACGACCGAAATCGCCATTGTCGGTAAATACGTAGCGCTTCATGACGCTTATCTGAGCATTGTCGAGGCGCTGGGCCATGCCGGTATCGATTGCAACACCGAAGTGAAAATCCGCTGGGTGAATGCGGAAGAAGTGTACGACCACAACGTCGGCGAGCTGTTGGGCGGCGTTCAGGGAATTCTGGTTCCCGGCGGTTTTGGAGACCGCGGCATCGAGGGCAAAGTGACGGCGATTCGTTATGCCCGCGAGAACAAAATTCCGTTCTTCGGCATCTGTCTCGGCATGCAGGTGGCCGTCGTCGAGTATGCCCGTTCAGTGCTCAAGCTTGAGGGTGCGAACAGCTCGGAAATTCACCCTACGACGCCTTATCCGGTCATTGATCTGCTGCCTGAGCAGAAGGATATTGAGGATTTGGGCGGAACGATGCGGCTTGGATTGTATCCTTGCAAGCTCAAAGAAGGGTCGCTCGCGATGCGCTGCTATGGGGACGAGCTCGTATACGAACGTCATCGTCACCGGTACGAGTTTAATAATGAATACCGTGAAACGCTTGAAGCCGCAGGCCTGCATATTTCGGGAACCAGTCCTGACGGCCGCTTGGTGGAAATCATTGAATGTCCGGACCACCCTTGGTTTTTGGCGGTGCAGTTCCATCCGGAGTTTACTTCGAGACCGAACCGTCCGCAGCCGCTGTTTAAGCATTTTGTACAAGCGGCTTACACACACGGGCGATAATCTTGATATGTCGGGAGTGCCCTGCTTTCCGTAATAGATAGGCAGACAGCCGAATAACAGCCTTCGACTCGGCGAAACGGACGGAGGCTGTAATGTCTGCTTAATTTGTAAAACTTTTCAAAATTTTTTGGTGGAGACAGCAGGAATCGCGTTTCCGGTATAGAATATTTTGTTAGGTGTACAAATCAGGACGGAATTTCCCAAATGCATTGGGAAAACGAAAATGGGAGGGTACTCACTTGAAGAAGAAACTGCTCATCGTTGATGACCAGAATGGTATCCGTATATTGCTGATGGAGGTATTCAGCAGTGAAGGGTACGAGACATATCAGGCATCCAATGGTAAGTTGGCGCTTGAGATCGTAAGAAACGTGTCGCCCGATCTTGTTCTTTTGGATATGAAGATTCCCGGAATGGACGGTCTTGATATCTTGAAGCACATCAAGAGCATTGACGCTTCGATTAAAGTCATCATGATGACGGCTTACGGGGAGCTGGACATGATTAAAGAAGCTACTGATCTTGGAGCGATTATGCACTTTACGAAGCCGTTCGATATCGATGAGCTCCGTCAAGCCGTTAATCAGCATCTTCGTTCCTCGAATAACAGTTCATACGCCGTGGGATCCTGAAAAGGGTCTCTTTTTTTAAAATACAAGATTAGACAAGTCCACTGCGGTGGAAACTAAATCTGCAGGAATAGCTGCTCCAAACCTCGGATGTTTCTTCACCGAAAGCCTTCTTCCGTATGCCGATCATCGTATGGCCTATTGCTGATGTCACTGCGTTTGTTCCCGTTTTCATACCGTTCATATGCTGAGGGAGCCGGGTCACGGGATTCTCGTTTGTCCATTTGTATGGTATAATGGGCCAGTATGACTTTAGAACGGTATACAAGCCGGAAAGTTCAAATTATACTTAGAAGGAGAGAAATACTATGCCACTTGTTTCCATGAATGAATTTTTACCTAAAGCCAAGGCAAATAAATTTGCCGTAGGCCAGTTTAACATGAATAATCTGGAATTCGCTCAAGCGATTACGGAGGCGGCTGAAGAATTAAAATCGCCTTTCATTTTTGGCGTTTCCGAAGGCGCCCTGAAATATATGGGGATCGAATATACAGTGGCATTGGCTGAAGCTGCAGCGAAGAAATCGGGACTTCCCATCGCGCTGCATTTGGATCACGGCAGCAGCTTTGAAGTAGCCATGAAATGTATCCGTGCAGGCTTCAGCTCCGTTATGTTTGATGGTTCGCACTATTCATTTGAGGAAAATATTCGTTTGACCAAAGAAGTGGTGAAAGCAGCTCATGCGATGGGGGTATCCGTTGAAGGAGAGCTTGGGACCATCGGCGGTGTAGAAGACGATATCAGTGTGGATGAGGCTGACGCTGCTTTGGCTAAACCGGAAGAAGCGATCCGTTTTTACGAGGAAACCGGTGTCGATTGCCTGGCCATTGCCGTAGGTACGGCACACGGAATGTACGCGGGAGAGCCGAATATCCGCTTTGACATCATCGACAAGGTGGCGAGCGCGATTCCGGTACCGGTTGTACTGCACGGCGGCTCCGGCGTTCCGGATGAGATGATTCGCAAAGCCATTGCTGCAGGTGTAGGCAAGATCAATGTCAACACCGAGAATCAGGTGGCTTGTACGCAAACGATCCGCGAAGTGCTGAACAAAGACGCAAAAGTGTACGATCCTCGTAAATACCTCACTCCTGCTCGCAAGGCCATGGTTGAAGTGGTCAAATCCAAAATCCAGCTGTTCGGAAGTGCCAACCAAGCTTAAGGATACAGCGGGAAATACACTGGTTTAGGTGTGTTTCCCTTCTGTTTTTTTACCCTTATCAGTGTATTTGCTTGATCACCTTACATGTGGTGAAGTAGGAGGAAAAACAACGAAATGGAAAAACTGATGATTGCCGGCGGGCGCCCGCTGCGGGGAACGGTCCAAATCAGCGGAGCCAAGAATAGCGCGATCGCGCTTATACCGGCTGCCATTTTATCGGAATCCGCCGTAACGCTTGACAATTTGCCTGAATTGAGTGACGTTGCGATTTATACGGAGATTCTGGAGGAACTTGGCGCAACGGTCGACTGGAATCATGATAGAATGGTCATCGATCCAAGTCGGCTGATTTCCAGGCCGATGCCTAACGGTAATGTTAAAAAACTTAGAGCATCATATTATTTAATGGGAGCACTGTTGGGTCGATTTCGGGAAGCGACGATCGGCATGCCTGGGGGCTGTAATTTTGAACCGCGGCCAATCGACCAGCATATCAAAGGCTTTGAAGCATTGGGGGCATCGGTTACGAACGAAAATGGGGCTCTGCATATCAAGGCAAAGGAATTGCACGGAGCCAAAATATATCTGGATGTCGTCAGCGTAGGGGCGACGATCAATATCATGCTGGCGGCATCGCGTGCCAAAGGCGTTACAACGATTGAAAATGCGGCAAAAGAGCCTGAAATTATAGACGTAGCGACACTTTTGAACTCGATGGGAGCTAAAATCAAAGGCGCAGGGACCGAGACGATACGGATTGAAGGCGTGGATGCGCTTTACGGCTGCAGGCACTCCATTATTCCGGACCGGATTCAGGCGGGAACTTATATGATTGCCGCCGCTGCGACACGTGGCGACGTCATTGTGGACAACGTCATTCCTAAGCATTTGGAGGCCATTACGGCCAAATTGCAGGAGATGGGCGTGCATATTTACGAAATGGACGAATCGATTCGCGTCGTAGGACAGACGGATTATGAAAGTGTTGATGTCAAGGCGCTGGTATATCCGGGCTTTGCAACGGATCTTCAGTCTCCTATGAGCAGTCTGCTTACGCAAACCAAGGGTGTCAGCATTCTGACGGACTATGTGTACAGCAACCGATTCAAGCATATCCCTGAACTCCATCGCATGGGCGCGCGTATTAAAGTAGAAGGACGTTCGGCCATTATCGAAGGAGGCCCGCTTACGGCGGCCAAGGTGAAAGCGACCGATCTTCGCGCAGGAGCAGCGCTTGTGATCGCCGGGCTGATCGTTCCGGACGGCATTACAGAGATCACCGGCGTGGAGTATATCGATCGGGGCTACGATCATCTCGTGACCAATCTATCAAATCTGGGGGCCGAAGTTTGGCGGCAGCACGAATGAAGAAGCGGTATACTTTTCTTTCAAATTGGGTATGGCTATAATAGATCATTTGCAAAGTTTGAAAATTTAATAGTTTGGTGGTTGGATATGTATGGATATGCATCTGGCGCAATTGGAAGCGCTGAAGCTCACGGAATTATACAAGCTGGCTAAAAAGCATCAAATTCCGTATTACGGGCAGATGAAAAAAAAGGAACTTATTTTTGCGATTTTACGTGCTCAGGCCGAGCAAAGCGGCTTGATGTTTATGCAGGGCGTGCTGGACGTCCTACAGGAAGGGTTCGGATTTCTACGTCCGATCAACTATTTGCCCAGCAGTGAGGATATTTATATTTCCGCTTCTCAGATTCGCAGATTTGATCTTCGCTCCGGCGACATGGTTTCAGGGAAGTGCCGGCCTCCCAAAGAGAACGAACGGTATTTTGGTTTGCTGCACGTGGAAGCCGTGAACGGCGAGGATCCGGAAACAGCGGCGGAACGCCTTCACTTCCCGGCGTTGACACCTCTTTATCCGCAAAAGAGACTAATCTTGGAAACCTCCCCTACCAAACTTTCTACCCGATTGATGGATCTGTTAACTCCCGTAGGTTTTGGACAGCGGGGATTGATCGTTGCTCCTCCGAAAGCAGGAAAAACGCTGCTGCTTAAAGAAATTGCCAACAGCATCTCAACGAATCATCCGGATGTAGAGCTGTTCGTGCTTCTGATTGACGAGCGTCCAGAGGAAGTGACGGATATGCAGCGTTCGGTAAAAGGCGAAGTCATCGCATCTACGTTTGACGAGGTTCCGGAAAACCATATCAAGGTGGCCGAACTGGTGCTCGAGCGCGCCCAGAGGCTGGTAGAGCACAAGAAAGACGTTGTCATTCTGCTTGACAGCATTACGCGTCTGGCTCGCGCCTACAACCTTGTCGTTCCGCCGACAGGACGTACGCTTTCCGGGGGGATTGACCCCGGCGCATTCCACCGCCCGAAGCGTTTTTTCGGCGCTGCCCGCAACATCGAGGAAGGCGGCAGCCTGACCATTCTCGCTACTGCGCTTATTGAGACGGGTTCGCGCATGGATGACGTCATCTATGAAGAGTTTAAGGGGACCGGTAATTTGGAGCTGCACCTTGACCGTAAGCTGGCGGAACGTCGGATTTTCCCGGCGATCGACATTCGCCGCTCCGGAACGCGCCGCGAAGAGATGCTCCTGACCAAAGAGGAGCTTGATAAAGTGTGGGCGATCCGCAAAGGCATGAATGATTCCCACGATTATATTGAAGCTTTCTTTAAGCGGTTTGGCGAAACAAAAACAAATCAAGAGTTTCTGGAAACGCTGGAGCCTAACGGAGGCGGTCCTCAATCTGGCGGCAGTGGCGGTGCTTCCCGGCGGGTTAAGCATTCCGTCTCGTAGGAGGGTAGGTTCATGAATTTGGTTTATGCCGATCGTGATGGCAACGTCTACGATCATCCGGATTTTACGGGTCTTGGACGCAGCGGCGATACGGTGATGGAGATGCTGGAAGAAGAGCTCATTCCGCTGCCGGAAGGAGCCACCCTCGTCAGTTTGCCGGACACTCGCCCCATCGGCATCCACGTGCGAACGGGCGAAATGCAAATCGTCCCTGGAGAAGTATCGGCCGTCGGCGCTTTACTGCCGCAGGGCTTTACCCGTCTGCTGCTGCCCGGTTATGTGAAGGCGGATAAGAATAAGGTGCTTCCTTTGTTCGGCTATACCGCGGTCGTTTGGAAGGACGGCGGGTTTTATGTAGCGGCCGAGGCGAGTGACGATCCTGAGCGTTGGAATCCCCGGAATTGTGACCCGGACGAGCTGGAACTGCAAGTGCAGCGCATTCTGGGGCAGTATAAAGATAACCGGCTTTATCAGCACTTATCCAATTGTGCGCTCGGATACGAATGTTTAACGGCCTCGAACACGTTCCTGAATCGTTGGGAAGGCGCTGTTCCGGTCTCTTTCTCCTGTAATGCTGGCTGTTTCGGCTGTATTTCCGAACAGCCTGAGGACAGCGGCTTTCCTGCGCCTCAGACACGAATGAACTTCAAGCCTACCGTCGAGGAAATCATACAGGTGATGCTGGAGCATCTCAAAACTCCGGAGAGCATCATCAGCTTTGGGCAAGGTTGCGAAGGCGAACCGTCGACCCAGGCCAAAATGATTATCGAAGCGATCCGGGAAGTCCGGCGCCAAACGAGTACGGGTTTTATTAACATCAATACGAATGCCGGCCTGACGGATCATATCCGCGGTATTGTCGACGCGGGCCTGGATTTGATGAGGGTCAGCACGATCAGTGCTCTGGACGATCATTATAATGCTTATTACAAGCCCCGCGGCTACACGCTGAAAAACGTGGAAAAATCGCTTCGTTATGCGGCGGATCACGGGGTCGTCACTTCGATTAACTATTTGATTTTCCCGGGTGTGACGGATCGTGAGGAAGAGATGGAAGCCATGATCGATTTCGTGCGCCGAACCGGTCTGAAGCTGATCCAACTGCGGAATTTGAACATCGATCCGGAAAGCTATTTGGAGCTTATCCCGAAGCCGCGCGGTGAGCGTTACGGGATGAAGCAGATGCTGGATATTTTTCGGGAGGAGCTTCCCGGCGTCGTGCTCGGCTCCTATACGCATATCCCGCAGGAACTGGCTGACAAGCGTAAGAAACACTTGCAACACGGATAGCTCCATGGTATAATCCGATCATGTGTGCTAAAAGATAACTCTGATTCACATGGTGTTTCAGGGCAAAAGAGGTGAAAGAGTAATGAAAGAAGCTATTCATCCGACATACTATCAAACGACGGTTACTTGCGCATGCGGTAATACGTTTGAAACGGGATCCATCAAGCAAAACCTCCGTGTGGAGATTTGCTCCGCTTGCCATCCGTTCTTTACCGGTAAGCAGAAATTCGTGGATGCCGGCGGTCGCGTAGATAAATTCAAGAAGAAATACGGCATTTAATTTTTGTCAGATTCTATACAGCATGAAGCGTGCCTCCTGTGGCTATTCTAAGATTACGTATCTTAGTGCTGCAGGAGGTGTTTTTTTATGAAGAAAAGAATCTTTTTCCTTGCCGCGGTATGGCTGCTGGCGGTTTCTGTTGCGACGGCTTGCGGAGGAGCCGCCAATACTCGGCAGGAAGTGAGGACGCATAGCAGAGACGGTTTGCTGGGGATTACGGAAGTGAATCCTAACATGCCGTTAAGCAAGACCTACCGGACATACTCCGATGATGTTCGTGTGATGGAGGCTGCTATTAAAGAGCGGTTCCCGATGGTTACGAACACAACGATCACTCTTAATGGGCCTGTAGCCCATGTACTGCTCAATGTGCCTGCCGGAACAAGCGCGGAAGAAATTGCCCGGATCAAGCACGAGGCGCAGGCTGTTTTGGCCGCTGCCTCTCCGAGATACAATATAGATGCTGACGTTTCTGCCAAATAACTCCCTCCAGGTTGATATTTTTGATGGGATCGACTATACTTATCTATGCCGTGCTAGACGGGGAGGTAGCGGTGCCCTGTAACCCGCAATCCGCTGTAGCGGGGTCGAACGCCTAATCGCGGTATTGCGATGTGAGGGTTGGGTTTTAAAGTCGGTGTTGAGAGTCGGGTCCTTCGCAATGGATGCCCGTGAACCCGGTCAGGTCCGGAAGGAAGCAGCCGTAAGCGGGATGGTTCATGTGCCGAAGGGTGGCCTAACTTGAGTCGATGATAAAAATTCCACTTGGATCGTAATATCAAGGTAGGTGCACGGTTTTTCTTTTCTTAATGTACAGTAAAATACAGTGAACAAAGGAAATACACCGTATGGGAAGCCTCTTAGGCTTATCCATTCGGTGTTTTTTTGCGTCGGCCGCTCATTATTTTCTCCCCGGAATGCTCGAGTAAGAAGTTTTCTTAAAAAAGGGGAGGAAAATGAAAAAAATAGGAGAATTGTATACTAAAGTTAACTGGGCCGGCAAGAACGTACAAACCATACGGCGTTGTGCGATGGGCTTTCGTAGAGAAAAACAGGGGGGAGAGAATTGCGTTGCAGCATGAATTAAATTTGCTCCAGCGATTTGCGGGTACGTTCTTAAAAGATGTCAATTTGGGAGTTATGCTGATCAATACGGATTTTGAGCTTATTGATATTAGCGACATGGCCTGTCGTGTACTCGGTTTAGACAGAGAACAGGTTCTCCAGTTGCCAATGGAACAGGTGTTTGCTGATTTGCCGGCAGAACACCAACTGGTGCAAAGAAGCATTTTGGATGGCATGGTCGTACGCAATCACGCTCTGTCATGGACTAATAACCAGGAAAGGTACGAGCTGCTTGTCGATTCGAATGTGTTAAGAGATGAGGAAAGCCGGGTCGTAGGGGCTTACATCATTTTTAAAGACGTTACGAATCTTCGTTCCCTGGAGGAACAGGTACAGCGAAGCGACCGCTTGGCCATGATCGGCCAGATAGCAGCGGGTACCGCGCATGAAATCCGGAATCCGCTAACTTCCATTAAAGGGTTCCTTCAGGTTATTCGAAAAACGCTTCAGGATCAGGGGTTGGAGAAGGAAAGCGGTTATACGGAAGTGATGCTGCAGGAAATCAACCGGATTAATGAACTGGTCAACGAATTTTTGCTGCTGAGTAAACCGAAGAACGTTACATACGATAAGGTCGATGTGTCTCAAGTGCTGCGTGACATTTTGCCGATCATCAACAATGAAGCGATTTTGCACCGGGTTGTTGTACAGTACGAAGCCATGTACGACCTTCCTCTGGTTGTCGCCGATCGTGAAATGCTCAAGCAGGTGTTTCTTAACATATGCAAGAACGGAATCGAAGCTATGGGAGATGGAGGTTTTTTAACGATAACGGAAAAGGCGGATGTGGAGGAACGGAAAGTCAATATCATTATCCATGATACGGGTCCCGGAATTCCGATGTATGTGGTGGATAAAATATTCGATCCGTTTTTTACAACGAAAGTGGAAGGAACGGGTCTGGGTTTATCCGTCTGCCAGCGCATCATCCATGATATAGGGGGGCATATCCGAGTTTCCTCCAAAGGCTTCGGAACCACGTTTACCGTGAGCATTCCTTTCCCGTAAGGCTATGAACTTCAAACCTGCTCTTAAGTGTAGTATAATGGACTGAATAAACGAACATTTGGAGAGGGCAAGATGGCACATATCGCCTTATACCGAACATGGAGGCCCCAATCCTTTAAGGATATGGTAGGCCAGAAGCATATTGTCCAAACCTTACAAAATTCGCTTCGCGAAGGACGTTTCAGTCACGCTTATTTATTCAGCGGTCCCCGTGGGACGGGCAAGACCAGTGCGGCCAAAATATTGGCTAAAGCCGTTAACTGCCAGAACGGTCCGGCAGTGGAGCCTTGCAATCAATGTGAGGCCTGCCTACGGATTACCGAAGGAGCCGTAATGGATGTCGTGGAAATTGATGCGGCTTCCAACCGCGGGGTCGAGGAAATACGCGACATTCGCGATAAGGTAAAATATGCGCCTACCGAGGTACGTCAAAAGGTGTACATCATTGACGAGGTGCATATGCTGACTACAGAGGCTTTCAATGCGCTGCTCAAGACATTGGAAGAACCGCCCGGCCATGTGATGTTTATTTTGGCAACGACGGAACCGCATCGTATTCCTGCAACGATTATATCCCGCTGTCAGCGGTTTGATTTCCGCCGCGTAGCGCTTGATGAACAAGTGGAGCGTCTTCGCGAGGTTTGTTCGAACGAACAAATAGAGATCGATGAGGACGCGTTGGCATTCATTGCCCGGCTCTCCGATGGAGGCATGCGCGATGCGCTCAGTTTGTTGGACCAGATCATCGCTTTTTCCGGACAGCGGGTAAGTTACGAGGACGTGCTTTCCATTACGGGGGGGATGGCGTCCGATCAATTCGAGAAGCTCGTTACCGCCATTCAGGACAAAGACTTCGGCGCTGCGCTGCGATTGATCGATGACTTTATGCAAGAAGGCAAAAGTGCGGACAAGTGTATGGAAAACTTGATTTACTACTTCCGTGACTTGCTGATGGTGAAGATGGTGCCGGGGTCAGGGGCGGTCACGGAACGCATCGTGGATGTGAAGAGGTTTTCCGAGGTGGCTCAGCGGTTTACAAGCGAAAGTCTGATTGCCATGATCGATACGCTTAACTATTATCAGACGGAAATGAAATATTCCGTGCAGCCTCAGACGCTGCTTGAAGTGGCCGTAATGAAGCTTTGTACTCAGGTTGGCGGTCCGGTCGCGGGTTCCGCTTCCGTTGTGCAGGCTGCGCCTGAACGGCAAGACGGTCTGGTTGTCCAGTTAATGGGCCGCATTCAGCGGTTGGAAGACCAGCTTGCCCAACTGATGAAACAGGGAATCGCTCCTGCCGGAGGCAGTCCTGCGCCAAGCGGCAGAGCGGGATTAGGCGGCACTGGCCGACAAGCCTCTGCGCCGGCAGTAGTGAAGAAAATCGAAAAGCTGGATGCTTTCCTGCAAGGGAGAGAAGATGCCGCTTTCCGAGGCGTGCTGCAGCAGTGGAGTCAAGTGCTCGGTCGGGTGAAGGAGCTCAAAATTACCGTGCACGCTTGGCTGGTAGACGGGGAGCCGGTTTCCATCCATGACGGCCGATTGTTAGTCGCATTCAAAAGCGCCATGCATCGGGAAACGACGGAAAAGCCTGCGAACAAACAATTGATCGAGCAGGTCATGAATGAAGTGCTCGGCCAGCCGTACCGGCTTGTCACGGTGATGATGAAGGACTGGAAAGCCGCATCCGATCAGGCTGGGGGTGCCGAAGCGCCGAAAGAGGAGCTGCAGCTCGTTGCAGATGATGAACAATCCGGCGGCGGCAGGGAAGCATGGATTGATGAGGCCATACAATTGTTTGGCGAAGAATTGGTAAAAATAAAAGAAGACTAATATGTGAACGCGAGGAGTGTATTTCATAATGAACAATATGAACCAAATGATGAAGCAAGTGAAAAAAATGCAGGAGCAAATGCTGAAGGCCCAGGAAGAGCTGGCGAACAAAACGTTCGAGGGCACGGCCGGCGGCGGTGTGGTTAGCGTAACGGTCAACGGACATAAAAAGGTAACTTCCGTTGTGATCAAGCCGGAAGCTGTGGACCCGGACGATGTTGAAATGCTGCAGGATTTGGTGCTTGCCGCTACGAATGACGCCATGCTGAAAGCGGAAGAATCGGCCGGTAAAGAAATGTCCAAACTAACCGGCGGTCTGAACATTCCGGGATTATTCTAAACGGAGACCGGATCATCATTAGCCGCGCGAGGCTAAAGAGGCCTCTAAGTTTAACGTGTGAGGAGCTAATCGCTTGTTTTATCCCGAACCATTAGCCAAGCTGATCGATTCGTTCTCCCGGCTTCCGGGCGTCGGACCCAAGACGGCGGGGCGCCTGGCGTTTCATGTGCTGCGAATGAAGGAAGACGATGTCATCGATTTTGCCAAAGCACTCGTAAATGTCAAAAGGAATCTGCACTATTGTTCGGTCTGCTGCAATATTACCGACACGGATCCGTGCCGTATTTGTCAGGACAAGAGCCGCGACGCCTCAACGATTTGCGTGGTGCAGGAGCCCAAAGATTTGGTAGCCATGGAGCGGACGAAAGAGTACAACGGGTATTATCATGTTCTTCATGGAGCGATTTCGCCTATGGAAGGCATCGGGCCTGATGAGATCCGGATTGCCGATTTATTGAAACGCTTAAGCGATGAGCGTGTTCAGGAGCTTATTCTGGCCACGAATCCGAATATTGAAGGTGAAGCAACCGCAATGTACTTGTCTCGGCTGGTCCGTCCCTTTGGGCTGAAAGTGACACGAATTGCACACGGTCTGCCGGTCGGCGGGGATTTGGAGTATGCCGACGAAGTCACATTAACCAAAGCGCTTGAAGGGCGCAGGGAATTACTATGAAATAGATTGTTTCTCCAAGAGGTCCTGCCCGGGTTACGGCTGATTTGAGCCGCGTTGCCGGGGAGGGCTTTTTTTGGTTCTATTCGGGTTCTGTTCTTTATATGTATGTAATGTATGGGACGAACCTGGAGAAACCAAGGAGGCGGAGATATGAAACAGTGGATTTTGAAACTGTGGAAAAGAAAGGAGAGGAAAAGAGAAGACGCGATACAAAACGATAGGCTTTTGCTTGTACAGGAAATACGCAAAGCGCATCTGGAATGGGAAACGGCGCAGAAGCGGTTTGATTACGTTATAGAAAAGGAACAGATCGATTACGCTGTGTTTGCTTTGGAGACTGCCGAAAAAAGGTTTGAGATGCTAATCAGGCAAGCCAAAAATATGAGAATCTCACCGAATGAAGTATGGTCCAGCTTTGTATTGGAGGAGTCTTCATGAAGCCTTATATATTGTGGGGGGTTTTTCTCCTGTCCGGCGGGTTGCTTGGTTTCTTATTGATGAGAAATCGGTTTGCTTTTCAGTGGCTGGGCAAAATATGCCTGCATCTTGCTTTTGCTTGCATCATGTTGTATATTGTTAATCTGTTCAGTTCGTATACCCACCTGGAACTTCCGCTTAATACGGTAACTGTGGGTATGGTCAGCATTCTTGGGCTTCCGGGACTGGCTGTTCTTGCCGCTTTGAAGCTGTGGGTATTGTGAGACAGACGGAAATAATATTCCGCAAAAAAAAGCTTGCATTGAATTGGGCCGATATGATATATTAATCAAGTCGCCGCTAAATAAGGTGACAACAAACGACAAAAGATTTCAATCGATTTTGTCGAAAGAAATTGCCCTTTGAAAACTGAACAACGAGTGAGTGTAAAGATAGAGAATCGAGAGATTCTCGCCAGTAGTAGATGTATGAGCTAATCAGCTTTTCTTTGATGGAGAGTTTGATCCTGGCTCAGGACGAACGCTGGCGGCGTGCCTAATACATGCAAGTCGAGCGCTAGGGGTGCACCCTTACGGGAGCCCCCTGGAGCGGCGGACGGGTGAGTAACACGTAGGCAACCTGCCTGTAAGACCGGGATAACTACCGGAAACGGTAGCTAAGACCGGATAGGTGGTTTCTCCGCATGGAGGGATCAAGAAACACGGTGCAAGCTGTGGCTTACAGATGGGCCTGCGGCGCATTAGCTAGTTGGTGGGGTAACGGCTCACCAAGGCGACGATGCGTAGCCGACCTGAGAGGGTGATCGGCCACACTGGGACTGAGACACGGCCCAGACTCCTACGGGAGGCAGCAGTAGGGAATCTTCCGCAATGGACGCAAGTCTGACGGAGCAACGCCGCGTGAGTGAAGAAGGTTTTCGGATCGTAAAGCTCTGTTGCCAAGGAAGAACGCCTTGGGGAGTCACTGCCCTGAGGGTGACGGTACTTGAGAAGAAAGCCCCGGCTAACTACGTGCCAGCAGCCGCGGTAATACGTAGGGGGCAAGCGTTGTCCGGAATTATTGGGCGTAAAGCGCGCGCAGGCGGCCGCTTAAGTTTGGTGTATAAGCCCGGGGCTCAACCCCGGATCGCACCGAAAACTGGGTGGCTTGAGTGCAGGAGAGGAAAGCGGAATTCCACGTGTAGCGGTGAAATGCGTAGAGATGTGGAGGAACACCAGTGGCGAAGGCGGCTTTCTGGACTGTAACTGACGCTGAGGCGCGAAAGCGTGGGGAGCAAACAGGATTAGATACCCTGGTAGTCCACGCCGTAAACGATGAGTGCTAGGTGTTAGGGGTTTCGATACCCTTGGTGCCGAAGTCAACACAATAAGCACTCCGCCTGGGGAGTACGCTCGCAAGAGTGAAACTCAAAGGAATTGACGGGGACCCGCACAAGCAGTGGAGTATGTGGTTTAATTCGAAGCAACGCGAAGAACCTTACCAGGTCTTGACATCCCTCTGACCGGTACAGAGATGTACCTTTCCTTCGGGACAGAGGAGACAGGTGGTGCATGGTTGTCGTCAGCTCGTGTCGTGAGATGTTGGGTTAAGTCCCGCAACGAGCGCAACCCTTGAGCTTAGTTGCCAGCATTAAGTTGGGCACTCTAAGTTGACTGCCGGTGACAAACCGGAGGAAGGTGGGGATGACGTCAAATCATCATGCCCCTTATGACCTGGGCTACACACGTACTACAATGGCCGGTACAACGGGAAGCGAAGGAGCGATCCGGAGCGAATCCTTATAAGCCGGTCTCAGTTCGGATTGCAGGCTGCAACTCGCCTGCATGAAGTCGGAATTGCTAGTAATCGCGGATCAGCATGCCGCGGTGAATACGTTCCCGGGTCTTGTACACACCGCCCGTCACACCACGAGAGTTTACAACACCCGAAGTCGGTGGGGTAACCGCAAGGAGCCAGCCGCCGAAGGTGGGGTAGATGATTGGGGTGAAGTCGTAACAAGGTAGCCGTATCGGAAGGTGCGGCTGGATCACCTCCTTTCTATGGAGTCCATGCTGACGGTAGGTCAGCGGACAAATCTGCAACGTAAGTTGCAACGGCACTCACTCGTGTTCAGTTTTGAAAGGTGCAATGCCTTTCGATCGTTTGGTGATGATGGCGGAAGGGAACCACACGTACCCATACCGAACACGACCGTTAAGCCTTCCAGCGTCGATGGTACTTGGACCGCAGGGTCCCGGGAGAGTAGAACGTCGCCAAGCGAATCCACTTTAAGTGGATTTTTTAATCCTATAAAGCTGTGAGGGCCCTTAGCTCAGCTGGTTAGAGCGCACCCCTGATAAGGGTGAGGTCGGTGGTTCGAGTCCACTAGGGCCCACCATTAAACTTCATAGTGGTGGTCATGGGGCCATAGCTCAGCTGGGAGAGCGCCTGCCTTGCAAGCAGGAGGTCAGCGGTTCGATCCCGCTTGGCTCCACCATTCAATGTTTGTTCCTTGAAAACTGGATATCGAAACAAAGCAAAATGCTGAATCATCCCGCTGCGATTTTCGTAAGAAAATCGTCAGCAGCCGATACGTAAGTGTCGGTACCGAATAACCAAATTGGTTAAGCTAATAAGAGCACACGGAGGATGCCTAGGCGCCAGGAGCCGATGAAGGACGTGGCGAACGACGAAATGCCTCGGGGAGCCGTAAGCAGGCTTTGATCCGGGGATGTCCGAATGGGGAAACCTGCGTATCGTAATAGATACGTACCATGCAGTGAATACATAGCTGCATTGGAGGCAGACGAGGGGAACTGAAACATCTAAGTACCCTCAGGAAAAGAAAACAAAAGTGATTCCGTCAGTAGCGGCGAGCGAAAGCGGATTAGCCCAAACCAGGGGGCTTGCCCTCTGGGGTTGTGGGACGTCAACGTGGGTTGAGCAGAGTAGGTGAAGCGGTCTGGAAAGGCCGGCCAGAGAAGGTAACAGCCCTGTAGCCGAAATTCTGCGAAAGCCCTAGACGGATCCCGAGTACCGCGAGACACGTGAAACCTCGTGGGAATCCGGCAGGACCATCTGCCAAGGCTAAATACTCCCTGGCGACCGATAGTGAAGCAGTACCGTGAGGGAAAGGTGAAAAGAACCGCGGGAGCGGAGTGAAAGAGAACCTGAAACCGTGTGCTTACAAGAAGTCAGAGCCCGTTAAAGGGTGATGGCGTGCCTTTTGTAGAATGAACCGGCGAGTTACGTTTGCAAGCGAGGTTAAGGTGAGAAGCCGAAGCCGCAGCGAAAGCGAGTCTGAACAGGGCGAATGAGTTTGCAGGCGTAGACCCGAAACCGTGTGATCTACCCCTGTCCAGGGTGAAGGTGCGGTAACACGCACTGGAGGCCCGAACCCACGAATGTTGAAAAATTCGGGGATGAGGTGGGGGTAGCGGAGAAATTCCAATCGAACTCGGAGATAGCTGGTTCTCCCCGAAATAGCTTTAGGGCTAGCCTCGGGAGATGCGTCGTGGAGGTAAAGCACTGATTGGGTGCGGGGCCCGCCAAGGGTTACCAAGTCCAGTCAAACTCTGAATGCCACAGACGTTATCCCGGGAGTCAGACAGTGAGTGCTAAGATCCATTGTCAAGAGGGAAACAGCCCAGATCATCAGCTAAGGTCCCCAAGTGTGTGTTAAGTGGGAAAGGATGTGGAGTTGCGCAGACAACCAGGATGTTGGCTTAGAAGCAGCCACCATTCAAAGAGTGCGTAATAGCTCACTGGTCGAGTGACTCTGCGCCGAAAATGTAACGGGGCTAAACACACCACCGAAGCTATGGCTAGATATGATATATCTGGGGTAGGGGAGCGTTGTAACAGCGTAGAAGGTTGATCGTGAGGACAGCTGGAGCGGTTACAAGTGAGAATGCCGGTATGAGTAACGAAAAGATCAGTGAGAATCTGATCCGCCGAAAGCCTAAGGGTTCCTGAGGAAGGTTCGTCCGCTCAGGGTAAGTCGGGACCTAAGGCGAGGCCGAAAGGCGTAGTCGAAGGACAACAGGTTGAAATTCCTGTACCACCGTGAACCGTTATGAGCGATGGGGTGACGCAGAAGGATAGTGACGCGAGCTGATGGATGCTCGTCCAAGCAGTGAGGCTGGTGTGCAGGCAAATCCGCACATCGAAAGGCTGGGCTGTGATGGGGAGGGAAAATTGGAGTACCGAAGGTCATGAGTTCAGGCTGCCAAGAAAAGCCTCTAGCCAGGGAGAAGGTGCCCGTACCGCAAACCGACACAGGTAGGCGAGCAGAGGATGCTAAGGCGCGCGGAAGAACTCTCGTTAAGGAACTCGGCAAAATGACCCCGTAACTTCGGGAGAAGGGGTGCCCCGGTAGGGTGAATAGCCCGAGGGGGCCGCAGTGAAAAGGCCCAAGCGACTGTTTAGCAAAAACACAGGTCTGTGCGAAGCCGCAAGGCGAAGTATACGGGCTGACGCCTGCCCGGTGCTGGAAGGTTAAGGGGAGCGGTTAGGGGTAACCCGAAGCTGTGAACCGAAGCCCCAGTAAACGGCGGCCGTAACTATAACGGTCCTAAGGTAGCGAAATTCCTTGTCAGGTAAATTCTGACCCGCACGAATGGCGTAACGACTTGGGCGCTGTCTCGACGAGAGATCCGGTGAAATTTTAATACCTGTGAAGATGCAGGTTACCCGCGACAAGACGGAAAGACCCCATGGAGCTTTACTGCAGCTTGATATTGGACTTTGGTACGATCTGTACAGGATAGGTGGGAGCCTGGGAAGCATGAGCGCCAGCTTGTGTGGAGGCGACGTTGGGATACCACCCTGATCGTATCGGAGTTCTAACCTGGTGCCCTAAGCGGGTATGGGGACAGTGTCAGGTGGGCAGTTTGACTGGGGCGGTCGCCTCCTAAAGCGTAACGGAGGCGCCCCAAGGTTCCCTCAGAATGGTTGGAAATCATTCGCAGAGTGCAAAGGCAAAAGGGAGCTTGACTGCGAGACAAACAGGTCGAGCAGGGACGAAAGTCGGGCTTAGTGATCCGGTGGTACCGAATGGAAGGGCCATCGCTCAACGGATAAAAGCTACCCTGGGGATAACAGGCTTATCTCCCCCAAGAGTCCACATCGACGGGGAGGTTTGGCACCTCGATGTCGGCTCATCGCATCCTGGGGCTGAAGTAGGTCCCAAGGGTTGGGCTGTTCGCCCATTAAAGCGGTACGCGAGCTGGGTTCAGAACGTCGTGAGACAGTTCGGTCCCTATCTGTCGCGGGCGCAGGAAATTTGAGAGGAGCTGTCCTTAGTACGAGAGGACCGGGATGGACGTACCGCTGGTGTACCAGTTGTCTCGCCAGAGGCACGGCTGGATAGCCAAGTACGGAAGGGATAAGCGCTGAAAGCATCTAAGCGTGAAGCCCCCCTCAAGATGAGATTTCCCAGTATGTAAGACCCCTTGTAGACGACGAGGTAGATAGGTTCGGGGTGGAAGCACGGCAACGTGTGGAGCTGACGAATACTAATCGGTCGAGGGCTTATCCAAAAAGCACATGAAGATGATCAGCGGCTTGGTTTCGATCCAGTTTTCAGGGCGCAAGCGAAAAGCCATCGTTCAAATCACGAACGTTGGCTTTTTTTAATTCACTTATATCCAAAGGCCTAATGATATGGCTAAGGCGAACATCCCGCTATTGGGCATAGCAGGACGTGTCGTTATCATTAAGTTTCAAGTACCCGTTGGATCGATGTTTACGAAGCAGGAATAGCAGAAGGAGACGGGGAAGCAATAGCCAGATATGGATGAACAGCAGGTAAACCAAATACATAGGTGACATCCAGGGATAGAAGCATCCTATAATAATAAACACGATCCACAATGTGTGCAGATGAAGCCGGCAGGCTTTGGCCAATGCAATATAGCTGTCGGGGACGTATCCCAGCCAAGGGAATCGCATAGACCACTTCCAAGTTTTGGGCGCATATCTTTCTTTGGTCCGGAGCAGCAATTGAATGATAAAAGCGTGAAGGACGGGGACAACGACAATACCTGACAAGACGGCTGCGGGGTGAATCAGAAAAAAAGACAGCAGCGGAATAATGGCCGCAACAGGCCAGAACATATATGCAAAAAAAGGTTTATAATGTATCCTTTTGAGCAGACGATAGTGATAGATGGTTGAATCTTTGGACAAGCTTCTTTCATTAGGTTTATTGTAAGTATTCAAGGTCTGCATCCACCTGTCTATCGTATGAGCATTTTGCAAAAATCTGAGCCCTTATGGCACAAGGATTTCTGAACATAAAAAAGGGACTTCACCCCAACTTGGAGAAGTTTTTCGGTGACCAAACCCAAAACTTCAAGAATGGAGGAAGTCACCTTGTATATTCTCCAAGAAAGTCTGTTTTCCTTCGAGGAACTGCAAAAACTTGAATCCAAAGAACGATTGCCTATCTTTTTCAGCGCTCTTGACCTACGTCCTTACGCCAAAGAACTGAGAAGCCGTTCACCCCGTGGCGCTGACGGTCACTGCAGACAAGGAATTCTTCGGGCTTTGCTTGCAGCTCCGCTTGAGAATATCAGTACGTTCACTGGCCTACATCGTCGGCTGGATATGGATCTTCGTTTTCGCTATCAATGCGGACTTCGGCTTGATCGGAAAGCTCCTTCCGTGGCAACGTTGAGCCGCGTCTTTGCCGAGCTTACGAGCAAAGACCTGGCCAAGCGACTTTTTGAGGATCTGGTCACACGCTGCAAGCAAGAAGGCATCGTCGATGGAAGTCATGTGGCCATCGATAGTGCCGCGATCCATGCCTACGAGAAGAAACAGCCGAAACGTAAAAGCGAGCTCACAGGCAATGCAAACTGGGGTGCCAAGTTCGACTCCTTCGGCAATAAGGTGAAGTGGTTTGGCTACAAGCTTCATCTCGCCGTCGATACCAAAAGCGAACTGCCGATGGCGCTCGCCGTGACACCGGCTCATGTCCATGACGGCGATATGGCGCCAGATCTGATGGAACAAGTCGCGGCAAAAACCAAAGTCAGCTTCTTTGTCCTCGATGCTGGGTACGACCAACTAAAAAACTATGAGGCAGCCCGGAATTTGAAAGCACAGGCGATCATCCCGATGAATCTTCGCAATGAGAAAGAGCCGCCTGCCGGCATGACATCAAACGGAACGCCTTGCTGCTCCATGGGTTTTCCGATGACCTATTGGGGAGCGGATGGCGATGTTCTGAAATTCCGCTGTCCCCATGCTACAGGCAAGGTAGACTGCCCGCTCGGAATGGCCGCTTGTTCGTCTTCCAATTATGGGATGGTCGTTAAGGTGGATACAACCAGTGATCTGCGCCGCTACTCCACACCGCATCGGGAGAGCAAGCGTTGGAAAGAACTGTACAACGAAAGAACTAGCGTGGAACGATGCAATTCCCGCTTGAAAACCTATCTAACTGCCGATGCGATGCACGTTTGGGGAATTCGGAAAGTCACAACGCACCAGTACCTTAACGCCATTGTATTGCTGGCTTCTGCACTAGCCATGGTTAAGCATTCAAGCAAAGCCGCAGCTTAAATTTTTCGGCATAGACGAAAATTCTGCAGGTCTGCCCATTTTTCGAAAATGCTGTTGCCTCACGATACTTAAACCCATAACTGTCTACGAAAATCTGTTGTCGATTCTCAAAAAGAGGAATTATGCAAAATGCTCGTATAATAAATCCAATACATATATCGGTAAGCTATAGTTAAATTATAAGGCAATACGCACAGGATAAGCATCGTTTACATAAAAATACTTCAGGACGGTTTATTCTTGAGAGAATCGGACATACTGATAGATAAAAGAATAGAGGTGATTGAAATGGGCGATGCGCTGCAGCACGAATGTACAGGACCCTGCATCATCTGCGGACTCTCTAAGGAACAAGGCATCATGATTATATCCGAATTTATATGTGACGATTGTGAGAAAGAGATGGTCAGAACGGATGTAAGCGACCCTAAATATCCTTTTTTCATACATCAGATGAAACAAATTATTTATAAAAAAATGCGTGAACCTTTGCGCGAACCGGCTCATTTTATCTTGAACAAGGATGGAAGCGGGCTTTTTTGTTTGGTACAATACGTGTATTATCGGTTTGTGAAATGAGGATGTTCATGGGATTACATCATAGAGCACCGCTCTTCGAGAAGCTTGCCGCACATGCGCAAAGAAACGCGGTAAGCCTTCATGTACCAGGCCACAAATCCAGGTCAAAGGCATATTCAGGCGCTTGGGGACATTACGGCAGCGTACTGAACATCGATCTGACGGAAATTCCCGGACTGGATGATCTGCACCATCCGGAAGAGGCGATCAAAGAAGCTCAAGAATTGGCCGCGGATTGCTTTGGAGCGGAAGAAACGTTATTTCTTGTGGGCGGAAGTACGGCTGGAAATCTGGCGATGATCATGTCCGCATGCCGCCCCGGGGATCTTCTGCTTGTGCAGAGAGATGTACACAAATCGGTCATTCACGGGCTTACGCTGGCGGGAGCGCAGGCCGTTTTTATTACGCCCCAATGCGAGCGGCATTCCGGATTGACCATCGGACTTCGTGTCCCAGACGTGGAAGAAGCTCTGAAGCGCTATCCTGAGGCGAAAGGGCTGTTTGTTACGAATCCAAGCTATTACGGAATGGCGGCAGACCTTACTTCTCTGGCTCAGTTGCTGCATGGCCAAGGAAAGCTTCTGCTCGTAGATGAAGCGCATGGCGCTCATTTTGGCTTTCATCCGGCCTTGCCGTCATCGGCGCTGGCCGCGGGCGCGGATGCGGTGGTGCAGTCTACTCACAAAATGCTGACCGCCATGACCATGGGGGCCATGCTGCATGTGCAGGGTGAACGGCTTAACCGTCGTTTACTTCGGAAAGCGCTCGCCATGCTGCAGAGTTCGAGTCCTTCTTATCCGATTATGGCGAGTCTTGATGTAAGCCGGCGGTTGCTGGCGGAGCAGGGGACGGAGCTTCTGGAGCACGGACTGCAGATAATGAACGAGATTCGCAAGCGCCTCGCCGCGCAGCCACGTTGGAAGCTGTGGACGATGCCGGAGAGCCTACGATCCGGGAACAGCTATAAACAAGATCCTTTCAAAATCGTGCTCAGCGATGCAAAAAATAGACTTTCAGGCTATTCCTTAAAGGAGCAGTTGGAGCTTCGTGGCTGTTATCCGGAATTGGCCGACCCGGAGCATGTGCTATGTGTATTCAGTATAGCCAGTACGCTCCGCGACGGGGAGCGTCTTATAGAAGCGCTCGCCGACATCGACAAGGCTGCAGGAGACTCACCTTCATCGGAATTGGTTTGTACCAATGCGGAGAGCGAGGTATTGGAGGGGAGCATCTCTGAGCCTGTGTCTTTCGGTTGGGGACAGGAACATCATCATTCTTGTGAGGTTGACATGCTGCCGGTGGCCGAATGCGCAGGCCGTAGAGCGGCGGAAATGATCGTTCCCTACCCTCCGGGTATTCCGGTGTTGTATCCGGGAGAGAGGATTACGAAACAAGTGGCGGCCTACTTGGAGCGGCTTACGGTTTTCGGTTCCCGGTTTCACGGGTATGATGTGGCAAAATCCGGAAGAGTGCCGGTATATCAAGCTGGGGAATAAGGAGACGGGAACGTGAGACAAGGTTTTTTATAACGGTGGAAGGCGGCGAGGGGGCCGGGAAAACCTCGGCGATCGGCGTGATTATAGATCAGGCAGCGGAGCATGGCTATGAGGTGGTATCGACTCGTGAACCGGGGGGAATTCCTATCGCGGAACATATCCGAGCGGTGATATTGGACAAAAGCCACACGGCTATGGATGCCCGTACCGAGGCGCTGCTTTATGCGGCGGCACGACGTCAGCATTTGACAGAAAAGGTCATTCCGGCTCTCCAAGCAGGTAAGGTGGTCATATGCGACCGGTTTATCGACAGCAGTTTGGCTTACCAAGGGTATGCCCGGGGGCTCGGAATAGATGATGTGCTGGCGATTAATCGATTCGCGATCGGAGAGTGGATGCCGGACCTTACTTTATTCATGGATGTGAGTCCGGAAACGGGGCTTGCCCGGATTCATGCAGATCAAGGGCGGGAGATCAACCGGCTTGATTTGGAATCCATGTCTTTTCACCATAAGGTCAGGGAAGGTTATCTGCAGCTGCTGGAGCGATTTCCGGATCGGATGATAAGATTGGATGCAGAGCAAGAGCTGGATGCCGTACTCCGCGAGCTGAAACAAATCGTGAACCAATATCTCCCCAGAAGAGTATAATAAAACTGAAATAATATAAAATCGAGCCTATATTATATAATAGAAGGAATTGTTCAACCTCTTGTCTAATTATAAATGTAGGGACGCGGATCATTCATTTGGCAAAGGAGGCTGGATGTATGAAATTGGTTATAGCCGTTGTGCAGGACAAAGACAGCAATCGCTTGTCCAACGCATTGATTAAAGAAGGCTTTCGCGCTACGAAATTGGCAAGTACAGGCGGATTCTTACGTGCGGGAAACACGACGTTCATCATCGGTACGGAAGACGAACGGGTGAATGAAGCGCTGCAGATCATTAAAGAGAACTGCAAGATCAGGGAACAGGTGGTCACCCCGGTATCTCCGATGGGAGGAACAACGGATTCATACATTCCTTTCCCGGTCGAAGTTCAGGTGGGCGGAGCCGCGGTATTCGTGCTTCCGGTCGAACAATTTGAGCATTTTTAAGGAAAAAGGATGCGGACGATGTGAAAATTAACCCGGGCTGGCGGCCTTTCGGTAAAGAAATTATACGAGGCGAGAACAATTCGTCTCAGCAGCTTCAGCAAAAGTCGTTTAGCGATATGATGCAGCAGCAGGACCAAAGAGCTACCCGGGAGCAGCTTCAACGTATTTTGCAGCAAATTGAACACCAGGGGCAGCGGCTTGCCAAATCGATGACCGTCCGCGAGCTGCGGCAGTATAAGCTGCTGGTCAAGCAGTTTCTCGAGGAAACCGCGCGCCGCGGCGTACAGCTCCGTGAGACGCGAGGGTGGGATCGGCGAGGCAGAGGTAAACGGTATAAGCTTCTGGAGGAAATTGATCGGGAACTGCTTGGATTGGCCGAGGAGATGCTGGATAGTGAGCAAGGACGTATTGAGTTGCTCCGCAAAGTCGGTGAAATTCGCGGCATCCTGATCAATTTGTCTTTTTAGATCGGGGCTGCTCATCATAATGGCCTTGATAGAGGTTTTCTTATAACGGAAAGGAATAGAGACAGTCATGTCTTTTCAATCCATAGCAGGACAGGAACGTGTAAAACGTATTTTACAAAACAGTCTTCGAACGGATAAAATATCGCATGCCTATATTTTCACGGGGCCGTCCGGAACGGGACGAAGGGCGATGGCCAAAGCTTTTGCGCAAGCAATTTATTGTAAGGTGCTGCCCGATGATGCCTGCGGTGAATGCTTGGACTGCCGCAAGGTACTGCATGGAAATCATCCTGATTTGCACGAGGTGAAGCCGGAGGGGGCCTCGATTAAGATTGAGCAGATCCGGGAGCTTCAAAAACAATTCGCTTACCGTGCCTCGGCTTCCGGAATCAAGATGTATATTATTGAGGAAGCCGAAAAAATGACGGTTCAGGCTGCGAACAGCTTGCTTAAATTTTTGGAAGAACCCGTATCCCAGGTTGTGGCCATTCTGATCACGGATAATGGACAAGCCCTGCTTCCGACAATCCGCTCCAGATCACAATGGATTCCCTTTGTGCCGATCGGCCGGAGTGAAATGCAAAAGGCGCTGCTTCAAGAAGGGCACCCGGCTGTCCTGGTGCAAGCCGCTGTGCATATGGCGGCGGGAACGGAAGCGGCTCGCGGGTTGATTCAAGGAAATGGGTTTGCAGAACTTCGAAATCTAGTGATACAATTAGTAAGGGAAAGTTTGACCCGGCTGCCCGCCGCTCTGCTGACCGCACAGCAGAAGCTGACGAAGGGCGAATTTTCCGAACAACTGCCAAAATTTATGGATATGCTTATTTTGTGGCTCAAGGATATGGTACAGCTTAGCTTGGGCAATAAGGACGGACTGATTTATTCCGATCAGGCCGATTGGATGTCGAAGCAAGCTTTGTCTTACCCGATCGAGCATTGGATCTACTGTCTCGAGCAGGCGGTAGAGACGCAGAAACGATTGCGGTTTCATGCCAATCCCCAGCTGGCGCTGGAAAATATATTTATGAAGCTTAAGGGGGTGTAGGATTGTTCTCCGTAGTAGGTGTTCGCTTCAAAAAAGCGGGTAAAATTTATTACTTTGACCCAAGTGATCTTCCGGTCGACCAAGATAGCGCCGTGATCGTAGAAACGGCTCGCGGTGTTGAATACGGTAAGGTTGTGATCGGTCGCAGGACGGTTGGAGAGTCCGATGTGGTTCTTCCGCTGAAGAAGGTTATCCGCATCGCTGACCATCAGGATGCCAAGCTGGTAGAGGATAACAAGCAGGCGGCCAATAATGCATTTACCATTTGCCAGGAAAAGATTAAGGATCATCAGCTTCGTATGAAACTGGTGGATGTTGAATATACATTTGACCGAAACAAAATAATTTTTTATTTTACGGCGGAAGGACGAGTTGATTTCCGAGAGCTGGTGAAGGATTTGGCCGGGATTTTCCGGACACGCATCGAGCTTCGCCAGATCGGTGTCAGGGACGAAGCCAAAATGCTGGGCGGCATCGGACCATGCGGACGCATCCTGTGCTGCTCTTCTTTCTTGGGGGATTTTGAGCCGGTGTCGATCAAAATGGCTAAAGATCAAAACTTATCGCTCAACCCGACGAAAATATCCGGTCTTTGCGGACGATTAATGTGCTGCTTGAAATATGAGCATGATAATTATGAAAGTGCCAAGGACGACCTGCCCCGTGTCGGCAGTGAAGTGATTACATCGTTCGGAAACGGAAGGCTGATCTCCTTAAATGTGTCCGAACGTATGGCTAAAGTACAGATTTTTGAACTCAAAAAGTGATGGATCTTCCTTTGGATGATGTGGTGGAGCAGCTCTAAGCTATTCGCTGCTTCCGCGGCTTGGGGTGAAGAAAGAGTGAATAAAAGGGATATATTCGTACAAATCGAACAGTTGGAAGAGCAAACGGGTGTTGTGCATTCCGAGCTCGGATCTTTGAAGCGGCAAATTATTGAGCTGCTTGAGGAAAACAAGCGGCTGAGCATTGAGAATCAGCAGCTGCGCAAGCTGTTAAAGAAAGAGACGGAGCCGATCACTCCTGCTCTTCTGGCGGTAGGTAAAGTCGCTGACGCAAGTACGGATCCTGCGGCCGCCTCCGTTTTAGTCAAGGAGCCTACCGGTGAAGGCTATGACAATCTGGCCCGCATCTATCATGAAGGATTCCACATTTGTAACGTGAATTACGGGCATTTGCGAACGGAAGGCGATTGTCTGTTTTGCATGTCATTTTTGAATAAATAAAAGCGAACCGTAGGGAGGATGGACTTCTCTACGGTTTTTTTGAAGGAAAGAGGAATTTTGTGTTGGAACAAGTACCGGTATATGAATATGAAAGGGTCGACGATTTATTAACCCAACAGCTGAAAATCATTCAAAGCGATGAAGTATTCAGCTTCTCCATGGATGCAGTTCTGTTGGCGAGGTTTTGTTCTGTTCCGCATACGGGCAGCATTGTCGATCTGTGTTCAGGCAATGGGGTTATACCGCTGCTGCTGACGACGCGAACCCGTGGAACGATTATCGGGGTGGAGATTCAAGAGCGTCTGGCCGATATGGGGAAACGGAATGTGCTGCTCAACGGATTGGAAAAACAAATTACGATGATCCATGGTGATTTGCGTGATGCCCCTGATCAGCTTGGCCATGGGCAATTTGATCTGGTGACCGTGAATCCGCCTTATCTGCCCGTTCCCAATGGGGAACAGAATGTGAATGCTCATGTCGCCGCAGCCCGGCACGAGGTGTACTGCACACTGGATGATGTCGTGCGGGTAAGCAGCCGGCTCGTTCGCAGCGGCGGTCGGGTAGCGATGGTGCATAGGCCAAGCCGGTTGGTTGATATTTGCTGCACTATGCGAAAATACCGGTTGGAACCCAAACGCATACGTTTTGTTCATCCGCGGGCAAACGCGGAGGCCAACATGGTGCTGATCGAAGCGCTGCGTGATGGCAAGCCGGAAGTGCGCATGCTTCCGCCGCTGATTGTGTACAAGAACGAAAAGGAATACACCGACGAACTGTTCGAAGTGTACTATGGCCGTCGAGATAAACTTGCTTATACAGAGAACATATATAATAGAAGGAATAGATCAACTTGAACATTCAAAAGAGTTACCATGATGCTGGAGAGCAGCGCGGAAAACTGTATTTGGTTGGGACGCCGATCGGCAATCTGGAGGATATGACGTACCGGGCGGTTCGCGTACTGCGGGAAGTTCAATGGATTGCCGCTGAAGATACCCGGCAAACCCGTAAGCTGCTCACGCATTTCGACATTGCCACGCGGATGGTCAGCTACCACGAACACAATAAGCATGCGAGCGGACCGGAGCTGGTGCGGCTAATGCAGGCGGGCGATTCCATCGCGCTGGTCAGTGATGCAGGGCTTCCGGCCATTTGCGATCCCGGGGCAGATTTGGTAAGGCTTGCGATTGACGCTGAAATCGACGTTATCCCGGTTCCCGGTGCTAATGCGGCTCTCTCCGCGCTCATCATGTCCGGGTTACCGACTGAGCGCTTTACCTTTGTCGGTTTTCTGCCGCGAGACAAGAAGCCGCTGGAAAAGGAGCTTAAAGCGCTAAAGCGTGAGCCGGGCACGGTACTCTGCTATGAATCGCCTCATCGGCTGGTAAAAACGTTAACCGCCATGTCGGAAATCCTTGGCGAGGACCATGAAATTTGTCTTATCCGGGAACTAACCAAAAAGTATGAGGAAGCCGTTCGAGGTACGATCCGGGAATGCTTGGCTCATTTGGACGAGCACCCGCCCCAAGGCGAGTATTGCCTTGTTATTCGCGGCAGCAACGGCGAAAGCTCTGCTGAGTCGGATGATGATGCCGCATGGTGGACTGGCTTGACGCCGCAGGAGCATGTAGCGCGGTACGAGGCTGAGGGCTTCGACCATAAGGAAGCGCTGAGACGCGCCGCCCAAGACCGCGGCGTCCCGAAGCGCGAGCTATACAATCTGCTTCACCAGGGCAACTGATTTTTAGTTTTGCTTTTTGGTTTGTGGGTTTTGTTGTTGTGGTTGACCTTGCCTTTGATCTTGCGATGCTGCCTTGGCAGCGAGCTCACTTTGCCCGAACAAGAGCTGTCGAGGCTTGCCTCGGGTGCGTCCCCACGGCGGTCAGTCGCTCCAAAAAACACCCAAAGTCCGCACATGCACTCCAACGGAAGAACGCCGCAATCAAGCGTGTGCCCGATCACCTCATCCAAGAGGTGATTCCGAACGTTAGCGCTCCTCCCGCCCAAACGTCCATCAAGGCCCCGAGCGGGGTCCAGGGGCAGCCGCCCATGGGGTCCCCCTTGGAAGGAGGATTTAGGGGGTTGATTAAAAAAAGAACCCTAATTCGAGGAAACCACGAATCGGGGTTATAGAGGAGATATGAAAAAGGTTAGAATTACCTTAGATAAAATTGCTATCTTCATTATACCTTATTTTTTTTATTTTGTCACAGGTATTGGCATTTCAGATAAACATTCATGACAGACAATTTTCCCTTTGAAATAAGAGACGTTCTCAGCATTGCCGCAGAAGATACAGGCCGGCTCATATTTCTTCAACATAATGCGCTCTCCGTCTACGTAAATTTCAAGAGCATCTTTTTCGCCAATGCCTAGCGTTCTGCGAAGTTCGATAGGAATAACGACACGACCCAGCTCATCAACTTTTCTTACGATACCTGTAGATTTCATCATAATAAAAATTCCCCTCTCCTAGAAGTATAAGTAAGAAGCATTTTGGAAGAAAATTAATCGTCATGATTCGACATAATTCTTTACGAATATGATACCAACCATTCCAAAAATAGTCAACTAAAAATTGAGTCAATTTCATGTTATTTTATGGAATATGACGCTGTATTTGTTATATCTTAAAGAAAAAATCGAGTAAAATGTGAGATATCACACATTTTTGCAAAGTGTATTGTCACAAAAAATACGATTTTTCATTACTTTATTTCACCGTTTACATAGAAAAAAAAGTAAGGATTGGAAAGTGAAATCGACATCATTCGACAAAATTATCAAGTATACTGATTTGTTTGTCGAATAATAGTTCATTGATCAAGGAGGAAAGCTATGAGCACGCCGATGAAAGAAGAAAAGGTGTTCAAGGATCCGGTACATAAGTATATTTATGTGCAAGACCAAACGATTTGGGATCTGATCAATACAAAAGAATTTCAAAGGCTGCGCCGTATCCGTCAGCTTGGCACATGCTTTTTGACCTTTCACGGTGCAGAACACAGCCGGTTTTCTCATTCGCTTGGTGTTTATGAAGTCACACGCAGGATTATATCCCAGTTTGAACGGAATCAGTATGAGGATTGGCCCAAAGAGGAACGACTGCTGTGCTTGTGCGCGGCTTTGCTGCATGATGTTGGACACGGTCCGTTCTCCCATTCCATTGAAAAGACGTTCGGCAGCCACCATGAAGAATGGTCGTGCCGCATTGTCCTGGGGGATACGGAAGTCAATCAAGTGCTGCGGCGCGTATCTCCGGCATTCCCACGGCAAGTGGCTGACGTCATCTCCAAAACGTATCACAGAGAAATCGTCGTCAGTCTTGTATCCAGCCAGCTGGACGCCGACCGGATGGATTATTTGATTCGGGACGCTTATTTTACCGGGGTGAATTACGGTACCTTTGATTTAGATCGGATTCTTCGGGTCATGCGTCCGTACCAGGGACATATTGTAGTCAAAGAGAGCGGCATGCATGCTGTGGAAGATTATTTGATGTCACGATATCAAATGTATTGGCAGGTTTATTTTCATCCGGTAACCCGCAGCGCGGAAGTGGTGCTCCACAGTATTTTTCAAAGAGCCAAAAAGCTTTATGAGGAGGGATACCGGTTCCAGTTTATGATTGCTCCGCTGCATAAGCTGTTTCAGCAGCAGTTGACGGTAGACGAATATTACTTCTTGGACGAAGCGTTCATGCAAACCGTCTTGATGCAGTGGTCCCTGGAGAAAGACCCGATTCTTTCCGATCTGTGCTCCCGGTTTTTGCAGCGGCGTTTGTTCAAATATATAACGCTCGAGCGTATCGACACTCAACTGATGGAACGCCTGGGAAGCTTGCTGCAAAGCTTTGGAATCGATCCGGATTATTACCTGAAAATTGATTTCCCGTCGGATCTGTCGTATGATGTGTACCGTCCCGGAGAGCAGGATGAGAAGCTGCCTATCTTGCTGCTGGATTCCAAAAACACATTATCGGAGATCTCCTGCAAATCGGAGATTGTCCGCTCGATCAGCGGTATTCATATGGGGAAATACCATTTGTATTACCCTCATGAGCTGCTGTTGAACCATCTGCAGGAACTGGACGCTGATGTTCGCATCCTGTTAGGTCTGTCCTGAACATTGTCGCAATGGCGAAGAAAGGGGTATGTTCATATGCTGATCGACACGCATGTGCATCTAAACGTACAGGCATTCGATGAAGATCGACACGAAGTGATTCAAAGGGCAAGAGAGAACGGAATTAGTCACATGATCAATGTCGGATTTAACAGGGAAACCATTCCCAGCTCCATCGCTTTGGCAGAACAGTATGACTTTATCTATTCGACCGTGGGTTGGCATCCGACAGACGCAAAGGATATGACCCCGGACGATTTGGAATGGATCGAATCGCTTTGCCGCCATGAGAAGGTGGTAGCCATAGGAGAAATCGGGCTGGATTACTATTGGGATACGTCTCCAAAGGATGTACAAGCCCGTGTGTTTCGTGAGCAAATCCGGCTCGCACGTAAGCTCGGCATGCCGATTGTCATCCATAACCGGGATGCGCATCACGATGTTGTGCAAATTTTGCGCGAAGAAAAGGCGGCGGAGGTTGGCGGTGTGATGCATTGTTACTCCGGGAGCTGGGAAACAGCCAAAATGTGCCTTGACATGAATTTCTATATCTCGTTTGGAGGACCGGTCACGTTTAAGAATGCAAAACAGCCCAAGGAGGTGCTGGAAAAAGTTCCTCTCGATCGGCTGCTTATTGAAACGGACGCGCCTTACCTTGCCCCTCATCCGTATCGGGGCAAGCGGAATGAATCGTCTTACGTTCGTCTTGTAGCTGAGACGGCGGCCCAAATCAAGGGCATTTCACTGGAAGAATTGGCCGGGATTACCTCGAGGAATGCCATATCCATTTTCGGTATAAAGTGAATTTTCACACAAAAGAACTTTTTTATACAAAACAAGATAATCGAAGAAAACAAAATAAAAAACTGTGACCAATGGAGAAAAAGATGGTTTTGGTTTAAAAATTAATAAAAAACAATGATAATTGAGTAAAATCCGAGATTTTTTTCAAAGTTTGTATACTTTACAATTCCAGCCTTCACATCGTACACTCAATATTAACTTCATACGATTGCCAAAATTCCAACATCGCTGAGTTCCGTAAGGGAACGGGGGAACCGCATCGCGGATGTCACAGCGCTACGCTGTTGATGAACGTGGTGTTTATAGGGGTGAATCTTGGGGCAGGCAGCTGCTTCCGAGTAGGGCGACTCTCAAGTCCGAATCCGTCAGCTAACCTCGTAAGCGTTAAGAGAGAGGTAACGATTGTCGTCGGCTTAACTTTTCATTTTGAGGAAAATGAGAAAAGTCACGGGAAGGTTCCTCTTCTCCGCTGACTTTTTTTGTATTCCCCCGTCATTGGGATAACGATCCAAGCCGGTTCATAAAAAATAAGATTCCAGGAGGTGGCCTTAGGCAAGTACGGTTCTGATAGCCGTTGAAGCAAACGTTGGTAATTGGAGAAGAATATACTTTACCATAGTCGCGTCAGATCTAATCATGCATAACACTCGGATGGCGGGGCTTTAAGGAGGACCGAACAAGTGGGCGTTGTGACACCTGAACAAACCCATGAAAGACGATCATCCAGCTTGTCCTTCGCATTGCGATGGAAGCATGAAAACTTGCGTATGATATCGATCATTGCACTCATATTATTCGCTATGACTTTCATGTTTTTAATCATGTATTACGGTACGTCAATCAAAAGCGTATCGGTTGTTGTAGACGGAAAAGAGCAAACTTTCCAAACTAGAGAATCAGTTCTGCAGCATATACTGGATGAGCAAGGCATCTCTGTCGGTGAACACGACCGTGTGTCGCATTCTCTGGATGATTCGGTGGAATCGGGAGATCGAATTATTATCGAGAAAGCCAAACCGGTACAATTGACAGACGGTGGGCAAACCAAGACCGTATATACGACAGGAAAGACGGTCAAACAGCTATTTGACGATCAGAAGATCAAGCTCAGTGAACTTGATAAAGTGACTCCCGCTTTGAATGCGGCAATAAACGAAAATAGTGAAGTCAAGATCGTCCGTGTCAAGAAAAATGTTGAGGAAATCAAAGAACCGATCGCTTTCGAAACGGTAAAAAAGACGGAGCCGAAGCTGATCAGAGGCAAAGAACAGGTTATTCAAGAAGGACAAGAGGGCGTTCTGCTCAAGAAGAAAGAAAAAGTCTATGAAGACGGTGTGCTCGTATCCGAACAAATCGTTGACGAAAAGATTCAAACCCAAAGTGTGCAAAAAATTATTGCGGTGGGAACGAAGAATCCCGTAGTAACACTCTCTTCGTCTTCGCCAACCTTGGAACAGGTGACCAGAAACGGCGTGAAGTTCGACGTTAAACAGGTCATCAATAACGTGAAGCTCACTGCGTATAGCGCGGGACCGGCCTCGACAGGCAAGGATCCGGATCATCCGCAGTATGGAATCACGGCATCAGGTACGAGAGTAACGGAAGGTCGCACGATTGCAGTCGATCCAAAGGTCATTCCGATAGGCTGGTGGGTTTATATTGAAGGTCTGGGCTTCCGCAGAGCGGAAGACACCGGCAGCGCAGTCAAAGGAAATAAAATCGACGTTTATTTCGACAGCCATGATTATGCTTTGCGCTTCGGAACAAAACATGGCGCAACCGTATATATCATCGGTCCAAAGAAGCCGTCGGCTGATTAAGGATGGGCAATTAGGGCAGACTCATCATATATAGAACAGATGAAGAAGAGGTACGGCTAACGTCCCTCTTCTTTTCTCTTGCTGCGAAAGTAGGTACGGACGAATTCCATGATTAAAGAGATTATTGTTGTTGAAGGCAAAGACGATACGGTTGCGATTAAACGGGCCGTCGAAGCGGAAACGATCGAAACCGGCGGTTCCGCAATCAATAAAGAGGTGCTGGAGCGTATCCGGTTGGCGCAGGAACGCAGAGGCGTAATCATTTTCACGGACCCTGATCATGCAGGGGAGAGGATACGTAAAATCATCGCCAAGGAAGTCCCCGGCTGCAAGCATGCGTTCCTGACGCAGGAGGCGGCCACCAGCCGCGGCGACATTGGGGTGGAGAACGCATCGGTGGAAGCGATTCGTTCCGCGCTTGTGAATGTACGCACGGATTATATGGCCCAAGGTACGGAAATCGGCTGGAACGATCTGCTGGAGGCCGGTCTGATCGTTCACCCGGCGGCTGCCGCCAGAAGGCTTGAGATGGGCAAGCGGCTTGGTATCGGTTATTGTAACGGAAAACAGTTTTATCATCGCTGCCGCATGTTTCAAATTACAAAAGAAGAATTCGAGGCGGCGCGGCGGCATTTGGATGAAGAAGAGGGTGCAGCGTTATGAGTACCAATCGCTTTACAGATACGGCGGATGCGGGACAAGCGTCTGTGGAGGACATCGCCTCGCCGAAAAAAACCAAAGAGCTGATGCAGAAGTTCGGCTTTACCTTGAAGAAAAGCTTAGGTCAAAACTTTCTTATTGATTACAATATATTGCATAAAATCGTTTCTGCAGCCGACTTGACCCCTCAAAAAGGGGCGCTGGAAATCGGTCCCGGGATCGGAGCCCTAACGCAGCAGCTGGGCAAGGCGGCAGGACGGGTCGTGGCCATTGAGATCGACCAAAGACTGCTGCCGATGCTTGAGGAGACATTATCCCCTTATCCTCATACGACCGTTGTCCACGGCGATGTGCTTAAGGTTGATCTGAAGGAGCTGTTCGAGCAGCATTTTCAGGGCGTCTCGCAAGTTAGCGTTGTCGCCAACCTCCCTTACTATGTGACCACTCCCATTATTATGAAGCTGCTCGAAGAAAAGCTGCCTCTGGAGAATATCGTCGTCATGATTCAGAAGGAAGTGGCCGACCGGATGGCTGCGAAGCCGGGAGGTAAAGATTACGGCAGTCTCAGTATTGCGGTACAGTATTATTGTATCCCCGAAGTCGTAACGATCGTCCCGCGCACCGTGTTTATCCCTCAGCCGAATGTGGATTCGGCGGTCATTCGGTTGAAAGTAAGACAGACGCCTCCTGTGGATGTGGAAGACGAGGCCTTTTTCTTTGACGTGGTCCAAGCCAGCTTCGTGCAGCGGCGCAAAACGATATATAACAATCTAGCGGCGAAATATTTCACCAAAGAAACGAAAAGCGAGCTGGAAGTCATCCTGCAACAATCAGGCATCGATCCCTCCCGCCGCGGGGAAACATTGTCTATGGAAGAATATGCTGTACTGAGCCGGAATCTTGCCAGAGCGTTAAGTTCCCGTTAACTCCTCCATAGGGGTTATAGGCAATTCACCTGCACCATTTGCCTATATTCGCCATACGATAGACGAGGAGGCGATGCAGCCATGAAACAGGGAGACCTCGTCACTCGTAAGTCGTATGGCGGTGACATAGTTTTCAAAATCCAAGAAATCAGGCAGCAGCAGGCGGTGCTCCGCGGAGTAGAGCTGCGGCTTTTGGCCGATGCTCCGCTTCCGGATTTGGAACCCATGCCTCAGCTCGATCCTTTTCAATATTTGGGTTTGATCCGTCCGAAATGGTTGGATGCCATGAGGCGCACGAATGCATCGCAATCTCAAGCAAGCCCGAACGCGGCGGATAGCAGCACAGCTCCGGGTGCGGCGCCCAAATCACGTCCGACTTATTTTGACGTGCCGGGTAAAGTGCTGCATCTGGATGGCGATCCAGTGTATCTGCGCAAATGCATGGTCTTATATGGAGAGCTCCGGGTACCGGCCGAAGGATTCTATGTGACGGAAGCCCATATGGCCGATGCGCTCTACCGCCTGCTGCCCCAAATCCAGCCCGATATTGTAGTGGTGACCGGACATGACGGCCTTCTGAAGCACCGGAGTAGAGGGGACATTACCTCGCTTAGCAGTTACAAAAATTCGCATAATTTCGTGAATGCGGTGCAGGCAGCAAGGAAATATGAAAAAAACCGTGACGCATTGACGATTATCGCCGGTGCGTGCCAATCCCATTTTGAAGCGCTGCTGCAAGCCGGAGCCAATTATGCCAGTTCCCCCGCCCGTGTGCTGATTCATGCTCTTGACCCGTTGTGCATCGCGGCTAAAGTGGCTTTTACGCCCATTCGCGATACGGTGAATATCGTAGATGTCATCGGGCTCACACACAGTGGTTTGGAGGGGCTCGGCGGCATAGAATCACGAGGCAGCTATCGCCGGGGCGTGCCCAAAATTCAACACGCAAATCAGACTTAAGCGCCGAAAGGTGCTTTTTTTCTTTTTCAATTCCCCCATCCATCCAGAATAATTTTTGACAATTGTGTGAATGAAAGTAAAGATGATTTATGTTTTTCTGCAGAAATCAAGGAAAAAAAGTCATTGACAACACGTTTGTATGGCTGATATAATATTCGGCTTAAATTGACATACTACCTTTGTTGCGTTATAATTAAATAGGAAAGAGGTGGTAGTGATCAATGGCTAAAAATACGCTGTTGGATATCAAACGCAGTTTGGAACCTCATGTCGGACAAAAGATCATGTTAAAAGCAAATGGCGGTCGCCGCAAGACCATCGAAAGATCCGGTGTATTGGAGGAAACCTATCCTTCCGTATTTATTGTGAAGCTGGATCAGGAACACCAGACCTTCAAGCGCGTTTCTTACAGCTACGCAGACATTTTGACGGAATCGGTTGAAGTGACAGTGCAAGGCGATGACGGAGAAGTGCGGATTACAATACAACAATAATACATAAACGGTTGGCTTGCTCGAGCAGTCAGCCGTTTTTGCTTGTGTACTTCATAAGACGGTGCTGCCGTCGATAAAGTTGCATGATTTCCTGGTATCGGCGCATACTAGCTTTTACTAACTTCAAATCAACAGCGAAGGAGGTAAGGTTATGGGGCGCAGAAATCGCAGAGGGGTTATGTCCGATGCTTTCAAATATGAACTTGCCAAAGATCTCGGCTTCTACGAAACCGTACAGCGAGAAGGCTGGGGCGGCATAAGAACGAAGGATGCGGGCAATATGGTAAAGCGGGCGATCCAAATTGCGGAGGGAACGTTGCAGAAGCAGAACCCGATCCCGGTTGGAAACGTCGGGATGGCTCCCGGACAAGGTACGATTCCCGCGCAGGGGGCGATAGCGTCGCCGTCTCAGGAATCCCTAGCGCCAAGGTACGGCGGCGTGCAGCCAACTGTACAGACGCCGGTGTATTCCCCGTACTCCAGGCCGTAATTGCACCATTAAAGAAAGCTAGAGCAGCCAAGAGGCCGCTTTAGCTTTTTTTTGTGCCGTTTTTGGTATAGTATTAGGAGAAGAACGGTAAGCCCGTATAGACAGACAGTTGTAAAGAAGGTGTCCTATGAAGGTATTCGAGAAAGCCCCGGCAAAAATCAATTTGTCCCTGGATGTATTATATAAGCGTGAAGATGGCTATCATGAAGTGGAGATGGTTATGACCATGGTCGATCTGGCGGACCGGATCGAAATGCAGGAGCTGCCGCGCGACACGATCATCATATCGAGTCAAGCCGGGTACATACCGCTGGATGAAAAAAATCTCGCTTTTCAAGCCGCTCGTCTGATCAAAGAGCGATATGACGTTAAGCAAGGAGTTTATATTCATTTGGATAAGAAAATCCCGGTAGCTGCGGGACTTGCCGGCGGGAGCAGCGATGCCGCGGCTACCTTGCGTGGGCTGAATCGGTTGTGGAGGCTTGGCATAGGGATGAAAGAACTGCAGAAGCTCGGGGAAGAGCTCGGTTCGGATGTGCCATTCTGTGTAACCGGAGGAACAGCGATTGCACGGGGACGCGGTGAAAAGCTGGAGCCGATCGAATCACCCCCGCAGTGTTGGGTTATTCTGGCTAAGCCCCCGATCAACGTGTCTACATCGGAAATATACGGCAAGCTGCAGGTCGGCGCCATCCGGAAGCATCCTTCCACTGCGGGAGTGCTTGAGGCGATCCGGGAGAAGCGGTTCGAACAGCTGTGCGGGGAGCTCGGCAATGTGCTGGAGGAAATTACGCTGGAGCTTTACCCGGAGGTGCGGCAGCTGAAAGAAGTGATGGCTAAGCTGGGGGCTGACGGCGTATTGATGTCGGGGAGCGGTCCTACCGTTTTTGGACTGGTTTCGAAAGAAGCCAAGGTTCCTCGCATTTATAACGGGCTAAGAGGCTTTTGCAAAGATGTTTATGCTGTAAGACTGCTGACTTGAACAAGATGATAATGTCACTTTGGTGTCATTATATTTTTCGCGATGTGCTTGTATAAATACGTATAAAAATGTTATATTTTCATTATATTATTCGGATTTTATTATAACATGCGTCGTAAATTAGGGGGTGCACCAGTGAAAAAAATGAAAAGAAGCGCAAGATTGGTGGAAATGACCCAATACTTGCTAATTCGCCCCCATACGTTGATTCCTTTGACGACTTTCGCTGACCGCTACAACTCCGCCAAATCTTCTATTAGCGAAGACTTGGCCATCATTAAGGAAGTGTTTGAAGAAGAAGGTCTTGGGGAACTGCAGACGCTTGCAGGCGCGGCAGGGGGTGTCAAGTTCATCCCGAAAGTATCAAGAGACCATTCCCTGCAGTTTATCAACCAGCTGTGCAGACAGCTTGAGCAGCCGGAGAGAATACTGCCAGGCGGATATTTATACATGTCCGACATCATGGGACAGCCGATGGTCTTGAACGAAGTGGGCAAAATGTTCGCATCCGTTTTTGCGGGCAAAGACATCGACGTGGTCATGACTGTGGAAACCAAGGGTATTCCATTGGCCTACTCGACGGCCACATATTTAAATTTGCCGGTCGTCATCGTACGCCGGGACAATAAAGTAACCGAGGGTTCAGCCGTAAGCATCAACTATGTTTCGGGGTCGAACAAGCGGATTCAAACGATGTCCTTATCGCGGCGAGCGCTCAAGGAAGAATCCAAAGTATTAATAATCGATGACTTCATGAGGGTCGGCGGTACGATTCACGGTATGATGGATCTGCTGCAGGAGTTTAAAGCTACGGTGAAGGGCGTGGGCGTTTTTGTAGAGTCGGGTGAAGTGGAGGAGCATCTGGTGGAAGATTACGTTTCTTTGGCCAAGCTGTCCGCGGTAGATCCGAAGACAAAACAAATCACAGTCGAGCCGGGCAACTATTTTCGTGAAGGCGATACCTTTGATGAGGAGTGATCAATCAATGACGAACATAAGTATCATTTCAACAGACCAGGCGCCAGCCGCTATCGGTCCTTACTCGCAAGCGGTTCGGGTCGGATCGCTTCTATTTACATCAGGCCAGATTCCGCTCGGATCGGACGGCCAATTGGTGCCCGGAGGCGTAGAAGAGCAGACCCATCAAGTATTCCGCAATTTAAGCGCAGTGCTTGCGGCAGCCGGAGCGACTTTCCGGGATGTCGTTAAGGCAACCGTTTTCATCAAAGATATGAATCAATTTGCCCAGATCAATGAAATCTACGCTTCGTATTTCGGAGACCATAAGCCGGCTCGCTCGACGGTAGAAGTGGCGCGGCTTCCGAAGGATGTTTTTGTCGAAATCGAGCTTATTGCAGCGTTAAATGTCGAATAATTTTAAAAAGACAAATTATTTATAAAAAAGCGGAAAAATTTTGAATGGAAAGCAGGAATTTGCCCTAAAATGTGGAATTTATACCTCAAGTCAACAAGATGGAAAAAGGTGGTGAACTAGAGGTGCAAATAACTGACGTCAGACTTCGTCGGGTAAACTCCGAGGGCAGAATGAAAGCCATTGCTTCCATTACCATCGATAACGAATTTGTAGTTCATGACATTCGTGTGATTGACGGTAACAACGGCATGTTCGTAGCTATGCCGAGCAAGAGGACGCCGGATGGGGAATTCAGGGATATCGCGCATCCGATTTCCTCTTCCACTCGTGAGAAGATTCAATCGGCGGTACTGACAGAATATGAACGGGCCGCAGCGGATGAAGAAGTAATTGAAGAAGGGGCATAAACCGATGTTCTTAAAGAGCCTGTGGGCTCTTTTTTCTTTTTCCTCATGAAACGGGTGTACGGAGATTGCATTTTGAAGACCCCGACCCGTATACTAACATAGAATGATTAACTTGAACGAAGGGGATGGAAAGCTTGAACATCATGGGAGTCGTGCTCGCCGCAGGGCAGGGCAAGAGGATGAAATCAAAGCTATATAAAGTGCTGCACCCGGTGTGCGGAAAGCCTATGGTCGGTCATGTGGTCACCACACTGGAACATATAAATACTTCGCGTACGGTAGTCGTCGTAGGCCACGGCGCCGAAGCGGTTCAAGCGTATTTGGGGAATCGCGTGGAATATGCATTGCAAGAGAAGCAGCTCGGAACAGGTCACGCCGTCCTGCAGGCCAAACCGCTGCTTGAGGGCGAAGACGGGATCACCATCGTCATCTGTGGAGATACGCCGCTGGTTTCTGCAGAAACGCTGCAGGACATGATTCGGACTCATCAGGAGAAGGGGACGGCCGCTACCATTTTGACAGCGGTGATCGACGAGCCTCGCGGATACGGCCGAATCATTCGGGATGCACAGGGGCATGTCAGCGGAATTGTCGAAGAGAAGGATTGCAATGACGAGCAGCGCAGGGTTCAGGAAATCAACACAGGCACCTATTGCTTCGATAACCGGAAACTGTTCGACGCTCTCGCCTCAGTTAAGAATGACAATGCCCAGAATGAATACTATCTCACCGATGTGATCAGTATTCTGGTCAGTCGTGGTGAAAAAATCGAAGGCTGCGTGATGAAGGATATCCGGGAGTCCATCGGTGTCAACGATCGGCTGGCTCTGTCGCAGGCGGAAGCGGACATGCGTCAGATCATTAACCGGCGCCATATGCTCGGAGGGGTTACGATCATTGACCCTTCGAATACGTATATCGAAGCGGATGTGCAAATCGGTGCGGACACCGTCATTTTACCGGGTACGATCCTTAGGGGCAAAACAGTGATCGGGGAGGACTGTGTCATTGGGCCTCAGGCCGATATCACAGACAGCACCCTCGCCAACGGCATCACGGTCAAGCATTCGGTGCTGCAGGAAGCGGTGATCGGCGCCGGAACGACCGTCGGGCCTTACGCTTACTTACGACCGGGTTCGAATTTGGGCGAAGACGTGAAAATCGGGGACTTTGTTGAGATTAAGAATGCCAGACTGGCTGACGGAGTCAAGGTATCTCATTTGAGTTACGTCGGGGACGCGGTGATTGGACGGAATGTGAACTTTGGCTGCGGCGCGATTACCGTAAACTATGACGGCTATAACAAACAGCTGACCGAGGTGGAGGACGACGCCTTTATCGGCAGCAACGTCAATCTTGTGGCTCCGGTCAAAATCGGCAAAGGCGCTTACGTCGTTGCAGGCTCGACCATCACCGATGATGTCGAAGCGGGGGATCTTGCCATTGCCAGAGAGCGGCAGGTAAACAAGCCGGGTTACGCCGAGAAGCTTCACGCCAAATTTGCGGCCAAGAAAGAGCAGCTGAAGAAGAACCGTCCGTAATCGAACTTCATCGGCAGGACGTATTTCCCTTTCTATGTTTCGAACCTCCTTCAAATGGGTAAATTAGTAGAAGCTTGGGTTTGCCCAGATTGAAGGAGGTTTAACTATGGCAGCAACATTGAAAGCGGAAGCTCGTACAGGCCGAACGAAGGGTGATCTCAACCGGCTGCGTGCGCAAGGAAAAGTACCCGGTATCGTTTACGGAAAAAAAGTGACGCAAACGCCAATCGCCATCGATCAAAAAGAACTGTTTACCCTGTTGAAAACGAATCCGAACGGCATTATCGAGATGGATGTTCCGGGATTCGGCAAACAGCCGGTGATGATCAATGAAGTGCAGCGCGATGTGTTCACCCGTCAGCCGCTGCATGTCGATTTCCATCAAATCAATATGGACGAGCCCGTCACCACGACGGTCCGCCTTGAATTTATCGGAGACCCCGTTGGCGTCAAGGCCGGCGGTATTCTGCAAATCCAGCATCATGAGATTGAGATCCGCTGCTTGCCGCAGCATATCCCGAGTGAAGTAGAAGTAGATATATCCGGTTTGGACGTTGGCGAGAATATCCTCGTGTCCCAGTTAAAACTGCCTGCCGACGTCGAAGTAAAAGCCGATGAGAACGATGTGCTTGCAACGATTCTTCTGCCTCAGAAGGAAGCCGAGGAGGAGCCGGCCGCCGACGAGCCTGCAGCCAAGGTCGAGGGAGCTTTCGAGAAAGAAGAAGAGGAAGCCGACAAAACGGTATAATGTTGAACGTTCGGACGTACGGTCCGTATGTTTTTTAGAGGAAGCGTGTTGATGGGCGAGTCGATCGACACGCTTTTCCATTATGCTCGAATGACAGGAGCTTCTACCGATTCGGGGAAAAGGTTGATGAACGGGGTCATGTGAAAGTTGGCTTGGGGCGCTTTTTCGGGTATGATTAACTCGTAGGAGTTACATGGATGGTTTTGAAAGGAGCAGTTGGCTTGAAATGGTTCGTAGGCCTCGGCAATCCGGGGCGGCAATACGAAATGACGCGGCACAACATCGGCTTTATGGCGCTGGACCGATTCGCCGACAAGCACGGAATCCAAATCTCGCAGAACAAATGCAAGGGCCTGATGGGAGAAGGAATGGTGGCCGGGGAGAAGGTCGTTCTCCTTAAACCGCAGACGTATATGAATCTGTCGGGAGAGTCCGTGCGGGCATTTATGGATTTCTACAAGGCGTCCCCGGACGACCTGATTGTGGTATATGACGATTTGGATACGCCGTACGGGAGTATCCGTTTGAGGTATCAGGGCAGTGCAGGGGGCCACAACGGAATCAAATCCATCATACAGCATCTGGGCTCCCAGAAATTCAATCGAATCCGAATGGGCATTTCGCGTCCGGCACCCGGCCGGGATATTGCCGATTACGTATTAAGTCCTTTTAGCAAAGAAGAATGGCAAAGCATGCCTCAGGTGCTGGATAGAACCTGCGAGGCTATGGAATATGTATTGGAGCACACATTCGAGAAGACGATGGCGAAATTTAACGGTTAGGTTGTTAAGCATTCAAGCTCCAGCGACCCCAGGCTAAAATCCTCCATTCTTGGTCATACTAAGTATGATGTCAGCGGATTGCCGATTGTACCGGTGACCGTTGTCCGTAGAGAAGCGCTTTGCCCGGCAAAGCGGAGAGGAGGAAGGCCGCATGACCGTGAAATACATATGCCGTCATTGCCAAACATCCATCGGGGAGATTCGTCAGGAAGAAGTGAGCGAGTATCAGTTGGGCTTTCATTTCTTGACCCCTGAAGAGCGGAGAGATATAATATCGTATAACCCAAATGGGGATGTCACCGTCAAGGTGGTTTGCGATTATTGCAAAGAAGCGCTGGAGGCCAATCCGGAGCTCTCGCTCCTCGCGAATCCTCTGCAGTAGGGGCTATTCGCGTCCGGCTGTCCGGCATGATGTACATGAATCGGGCCTAAAGCGAGTGCGCTATAGGCTTTTTAGTGTTACGCGGTTGAGAGGGGTGTCCTGTTTTGCAGGCTTTAATTCGGGCGTTCGCCGCGGATCTTGATTTTCAATCCGTGGTTGCCGGCATTCGCACGGGGATGAGGGAGCAGTTAATCGCCGGATTAACTGGTTCCTCGCGTCAGGTTATGCTCGCTTCGCTTTATGAGGAGCTGGAGCGGCCTTTATTTGTCGTGACGCACAATATGTTTTCTGCACAAAAAATGTACGAGGATTTAGCCGAACTGCTGCCTGGGGACCGGGTGCTTTTGTTCCCTGCCCAGGAGTTGCTTGCCGCTGAGGCGGCAATCGCGAGCCCCGAGATGCTGGCACAGCGAGTGGATGCGCTGTCCCGTCTGGCTGGAGATTTCCGCGGCATCGTCGTAGTGCCTTATGCGGGGATGCGTAGGCTGCTTCCAAGCCGGGATTCCATCGTTCAGGCTCAGTTCCGCATTGAAGTGGGGCAGACCGTGGAGCTGGACCAGCTGGTAAGCCGCATGGTCGAGCTGGGATATGAACGGGTGGAGCGGGTTGAAAACAAGGGAGAGATGAGCGTTCGCGGGGGAATTCTCGATTTGTATCCCCTCACATCGCCTCATCCGTATCGGATCGAGCTGTTCGATATTGAAGTCGACTCCATTCGTTCGTTCGATGCGGGAGACCAGAGGTCCATCGATAAAGTGAACGAACTGACCATTCTGCCCTGCCGCGAGATCGTGGCCGATCGTAACCGGTTACAATCGGCGGCGCAGCATGCCTACGAGCTGCTTCAGGAGCAGATCGGCAAAATGACGGACCGGGCCGCCAAAGACAAGCTGCTTGAAGGCATGGGACACGAAATCGAGCTGCTTCGGGAAGGACAGCACTTTCAAGGGATATTCAAATATGTCTCCCTCCTGTTTCCGGAACGGCAAACGCTGCTGGATTACATGCCGAAGGATTCGATTATCATTGTAGACGAACCCTCGAGGCTGCTGGAGACGGCAAAGCAGCTTGAGAAGGATGAGGCCGAATGGACGACCTCGTCGCTGCAGGACGGCGAATGCATCCCGGCGCTGGCCTTGTCCAAGCCTTATGAGACGCTGCTTCTTCGCAAAGCTTATCCAACGCTGTACATGTCGCTGTTCCTACGTCAGGTACAGCAGGTGACGCCGCAGAATATCGTCAATTTCATGTGCCGGTTGATGCAAAACTTCCACGGCCAGATGAATCTGCTCAAAAGCGAAATGGAACGCTGGAAAAAATCCGGCGCCCAGGTGATGATGGTGGCCAGCGGGGCTGAACGGATTGAGCGAATCAAGCGGGTGCTGGCCGATTATCACATTGAAGAGCCGCAGATTGTGGACGGCAGCCTGCAGACCGGTTTTGAGCTGCCCAGCATTCATCTTGTCGTCATTACCGAAGCCGAAATGTTCACCCAAAAGCAGCGCAAGGCCCGCAAGGTAGACAAAAAGATTGAGAACGCCGAACGCATCAAAAGCTACCAGGAGCTTAAGGTTGGGGATTATGTCGTCCATGTCAACCACGGGATCGGGAAATTCGTAGGCATCGGAACGCTTGAGGTTGGCGGGATTCATAAAGATTATCTGCACATTATGTATGCCGGCGGCGACAAGCTGTCGGTACCGATTGATCAAATCGACCATGTCCAGAAGTACGTAGGCGCCGAGGAAGGCAAAGAGCCGAAAGTGTATAAGCTGGGCGGGACCGACTGGAACCGGGTCAAGAGCAAGGCAAGGGCATCCGTGCAGGATATTGCGGACGATCTGATCAAGCTTTATGCCGAACGCCAGGCGACTCCCGGATACGCATTCTCCAAAGACAGCGCCTATCAGCAGGAGTTCGAAGGGATGTTCCCGTACGAGGAAACAGCAGACCAGCTCCGTGCCATTGAGGAGATCAAGAGGGATATGGAGAAGCCCCGGCCGATGGATCGGCTGCTGTGCGGCGACGTCGGCTACGGCAAGACGGAGGTGGCGATCCGCGCAGCGTTCAAAGCGGCGATCGACGGGAAGCAAGTGGCGGTTCTGGTACCGACGACCATTCTGGCCCAGCAGCATTACGAGACGTTCAGGGAACGCTTCTCGGGTTATCCGTTTAACATTCACGTATTGAGCCGATTCCGTTCCAAGAAGGAACAAACGGAGACGATGAAGGGCATAAAGAACGGTACCGTGGACATCGTGATCGGCACCCACAGGCTGCTGTCCAAGGATATCCAATTTAAAGATTTGGGGCTGCTTATCGTCGACGAGGAGCAGCGCTTCGGTGTTTCGCACAAGGAAAAGCTGAAGCGGCTCAAAACGAACGTGGACGTGCTGACCTTGACAGCGACGCCGATCCCGCGCACGCTCCATATGTCGATGCTTGGGGTAAGGGACTTGTCGGTCATTGAGACGCCCCCGGAGAACCGTTTCCCGGTACAGACCTACGTCGTAGAGTACAGCGCTTCTTTGGTACGTGAGGCGATCGAGCGGGAGCTTGCCCGTGAAGGCCAGGTATACTATTTGTACAACCGTGTACAGGGAATTACCCAAATGGCTGAACAAATCTCGATGCTCGTTCCCGATGCGCGGGTGACCGTAGCTCACGGCCAAATGTCGGAGCAGGAGCTGGAGAAGACCATCCTGGATTTTCTTGACGGAGAATATGACGTTCTTGTCAGCACGAGCATCATTGAAACCGGAGTCGACATTCCAAACGTGAACACGCTCATTGTCCATGATGCCGATAAGATGGGGCTTTCGCAGCTGTACCAGCTGCGCGGTCGGGTCGGACGTTCCAACCGGATCGCCTACGCCTATTTTACTTATCAGCGGGACAAAGTGCTGACGGAGGTGGCGGAAAAACGTCTTCAAGCCATCAAGGAGTTTACGGAGCTGGGTTCCGGGTTTAAAATTGCCATGAGAGATCTTTCCATTCGCGGCGCCGGTAATTTGCTCGGTGCCGAACAGCACGGCTTTATCGCATCGGTTGGATTCGACCTGTATTCCCAGATGCTAGGAGAAGAAATTAATAAGCGGAAGAAGGAAATGGGCGGCGAAACGACGCCCGAAGAAAAGGTTTGGTCAACGCAGCTTGATATTCAGTTGGATGCCTATATTCCCGGCGATTACATTTATGACAGCGTGCAGAAAATTGAAATTTACAAAAAAGTGGCGGCTGTGCAAACCTTGGATGAAGCGATGGAGCTGGAGGATGAACTCGTGGACCGGTTCGGCGATTTGCCGCAGGCGGTGGTCAATCTGCTCAAGGCGGCCCGCCTGAAGGTCTACGGCGCGATGTATGGGATCGAAACGATCTCGCAGAAAGGTTTGGATTACGAGCTTCGGATTCACCCTGGACAAAACGACAATTTGGACGGGCAGAAGCTGCACCAATTGTCAGGCGAATTCGAGAATCGGATCAAACTGATCGGCGGGCAGCAAATCATTATCGAGCTGAAGGGCAAAGGGTTAAAACCAGAAGAATCCATCGATTTGCTGGAAAGGTTTCTGGTACAATACAAGCGTGTTTTGAAATCGAAGGGAGAGCTGCAGAATGTGGCAAAATAAAGGGAACCCGTTGCAAAAAGGGCTTTTGGCTCTTTTCGCACTCATATTGATTATTGGTGTAACGGCAGGATGCGGAAAGAAAGACGAGGGCGGCTCCACCGCGGCGCCGGAAGGCAATCCTGATGAAGTGCTTGTCACGTACAAAGACGGCGGCCAGGTGACACGCGGGGAATTTGAAACATTTATGAACGTCAATTTGCTTTTTAACCAGCAGTATGCGCAGTATAAAGATGAGCCGGCGTTTCAGCATGACATGATGAATCAATTGGTTGCGTTCAAGATTCTGGCGTCCCGTGCGGACGACAAAGCGAAAGCGGAAGCCGACAAGCAGTCGCAGCAGCAGCTTGAACAGCTTAAAAGCTTTATGGGCATGCAGGAAGGCGGCATGGAAAAGCTGCTGAAGGATAACAACATTACGGAAAAGGACTTGGATGAATTCGTGCATCAGAGCATTCAAGTTTTCGTATCGGAAGAGAGCAAGATTCCGGATGCGGATCTCAAAGCGGCTTATGACCAGAAGCTGGCGCAGGACAAGAACACCTACGATATCGCTACGGTCAGCCATATTCTCATCGGCATTAATGATCCGGCGACGGGGAAAGAGACCCGTACGAAGGAAGAAGCCTTAAAGCGGGCGAAAGAAGTAAAGGACAAGCTGACGCAGGGCGGCGACTTTGCCGCGCTGGCCAAGGAATATTCGGAAGATCCGGGCTCCAAGGATAAGGGGGGGACCTATACGGATATGCCTCTTTCTCAATGGGTGCCTGAATTCAAACAGGCTGCTATCGAGCTTCCGATCGGCCAGATCAGCGATCCGGTAGAAACGACATTCGGTTACCATATCATGAAGGTTGAATCCCGCAAAACCAAAACGTTTGATGAAGTAAAGCCGGACTTACGCTCTGAAGCGGCGCAAAACAAGGTGCATGAATTTATGGAGAAAGAGCTTCCTGGGCTTATTGAGACGAACAATCTGCCTAAGCCGGAAGAGTCTAAGCCCGCAGAAACGCCGGGTACGCAAGCTCCGCAACCGGACGCTCCTCAATCCGATGCTCCAAAGACGGAAAACGGCAAGTAAGATTTACCAGGGCACCCGTATGGATGCCCTGTTTTGTTTTCATTTTTTTGGACATAATGTAAACAGCGGCGGACATTCTTACATAATGAACCGATGACCGCAAGGATCAAGCGCCAGGTATCATGCATAACCACTTGGGAATCGAAGAATACTAAGATTAGTTCAATTCCCTCCATTGGCATAAATTAGAGTCCAGTCTGTATCTAACTCTCAGGAAAGCGAGGCATCTAGAATTATGAAAGCAACTGGAATCGTTCGTCGTATAGACGATCTTGGCAGGGTCGTCATCCCCAAGGAGATTCGCCGTACGCTGCGGATTCGGGAAGGGGATCCTCTCGAAATCTTTGTAGACCGCGACGGAGAAGTGATTCTTAAGAAATACTCTCCTATCGGTGAACTGGGTGATTTTGCAAAAGAATATGCCGAGTCCTTATATGAAAGTACAGGCCACATTACGATGATATCGGACCGCGATACCATGATTGCCGTAGCCGGCGGTTCCAAGAAGGAATATTTGGACAAGCCGATCGGTTCTCTCGTTGAACAATGCATGGAAAACCGTAAGGCTTCGATAGAAAGCAGCAGCGGGTCATATGAAATTTCCAAGGATGTAAACGAAACTTACAGCTCGTATGTGATTGCTCCGATTGTGGCGGGCGGAGACCCGATCGGAGCGGTGATTCTGGTCAGCAAGGATGAAAGTGTGAAAATGGGCCAAATGGAGCTCAAAATGGCGGAAACGGCTGCGGGCTTCCTCGCCAAGCAAATGGAACAATAATGTGCGGCTGAAATCAACCGCAAGAAAGCAAAAGCAGGGCTTCCTGATGGCATCCTCTTGAAGGGATATCGGGAAGCTTTTTTGCTTGGTTTTGGAAAATGGGCGGCAAGTGCGGTATAATGTTGGCGTTAAGACGGACGCTAAGCCAAGCTTTAGTGCGGTACGGCAAGAAGGAGAGGGAGAGCATCGGAGGAAAGGAGACGGACAAGGCGTTCGGGCCGGAGGGGCGGACCGATGGGGGACGCGCGGGCTCGGCGCTGCTCAAAGGCGCTGCTTTGTTGGGGATGGCCGCTGTCATCTCCAAGCTGATCGGAACGCTGCAGAAAATTCCGCTTCAGAATTTGGCCGGCGATGCGGTATTCGGCATTTATAACGCGGTTTATCCGCTCTATATTTTAATTTTGTTTTTGGCGACGGCCGGTTTTCCGCTGGTGATATCGAAATTTGTATCTGAGTATGCGGCCGCCCGCCGCTTCGACGAAGCGCGCCGTGTGCTTCGTGTGGCCTTGGTTGCGCTGATGGCGACGGGAATTTGTTTCTTCCTGCTGCTGTATTCCGGAGCCGATACGATCGCGCGATGGATAGGTGCTTCGCAAACCGTCGAGGCGATTCGCAGCGTGTCGTTTGCACTGTTGATCGTACCGGTCATGTCCTGCCTGCGCGGCTACTATCAAGGATTTCAAAATATGGTTCCGACCGCTTGGTCGCAGGTTGCCGAACAAACGGTGCGGGTGGGTACGATGCTGATCCTGCTTATCGTGCTCATGCATCTGGGTTATGGACCGGAATGGATTGCCGCAGGCGCCACGTTTGGTTCTGTGACAGGTGCGATGGCGGGTTTGGCGGTCATGCTGTTTTTTTGGCGGAGGGATCGCGAAACGCTGGGGAGTACGGGTGCGGTCGGCGGTTCTTCCCTCTTCGGCGCTTGGCAATGGAAGCGGGATTGGGCGCTGATGAAACGGTTGACGGTCTACGCGATTCCGCTCTGCCTCGGCGCCATTGCGGTTCCGATTTTGACACTTGTGGATTCCTTCACGCTGCCCAGGCTCCTTCGAATTTCAGGCTATGACGAAACCGGGGCGCTTTATCAATTCGGGCTTTATCATCACGGCCTGCCTCTGGTGCAACTGGTTGCCATGATTGCGTCTTCCATGTCGGCGGCGCTGGTGCCGGCGATGGCGGAAGCCAGACAGCGGGGAGATCTGGCGGCAGCGCGCAGCAGGGCGGAGATATCGCTGCGGTTCACCTGGATGATCGGGCTCGCCGCCTCGTTCGGTCTGGCCGTGCTGGCGGAGCCGCTGAACGTAATGTTCTTCAAAAGCGCCGATGGTACGGCGGCGATGGCGATCCTTTCGTTCACCGCGCTGTTCTCGGTGATCAATATTGTCGCCGGCAGCGTGCTGCAAGGGCTTGGCGCCGTGCGTGCGCCGGCGCTGTATCTGCTGCTTGCCGCCGGCGTGAAGGTCGCGGCGAACGCGCTGCTTGTGCCGCGCTTCGGCATCGCCGGCGCCGCGGCAGCCGCGGTGGCCGCCTACGCGCTCGCCGGCGGCCTCACGCTCGCGCACGCGCTGCGCGCCGCCGGCATCACGGCCCCGGGCGGCCGCGCCGTCATAAAGCCGCTGCTGGCGGTCGGCTTTATGACGCTCGGCCTGCTGGCCGTGACGCACGGCGCTCCGCCGCTGCTTGCACGGCTGCCTGTGGCCCTGTCCGAGCGGGGCATGGCCGCGATCATCGCGCTTAGCGGCGTCGCGATGGGGGCGCTGGCTTTCGCGTTCGCGCTGCTGCGTCTGGGCGCGGTGACCGCCGCGGAGCTGGCTCAGGTGCCCAAGCTTGGGGGCAAGCCCCTTGCGCTGCTGCGCAGACTCCGGCTGCTCCCCTAGAGCGGAGCGCCGCATCAAAACTTAAGGAGGCGCTTGCGCCATGTCTATGCAACCGCAAATTACCGTTGTCGGCCTCGGAACCGGCGACCCGAATCAACTGACGCTCGGCGTCTGGAGAAAGCTCGAATCCACCGGCACGACGGGCGGAGCGCTGTATCTGCGCACCAAGGAGCATCCGATGGTCTCGATGCTTGATCACCACGGGCTGCGCTATGAGACGTTCGACGCCGTATATGAAGCCAATGAGGCGTTCGACACGGTGTACGAAACGATCGCCTCTACGCTGATCGCCCGGGCGAAGACTCCAGGGGCGGGGGAAGTGCTGTACGCCGTCCCCGGACATCCGATGGTCGCCGAGCGGACGGTGCAGCTGCTTCGCGAGCGTTGTCCGGCCGAAGGCGTGCTGCTCGGGTTCATGGGCGGCGAGAGCTTTCTCGATCAGGCCTTTCTGAGGCTCGGCTTTGATCCCATCGAGGGCTTTCAGCTGCTTGACGGTACCTCGCTTCAGGCAAGCTCCCTGAATCCGCAGCTGCATACTTTGATCGGACAAGTGTATGATGTCTATACGGCCTCGGATGTGAAGCTGACGCTGATGGAGCTGTACCCGGACGACTATCCGGTAACCGTTGGCCATTCGCTTGGCGTGACAGGGGAGGAGCGCGTTCGTGAGGTGCCTTTGTATGAGCTTGACCGTGTAGAAGGTTACGGCAACTTGTCATTGGTGTGGGTGCCGCGGACGGATCGGGACGATGTGCGCAGCCGCACCTTCTCCCGCCTGCACGAAATCGTGCACATTCTGCGAAGCCCGGAAGGGTGTCCGTGGGACCGGGAGCAAACGCACAAGTCGCTGCGCAAAAACTTGATTGAAGAGGCCTACGAAGTACTGGAAACGATCGACGACGACGATCCAGATCATATGTGCGAAGAATTAGGCGACTTGCTGCTGCAAATCATGTTGCATTCGCAAATTGAAGCGGAGGCCGGCTCCTTCACCGTATTCGATGTGATTCAGGAGCTCAACGAAAAGCTGATCCGCCGTCATCCCCACGTATTCGGCTCCATGCAGGCGGAGGATGCGGACGAAGCGCTAAGCAACTGGCAGCAGATCAAAGACGAAGAAAAACGCCGTAAAGGCATAAACCCTGACGAGCAATCGGTGCTGTCGGGCGTGCCGCGCGATCTGCCGGGGCTGATGAAGGCGTATAAGCTTCAGAAGAAAGCCGCCGGCGTTGGCTTTGATTGGAGCGCTTTGGAAGAGGTGCTGCCGATTGTGGAATCGGAGTTGGCCGAAGTGAAGGAAGCGATCGAACGGTTCGGTAAAGCGGAGCAGCAGGAGGAGATTGGTGACCTGCTGTTTGCCGTCGTGAATCTTGCACGTTTTTTGAAGGTGGATCCCGAGGAAGCCATGGCCGACGCCAACCGAAAATTTTTCGACAGATTCAGCTATATTGAATCGCAGCTGCGTTTAAAGGGCAAGACATTTGACCAAACTGATTTGCAGGAGATGGAATCTCTTTGGCAGGAAGCAAAAAAAGTTCTAAAAAAATAAGCATCTTTGCAGGAATTTCCTATGCAAGCAAAGAATACATAAGCTTAGCGTCATTCAAAGAGGAGGATATTTACTCATGAACAAAACCGATTTGATCAACAACATCGCTGAAAAAAGCGGCCTTACAAAAAAAGACGTGGAATCTGTATTAAACAGTTTTCTTGGCGAAGTAACAGAAGCTTTGTCGAATGGTGACAAGGTTCAGCTGATTGGTTTCGGCACATTTGAAACTCGCAAACGTTCCGGACGCACGGGCCGCAACCCGCAAACCGGTAAAGAGATTACAATTCCAGAATCCAAGGTTCCAGCCTTTAAAGCAGGCAACAAGCTTAAAGAAGCGGTGAAATAATGCGGCTTGACAAGTTTCTCAAGCTCTCCCGTTTAATTAAGCGCCGTACGGTCGCTAAGGACGTATCCGAACAGGGCCGCGTCTGGATTAACGGAAGGGAAGCCAAACCCAGCAGCACGGTGAAGGTAGGCGACGAACTGACGATTCAATTCGGGCAGAAGCTGGTCACCGTTCGCGTGGAACTGCTGTCCGAGTCAACCCGCAAGGAAGACGCGGCCAAGATGTACACGCTGCTGAAAGAAGAAATGAACAAACGTGATTCGGACTTTTTGTTGTGATCCGATTTCGATCAAGAAGAGACTGAGCGGATGCTCGGTCTCTTTTTAGTCTGGCGGTAATTTCCGGTCACAGGCGGATCCTGCAGGATGGCGCATCGGATTCCGATTGGGAGTTCTAAACCTCGGACGACCCCCATACGTTTATAGTAAGCATGCTTTGGGCAGGCCAAAGTGATGAGGAGGGGGACGTGCCATGGCAGAATTGCCGGGGAAGGTAAAGCGCCAGGAGATTAAAATGCTCAACCGCAAGCTGCTGGAAGTATCCGGAGTGCTGAATGTGGAAAGCTTCGACAGCGAGGAGTTTTTGCTGGAAACCGAGTGCGGCTATCTGATGATCAAAGGCCAAAATTTACATATCAAAAATTTAAGTCTCGAGCAGGGCCTGGTCGCGATTGAAGGGTATGTCAACGAGCTGGCGTATGTGGATGCAAACTCCCAGGGGAAAACCAAGGGATTTTTCGGTAAACTGTTTAAGTGACGCTGCAGATTCAATTTGTGACGCTGGGCATGATGTCTGCAGGAGGGCTCGCGCTGGGAGTGCTGTTCGACATGTACCGGGTGCTTGCTGGCCAGCTGAAAGTACCCTCTTGGATGAAAGCCGTCCTGGATCTCCTGTATTGGTTCATCGGCACGCTGATCGTGTTCAGGCTTCTTTATGAGAGCAACTGGGGCGAGGTTCGCCCGTTTATTTTTCTTGGTCTTGGCATCGGCATCGTTTTATATTTTTTGGTGTTTAGCCGTGCGGTCATCTGGGTGATTCGGTTATTGATCCGCATTGTGCTGGCCGCCGTTCGCATTGGAAAGCAGTTGATCCGGGTGTTTATTGTCAAGCCGGCGATCGGATTATACCGGTTTTTGATCATCTTTTTAGGATTTTTGCTCGCGGTGGCTATTTTCCTTTATAAAACTGTGATACAATTATGCTATCCTGTGCGGAAATTGCTTGTATGGCTGGTGAGGCCGATTGGCCGATGGATTCGCGCCCGAATTCCGGTTCCCGCATGGATGAAGCAAATGATAACAACTGTCGCAGCCTGGCTGCAAAAATTCAGATAAGAGTTTCGCTCTTATCGTAACCTGGGAGGATACAAGGTTCATGCAGGCAGCTTCTAAAGCAAAACATAGTGAGCCGCAAAACAAAGGCTCGTATCGCCGACGCCGTTTTGTGATGCTGGTGCTGGCATGCTTTTTGAGTTGGGCCGGCATTACCCTTTGGAACCAGGCTGACAAAATCAGTGACCGGAAAGAGAAGGTTAGCGCCCTTGAGCAGGAACTGACCAAGACGCAGCAGGTCTATGACAGCCTGCAGCGCGAAATCGAAAGGCTCAATGACCCGGAATACGTAGAGCAAAAAATCCGTAAAGAGCTTCATTATGTAAAGCAAGGAGAAACGTTGTTTTATACCCCGAAGCCGCCACAGAAATAACCTAGCAAATGATGGTCTACGCCTTGTGTTGACCGTATTTTCTCCATAAGTTATAATCTGCGTAGCTTCATTATTGTTTTTTTTGCATTGCTAACTATTTAAGGGAGGATCAGTTTACTTTATGGCAATTGAAGTGGGCAGCAAGCTGCAAGGAAAAGTAACAGGCATTACTCACTTTGGGGCGTTCGTCGAGCTTTCCGAGGGGGTTACCGGCCTTGTACACATCTCGGAGATTGCGGACAACTATGTCAAGGATGTCAACGATCATCTCAAGCTGAACGATATCGTTACCGTGAAAGTGATTAATGTCGACAAAGACGGCAAAATCGGTTTATCCATCAAGCAAACGGTGGATCGTCCGGTAGATGCTGCTCCGCCGACAAGGCCCGCTCGTTTTGAAAGACAAGGAGGAGACCGCGGAGGCTTTAACCGAGGAGACCGTGGGGATCGTGGAGGCCGTGGTGGTAAACCTCCCGCAACCAGGCTTTCCTTTGAAGATAAAATGGCTCGCTTCCTGAAAGACAGCGAAGACCGCATTTCTTCCCTTAAGAAGAACACCGAGGGTAAGCGCGGCGGTCGCGGCGCGCGCCGAGACTAGCAGGAAACGATATTTCGAAGCTGTTCGACTGGCCAAGTCCGAACGGCTTTTTTGCATACGGAGGAAATATTTTACGGGTCGAATATTTCGCGCATCGGGACTTGACAAGCCCTTGCCGGCTATTATATACTCATGCTTGTTGCGGCGGCGTAGCTCAGCTGGCTAGAGCGTACGGTTCATACCCGTAAGGTCGGGGGTTCGATCCCCTCCGCCGCTATAAGTGCTCAGAACCGCTTCCATAGAAACTGTGGGAGCGGTTCTTTTTTTTGTGAAATATTCCAATATTTGTCGGATATTCCATTTCAGCTCCCCGAATCGACAGGTTGTAACGCAAAGAGTGCTTGTCCGCGGCGAACACAAAGGGGAACAAGACTGAATTTCTTCTCCAAACCATTTTGAAAGCCCTAACAAATACAGGTAGGACAACGACTGAACGAAATTCGCGGACAGACTTCTTTTTGTCGGAAAAAACTTTGAATCTACCAACTCATTCTGACAAACTTTCCACAACGCACCACGTATACTAGGTACCACTAATAGTTTATGGGTGGTGTAATCATATTATGCACAAACGTCAAATTTTTTCCAAAGCGGGAACGGCATGGTCCGGGTGGATGCAGCGCTCGATGAAGTCCGTTTCCAGAGTCACCGTAGAAAACAGGCTTGTCCAGTCGCTTGTCGGTAAGAGATGGTCCATTCTGCTTCTTGTGATGGCGTTCCTGCTGGGCCGCGCAATGATTCTGGAACAGCTTGCGCCGTTTGCCGTCGCTTATTTTGCCGTGATGTATTTCTTGAGGCGGGAGCTGCTCTTTTGGTCCGGCCTGTTCCTGACAGCCGGCAGCCTGTTCTCTGTAGAGCCTATGAATGCGGGCTATCTTGCGGCCTCCATGATCGTGTTTCTTCTCATACAAAGAGGAGTGGAACGGTTCGAACGATCGGACATTTCATACGCGCCGGTCATCGTGTTTGCATCCATCTTCTTTGTGCAGTTGTTTTCACACCTCGCTTCCGCTGAGCTCACGTGGTATACCTTAATGATGACGGCCATCGAATCGATGCTCAGCTTGATTTTGACTCATATCTTTTTGCAGGCCGTACCGGTATTTACCTTATCCAGAAAAAATTACAGTTTAAAAAATGAAGAGGTGATCTGTCTTATTATTCTGCTTGCGTCCGTCATGACGGGGACGGTCGGCTGGTTAATTGGTCCGGTAACGCTGGAGCATGTGCTGTCCCGGTATTTGATCCTCCTGTTCGCGCTTGTCGGGGGAGCGCCTTTGGGGGCTTCGGTGGGAGTGATCTCCGGACTCATTCTTAGCTTGGCCAGCTCCAGTGCAATCTACCAGATGAGCCTGCTCGCTTTTGCCGGGATGCTGGCGGGCTTGCTCCGGGAAGGCGGCAGGCTGGCGGTAGCGCTTGGCATGCTGCTTGGTTCCTCCATCTTATCCGTTTATCTGGGGACCCAAGCTCAGGTGCTAAACTCAACCTGGGAATCGGTCGCGGCGGTGGCGTTGTTCCTGCTGACTCCCAAGGGAGTGATACAGACGTTGGCCAAATATGTGCCGGGGACCCAAGAGAATTTAAAGTCACAGCATGATTATGCCCGCAGGGTCCGCGATGTAACGGCAAACCGCGTTGAACAGTTCTCCGAAGTATTCCGCCAGCTGTCGCGCAGCTTCAAGCAAATTACGGTGGATGCCCAGCCGCTGCACAAAGAGGAAGAAGTCGGGCACTTCATGAATTCCGTGGCCGAAAAATCATGTGCATCGTGCTGGAAACGACAGCAGTGCTGGGACGGCAAATTTTATCAAACGTATAAATTTATGACCGACATGATGACCGAGGTAGAGCTGCGCGAGAACATGACACGCAAAGACATCCTACCCGAATGGAAAAAGCTGTGCATTAAACCGGATCAGGTGCTGGAGGTGATGAAACAACAGTATGGCCAGTATAAGAATGACCAGCATTGGAAAAAGCAAATCATCGACAGCCGTCAGCTTGTGGCGGAACAGCTATCGGGCGTTTCTCAGGTCATGGAAGATCTGGCCAAGGAAATCAAGCGGGAAGGACAAGAGCTCTTCATGCAGGAGGAGCAGATCCGCAGCGCATTGGAAGAACTGGGCCTGTCCATTCACAGCATCGATATCATCAGTCTGGATGAAGGGAACGTGGAGATTGAAATTATCCATCAATATACGAAAGGATTTGATGAATGTCGTAAAATTATTGCTCCCCTGCTTTCGGATATTCTCGGGGAAAACATTGCAGTCAAGAACGAGCAGCTGCTCGAGCAAAAAGGAGGGTACAGCGCCGTACTGCTCGGGTCGGCCAAGGAATACGAAGTGGAGACGGGGATCGCCGGAGCGGCGAAAGGAGGGGATTTGCTGTCCGGAGACAGCTTTAGCACAGTAGAGCTGGGCAACGGCAAATTTGCGGTGGCGCTCAGTGACGGAATGGGCAATGGCGAGCGGGCGCGGGCGGAGAGCAGCACGGCGCTCTCGATTTTGCAGCAGTTGCTGCAATCCGGCATGGACGAGAAGCTGGCGATCAAATCACTCAATTCCATTCTGATGCTGCGCTCGTCGGATGAGGTATTTGCGACAGTGGATGTGGCTCTGATCGATCAGTACAGCGCGAATACGACATTTATGAAAATTGGCTCCACGCCAAGTTTCATCAAACGGGGGAATGATGTGATTGCCGTTACGGCGAACAATTTGCCTGTAGGCATTGTGCAGGACATGGATATCGATCTCGTGAGCGTGTCTTTGAAGCATGGGGATATTTTGATTATGGTGACCGACGGCATTTACGATGCGCCCGGCCACGCCGTCAACAAAGAAATGTGGATGAAGCGAATGATCTCAGAAATCGAGGCGGACAGCCCGCAGGAATTTGCGGATGTTTTGCTCGAGCGTGTGGTAAGGTATCATCACGGAGATATCTATGATGATATGACGGTGGTTGTGGCACGGATTGATAAATTCCAGCCGGAATGGGCTACCTTCTCCTGGCCGGGAATGCAGCGCGTCGAACGTCCGAAGACGGTTAGTTAATAGATAGATTTTCTAAGGGACATCCGTTCTTTAGGTATGGCGGATTGCTGTGCCAATGAACAGGGATGTTCCTTTTTGTCGGAAACCAAGTTTAGAATCCTCCCTACTGGTAAAGATATGTAATAGAGTAAAAGGGAGGACAGAAAGATGAAGCAGATTATTCTCATCACAGACGGTTGTTCGAATGTTGGAATCAGTCCGGTTGTAGCGGCGGCCCATGCCAAGGCGGAAGGGATTATCGTTCATGTGGTTGGCGTGCTGCATGCCGGCGATACGGACGATTCGGCTGCGGCGGAAATCGCGGAAATTGCCAAGGCGGGTGGCGGGATGAGCCGCATGGTTCAGCCTTCACAGCTGTCCCCGACGGTGCAAATGATGACGCGCAAGACAGTTGCGCAAACGATTCAGCAGGTCGTAGGACAAGAGCTTCGCAGCATCCTGGGACATTCCAGGCTTGAAGCGCTGCCGCCGGAACAGCGCTCCGAGGTCGTCCGGGTCATCGACGATTTAACGGAGACGACGAGCCTGCAGGTCGCGCTGTTGATCGATGCGAGCGCCAGCATGAAGCCCAAACTTCAGGCCGTAAAAGAAGCCATAGCGGATCTCCAGCTTAGCTTGCAGTCCCGAATCGGCCAAAGCCGGATTGCCGTTTTCCATTTTCCGGGGAACGTATCGGGGGACCAAGAGATTGTCATGGATTTGGATTGGACCAACGAGCTTGCAAATCTGAACCGGTTGTTTTATAAATTAAACATGAAGGGAACGACACCCACAGGTCCCGCACTGCTGAAAGTGGTTCAATCTATGAACCGGAATGCCGATGATAACAAAGAGAACGCGGGTTATACAGCCGGGAGCCTCTCTATAACGAGCGGCACTGTGATAACAAACGAGGAAGGGATACTCCGTGACTACGTTGTTTGAACCCGCAGTACCTGTGGGAGCCTGGATTCAGGGCAAGTGGAACAAAAACCAGTACCGGGTCGAGCGGCTGCTTGGCGAGGGGGCGAACGGAAAGGTGTTTCTCGTGAGCCGGCGCAAGCGGCATTACGCGCTCAAAATAGGCTTTGATCCGGCGGATCATCAATCGGAAGTGAATGCGCTCAAGGCGTTAACGAAATCTTCGACTTCCTTTCAGGATATGCTCGTGGAAGCGGATGATTTTTCACAGGAGGGTATGGATTATCCTTTCTGTGTGATGCGTTATATCAAAGGAAAGTCTCTTACAGAGTTTATTAAACAATATGGAACCGATTGGATTCCTCTGATTGGCTTGAATTTGCTGCGCAAGTTATCGGAGCTTCACTCAAGCGGCTTTGTCTTCGGAGATCTGAAGGCGGAGAACATGATCATTACCGGGTACGGAGAAGTGGAACTGATCGACTTCGGAGGGGTGACGGCCAAAGGCCGGTCGGTTAAACAGTTTACGGAAGTGTATGACCGGGGGTTTTGGAACAACGGATCGCGAACGGCGGATGAAGGATATGATTTATTTTCTTTTGCAGTGCTGCTCCTCCAAGTGACCGACCGGGAGAGGTTTCAAAGCGTGACATCCATCCTGCCGCAAACCCGGAACGTAGAATGGCTGCTTGAGCTTTTGCAGGGGTGTCCCCCATTGGCGCAGGCAGCCCCCTTGCTCCGCAAAGCGCTTACGGGACGGTACGACAGCTCAAAGCAGATGCTGGCCGATTGGCGGGCCCGCAGTCTGGGAAATGGAACCGTCCATAAAAAGCCGGTAAATGGGGATTGGATTAAGCTGTGCTTTGCCGCCTCATTAATTGTATTCGGCGCAACGTTGTATTTGGTTTGGCCATAGGGGCAATACATAAGAGAGCGGGATAACAAGAAGAAACGGGCTATTGGGGAAATGAGAGGGACATAGGGATGGAGACGGCACAATCATTATCCGCTAAGATAGAGCGGTACATACGAGACGAAACGCTGATTGAACCGGGAGATGGGGTTGTCGTAGCGGTATCGGGAGGGCCCGATTCCGTAGCGCTGCTTCATCTTTTGTTTGCGTTGTCCGATCGATACGGATGGAGGCTCGTCGTAGCCCATGTAAACCATGGCTTTCGGGGGTTGGAATCCGATCGGGAAGCGGAGCTCGTGAGTGAACTGGCACAGCGCCTTGGCCTTCCTTTGGCTTCCACCTATATCGATATGCCGCGTTATATAGAAGAAACAGGGCTGAATACACAAGCGGCCGCCAGGGAAAAACGCTATGCTTTCTTGCTGGATACGGCTGTACGCTACCAGGCTCGGCGCATCGCGCTTGCGCACCATGCGGACGATCAGGCGGAAACCGTTATGATGCGTATGCTGCGGGGAACAGGGCCATCCGGCTTGGCCGGTATCCCTATCAGGCGCAAAGAAAAAAATGATGTGGAACTTATTCGTCCCTTACTGCGTATATACAAATCAGAGCTGCTGCATTACTGTTCCGCGCAGGGCTTACCTTACTGCACAGACAGCAGCAATCTGCAGACCAAATATTTTCGCAATCAAATACGATTGGATGTGCTGCCTTTTCTTTCCCGCTACAATGACCAGCTTCCTTCCGCTTTAAACCGACTGGCTGAAATGATGGCCGGAGAGGACGATTACCTGGAGGCGGAAACGCTCAGGCTTTACAAGGCTCATGTAAGCCGGAAGAACGATGCCTGGTTCTGGAGTGCGGAGTGGTTTAGCGGGGTACATGTTGCTTTACAAAGGCGTTTGATTAAACTAATATTAAGTTATCTTGCTTCCGATCCGGAATCCATCGATTTCCTGAAAATCGAGCAGATGCGGATAGCCGCGCTTAGTAAGCAGCCGACGAATTTCAGGCGAGTCATCGGACAAAACATTACGCTCAGCAGGGAATATGATCAAATCGCTGTACATACGATGGTGTTATCACCTTTACCTTATGTCTACGAGATCAAGAAGAACCAGCCGGAGCTGCTGATCCCCGAGACGGGGGTTCGGGCGGAGTTTCGATGGCTTATAGGGACGACGGAAAAGCCGCAGACAAGAGATATGTATTCGGCTTGCTTCGATGTGGATGAACTGGCCTTCCCTGTCATTTTTCGAAGCCGTCGTCCCGGAGATCGTATGCGTCCTCTGGGACTAAATGGATCGAAAAAGGTAAAGGATATGTTCATTGACGGCAAGCTCCCGTTGAGCTTGAGGGAGAAGATCCCGATTGTAACGGATGCCAAAGGGCGCATTCTATGGCTGCCCGGAGTTCGGCGGTCAGGGCATGCGTTGGCCGGCAAAGAAACGAAACACGTGGTATGTATGAAGCTTGATATTGATTTTACTTAAGAAGTAGGAGGATCTCTTTTGCAAAACGACGTCCAAGAAGTACTATACTCTGAGCAGCAAATTCAAGACAAAGTGAAGGAAATGGGCGAATTGATCAGCCGCGATTTCGAAGGGCGCAACCCTCTCGTCATCTGCGTGCTCAAGGGTGCTTTCATTTTCATGGCTGACTTGGTAAAACAGATAACGATACCGCTCGAAATCGATTTCATGGCGGTGTCCAGCTACGGAGCCTCTACCAAATCGTCGGGTGTAGTCAAAATCATCAAGGATCTCGACATCTCTGTAGAAGGCCGTCACGTAATCATTGTTGAGGATATTATCGACAGCGGGTTGACGTTAAGCTATCTGATCGATGTGTTGGAAAGACGCAATGCGAAATCGATCACGGTCGCCGCTTTATTTGATAAGCCTGCGCGTAGAACGGTGGATTTGGATGCAGACTATAAGGGTTATGTTATCCCGGATGCGTTCGTGGTGGGCTATGGTCTGGACTACGGCGAGAAGTACCGGAATCTGCCGTATGTAGGCATATTGAAGCCGGAAGTGTACTCCCATTAGCATTTCTTGAGAAGCCAAGACTTGCTGTGGTACAATATACAAAGTTGCCGTTTGCCTGAGAGGAGGTAGGGAATGAATCGCATTATTCGCAATACAGGCTTTTATCTGCTCATTTTTTTGGTTACCGTCGGAATCGTTCATTTTATCAGCACTCAGAATGAGCAACAAGACATCATCAGCTACGATCAACTCCGACAGACCTTAACGGAAAAGAATGTCGAATCGATCATCGTCAAGTACGATGCTCAAACGTATTTAGTTCGGGGGACATATAAAAATGCGCCATCGTCGAATAATAAAAATTTCGAATCCCGTGCGCCGTATGACCCACAAATCTTCCGTTTGATTGAATCCAGCGACATTCCCCCGGGGAACGTTTACATCGAGAGAATGGAAGGGGACAATGTTTGGATCAGTTTCCTCACCTCCATCATCCCGTTCGTGATCATCTTCATTCTGTTCTTCTTCTTGCTGAATCAAGCCCAAGGTGGCGGCGGTAAGGTGATGAACTTCGGCAAGAGCAAAGCAAGGCTTTATAATGAAGAGAAAAAACGCGTCACTTTCGAGGACGTCGCCGGAGCCGATGAAGAGAAGCAAGAATTGGTAGAAGTGGTGGAATTTCTGAAGGATCCCCGCAAATTTGCGGCAGTGGGTGCCCGCATTCCGAAAGGGGTTCTGTTGAACGGGCCTCCGGGTACAGGGAAGACGCTGCTTGCCAGAGCTGTGGCCGGTGAAGCCGGTGTGCCGTTCTTTAGCATCAGCGGTTCCGATTTCGTCGAAATGTTCGTCGGTGTCGGTGCATCCCGCGTACGCGATTTGTTCGAGAATGCAAAAAAGAACGCCCCTTGTATTATTTTTATAGATGAGATCGATGCCGTGGGTCGCCAGCGCGGAGCCGGTTTGGGCGGTGGGCATGACGAACGCGAGCAGACGCTCAATCAGCTGTTGGTTGAGATGGACGGTTTTGGCGCAAACGAAGGGATTATTATTATCGCTGCGACAAACCGTCCGGATATTCTCGATCCGGCCCTTCTCCGTCCGGGTCGTTTCGACCGCCAGATTACAGTAGATCGTCCGGATTTGAAAGGCCGTGAAGCCGTCCTGAAGGTACACGCCCGCAACAAACCGCTGAATAAGGACGTGAAGCTGGATCAACTGTCCCGCTATACGACCGGATTTACCGGTGCGGATCTTGAGAATCTGCTTAATGAGGCAGCGCTGATCGCAGCCCGCCGCAACCGGAAGGATATCTCGATGTCTGAGATCGAGGAGGCTTTCGACCGTGTCATCGTCGGGACGCAGAAGAAAAGCCGGCTGATCAGCGAGCGGGAGAAGAGAATGGTCGCTTACCACGAGGCGGGCCACACCATTGTAGGTCTTCATGTGGAGAATGCCGATGTGGTGCATAAGGTCACGATCATTCCGCGCGGCCGCGCAGGCGGTTACGTGATGATGCTGCCGAAGGAAGGCGAAGACAAAATGATGCAGACGAAGTCCGAGCTGCTCGATAAAGTCACCGGACTTCTGGCAGGCCGGGTATCCGAGGAGCTGTTCATCGGAGAAATCGGAACCGGCGCTTATAGCGACTTCCAACGAGCTACCGGCATTATTCGCCGCATGATTACGGAATTCGGGATGAGCGACAAGCTTGGTCCGATGCAGTTCGGCACATCGCAGGGTCAGGTCTTCCTGGGCCGCGATTTTGGGCACGAGCAAAACTATAGCGATGCGATTGCTTATGAAATTGACCAGGAGATGCAAGCGATGACCCGCGCTTGCTATGAACGGGCCAAAGAAATTCTTACCCAATATAAAGACCAGGTTCGTCTTGTAGCGGAAACCTTGATCGAGAGGGAAACCCTTGAGAAGGATCAAATTAAAGAGCTGATCGAAAAAGGTTCGCTGCCGCCTTTGGAGAAAGACGGCTCCTCTGAAGCCAAATCCGAGGAAGTGAAAGTGAACATCCAAAGTCAGCCCTCGCAGGAAAGCAAAGAAAGTCAATCGGATTTGGATAAAATATATTCCAAGGACCCAGATAAAGATAAATAACCATACGCTAAACCGGTGCTGGAAACAGCACCGGTTTTTGTATTTCACAGGGTCCATGACGGCTTTTTGCGAAACTGGACTTATGACCGGGTACGGATGAACAGGGGTTCCGGAATTGTGGATTTTTTCCGGGTTTTTCAGGTGATTTAAACATTGACATAGCTTTATCAGTTGTGTAAATTAGGTGTAAATCTTTATAAGCTTTGTGAACATTTTCACCAGACTGCTCTAGTCAATGAATGAATTTTTCATACCGGCTGCAGGGGCTGAGAAAAGGATGGTACCTCATGGAAGCATTAGCATTGGAGCGAAAAAAGGAGCAGCAGCAAGAGCTGAAGGAACGAATCGCCCAGTTGAAAAAAGAGCGTAATGCCATTATTCTTGCTCATTATTATCAACGGGATGAAATCCAGGAAGTGGCTGATTTTCGGGGCGATTCTTTCTTATTGGCGCAGAAGGCCGCATCTACCGATGCCGACGTTATTGTATTTTGCGGCGTGCATTTTATGGGAGAGAGCGCAAAGATTCTGGCTCCGAACAAAACAGTGCTCATTCCCGATGAAAGGGCCGGCTGTCCGATGGCGGACATGGTCAATGTGAATGGCCTTCGGGAGTTGAAGAAAAAGCATCCGAATGCCAAGGTCGTTGCGTATATCAACACATCGGCCGAGGTTAAAGCGGAGACGGATATTTGCTGTACGTCGGCGAATGCGATCAAGGTGATCAATTCGGTCGATTCCGATGAAATCATCTGGGTTCCGGATAAAAATCTGGGGGATTACGTTTCCAAATTTACGGACAAAAAAATGATTATTTGGGAAGGATATTGCAACACACATGACATGTTGACCGTCAAAGATGTAGAGGAAATGAAAGCGCAGTATCCGAATGCTCAATTTGTGGTTCATCCGGAATGCCGTCCGGAGGTCGTAAAGCTTGGCGATTTTGTCGGCAGCACAACGGCGATCATTAAATACTGCAAAGAATCCGACTGCCAGGAATTTATCGTCGGCACAGAGGATGGAACCGGTTACCAGCTGCGAATGGACAGTCCGAACAAGAAATTCCATTTTGCCACGAAGTATTTGGTTTGTCCTAATATGAAAGTCAACAATTTGAAAAAGGTGGTCAAATGTTTGGAGACGAACAGCCCCCAAATTTATGTGCCACAACACGTGGCCGATCAGGCCAGAGCATCCTTGGAGCGCATGTTGCAGGTCAAGTAGCATGCGCTACTTCTCTTCTTGGACGGGTGGGGTTGGGAATCAATGATACCGCGGTACTTGGTTAATTTTGATTTGGAGAAGCTTCCTCATGTTTATACGGATGTCATCGTGATCGGCGCAGGAATCGCCGGTCTTTTTACCGCTCTGAAAGCATCGGAAAAGCATAAGGTATTGATGGTGACGAAAAAATCGCTGCTGGACAGCAATACCCGGTATGCTCAAGGGGGAATCGCGGCGGTTATATCGGATGAGGATTCTCCTGCCTATCACCGGCAGGATACGCTCATTGCCGGAGCGGGGCTGTGTTCTTCGGCCGCGGTGGATGTGCTGGTTCATGAAGGTCCTGCAGGCGTTACGGATTTGATCCGTATGGGTACCGAATTCGATATGGAGGACGGCCGTTTTGCCTTAACTAAGGAAGGGGCGCACAGCCAACGGCGTATTCTGCACGCTCAGGGCGACGCAACCGGCGCTGAGATCGTACGAGCCCTTTCGGAGAAAACGAAGCAGGAGAAGAACATTGAGATCTGGGATGATCATTTTGTTATCGATTTGATCACCGATGAAGGAACGTGTTACGGTGCGTTGGTGCAAAGGCCGGACGGACAAAAGGTGTTCGTGGGCGCCAATGCGACGATTCTTTGCACCGGCGGGGCCGGACAGCTGTTTCGTTACACGACGAACCCCGAGATTGCCACAGGCGATGGCATTGCCATCGCTTATCGTGCAGGAGCGGACATACGCGACGTAGAATTTATACAATTCCATCCGACGGCATTATGTTACCCGGGGGCGCCGAGGTTTTTGATCTCGGAGGCCGTAAGGGGAGAAGGCGCGGTACTTCGCAACATCAAAGGAGAGCGTTTTATGGAGCGGTACCATCCCCAATTGGAGCTGGCTCCGCGGGACATTGTCGCACGTGCCATTGTCAGTGAGATGGAGGAGACGAAGTCCACATTCGTTTACATCGACTTTACCCACGAATCACATGAAACCGTGAAGAACCGTTTTCCGACCATCTATGATTTCTGTCTGAATTACGGGTTGGACTTGTCATCGGACTGGATTCCGGTTGCGCCGGCGGCCCATTACATGATGGGCGGAGTAGCGACGGACTTATACGGAGAAACCACCGTGAAGCGGTTGTTCGCATGCGGGGAGGTATCCTCAACCGGTGTTCACGGTGGCAATCGGCTTGCCAGCAACTCCTTGTCCGAGGCGATTGTTTTCGGGCGGCGGATCGTAGAACGGATTGATCAGCTGTCTCCTTTAGAAACGGTACCGCCCGTCCGGGAGCAGCGGCCCTTAAAAGATAACGCGATTCAGCCGGTGGTGGAGAAGAAGCTGAAGCTTCAGAAGCTGATGCTTCGCTATGCAGGTCTAAAGCGGCATGCGAAAGGATTGGCTAAGGGTTACGAAGAGCTTAAGCGTCACCTGTCCTTTTTGGACAGCTGCCTGTCCAAGCGGGAGGAGTACGAGTTTGCCAATCTCCTCATATGCGGGCTGCTCACAACCCAGGCTGCATTGATTAGGGAGGAAAGCCGCGGGGGACACTACAGAGAAGATTTCCCTGAAAGGGACGACCTGGTATGGCGCAAGCATACCGTGTTCAACCGCGTGAACGGAATCAAGGAAGGGAGAAGCGATGATGTTTGAGTTGAATCAAACCGTTCTGAATGAAAGTCTTAAGCGATGGCTGGAAGAAGACATCGGCATGGGCGATGTCACGACGATGACCACCATCCCTTCCGATTCAATGTCCAAAGGGATCATTCATGTGAAGGATAACGGTATTGTGGCAGGCCTTCCCGTCGCGAAGGCGGTTTTTGCTCTGGTTGATCCTCAGCTTCGGTTTGAGGCTAAAGCGAGCGATGGGGACGCCGTCTCCAAAGGAACCGTCATTGCGGAGGTTAGCGGAAGTACCCGCAGCATTCTGCTGGGGGAACGGCTAGCGCTCAATTTGCTGCAGCGCATGTCGGGTATTGCCACCCGAACAAACCAGTTTGTCGAACGGCTGGAAGGGCGTCCCTCGCGGCTGGTCGATACGCGCAAAACGACTCCGGGCCACCGCATGCTGGAGAAATATGCGGTTCGCGTCGGCGGAGGGCATAACCACCGGTTCGGTTTATACGACGCGGTGATGATCAAGGACAATCATATCAAGGGTGCCGGAGGCATCGCGAAGGCGATTCAATCCGCCCGGGCCCGCATTCCCCACACGATGAAGATTGAAGTCGAAGTGGAGAATTTCGTGCAGCTGAACGAAGCGTTAGGCGCGGAGCCGGATATCATCATGTTGGATAATATGGGGCCGGAACAAATGAGGGAAGCGGTGCTGTTCATTAAACAACGGGCTCCGCATATCATTGTAGAAGCGTCAGGAAATGTATCGTTGGACAATGTGCGTGAGATCGCTGAGACCGGCGTCGATGTGATTTCCGTGGGCAGGCTGACTTACTCTGTCCAGTCACTGGATATCAGCCTGGATTTGAATGAACAGAAGGGGAAGAAGGAGGATCGTGCATGATTCTGGTGGTGGACGTAGGCAACACGAATATCGTAGTCGGTATTTACGAGGGCAGGCAGCTGCTGCATCACTGGCGGCTCAGCACGAATCGGTCGGCCACCACGGACGAATACGGAATGATGATGGTGAATCTGTTCCGCCATGCGGATATTCGCCTGGAGCAGGTAGAAGGGATTATCATTTCTTCGGTCGTACCGCCGCTTATGTTTGTGCTGGAGCAATTATGTTTAAAATATTTAAAGAAAACGCCTCTGGTCGTAGGGCCGGGGATCAAGACCGGTCTGAATATCCGCTATGAGAATCCAAAAGAGGTGGGAGCGGACCGGATTGTGAATGCCGTGGCAGCCATCGAGCTGTATGGTTCCCCCTGTATTGTGGTCGATTTTGGAACGGCCACCACGTTTGATTATATTGATGAAGGCGGACAATATGTCGGAGGCGCCGTTGCGCCAGGGATTGGAATTTCGACCGAAGCCCTGTATCAGCGAGCGGCCAAGTTGCCCCGGATTGAGCTGACCAAACCCAAAAGCGTGGTAGGAAGAAACACCGTTGCTTCCATGCAGGCGGGCATTATTTACGGCTTTGCAGGTCAGGTGGATGGCATCGTGGACCGGATCAGGCAGGAATTCGGTTCAGAGCCGAAGGTTATTGCGACCGGCGGCTTGGCGGAGTTAATTTCAAGCGAATCCCGTACCATTGAGCTGGTGGACCCTTTGCTTACACTGCAGGGGCTGCAAATCATTTATGAACGGAATGTCGGGTAAATTTTTATGTGTAACAAAGCCATATTTGGTAGATAGAGAAGGAGCGGCATTATGCAGGATTATTTGATCAGGGCAACGGCGTATGAAGGAAAAGTACGGGCGTTTGCCGTGAAAACGACCGGGATTGTAGAAGAGCTCCGGCGGAGGCATCTTACAACGCCTACCGCTACAGCGGCATTGGGGCGCACGGCAACGGCAGCTCTCATGATGGGTGTGATGCTGAAGGGTGAAGAAAAGCTGACGGTGCAAGTGAAAGGCGGCGGCCCCATCGGCCAGATCGTCGCGGATGCGAATGCCAAAGGTGAAGTGCGCGGGTATGTAGACAATCCGGGTGTTGATTTGCCGCTGAATTCCATCGGCAAGCTTGATGTGGCCGGGGCCGTCGGTACCGATGGTTTTTTGTATATAACCAAAGATCTTGGCTTGAAAGAGCCTTACCGCGGAAGCGTACCGATCGTTTCCGGGGAATTGGCTGAAGATTTCACCTATTATTTTGTTAAATCGGAACAGACCCCGTCGGCTGTCGCTTTAGGGGTGCTTGTGGATGTCGACTATACCGTAAAAACGGCAGGCGGCTTCATCATCCAACTGCTTCCAGGGCTTAAAGACGAGGAAATCGATCAAATCGAGAAAGAGCTTGGCACTCTTCCCCCCATTACTAAGCTGCTGGACCGGGGAGATTCATTGGAATCCATTCTGGAAACCTTGCTTCCCGGGGCCAAAGTGCTTGAACGCAGAGATGATGTCCGATTCCAGTGCAAATGCTCGCGTGAACGTGTAAAGCAGACCCTGATCAGTATGGGGCGCTATGAGATAGAGCAAATGCTGGAAGAGGATGGGCAGGCGGAAGTGGTGTGCCATTTTTGCAATGAAAAGTATCATTTCGGCGAAGATGATTTGAAAGTCCTGATTCAGGCCTTGTAAGCCAGGAGAACGATCGGGCGGAGGCGCTCTGTCCGACTATATAGAGAGCGACAATACGAGGGGATAGGATATGCGAAACGTTAAGGTGTTATGGGGATTGATCGTTGTTTTGCTGACCGCTGTTGTTATCCTCTCCTCCGTACTGATGGCCCAAACCTTACAACCACCCGATTCAGACAAACATCCGGACCAATCTCAGAATGGCGGAGAGACACGCATTGTCGCCACAGTCGGAACCAAGAACATCACCATCGGAGAAGTAGAGGAGCAGCTGATCCAAAAGTATGGAAATCAGCAGCTGAACCAAATGATAGATCAGGAAGTTATACGTGCCGAAGCTGAGACGCAGGGGATTGTGGTGAGCGAAAGCGAGATTCAGCAGGAACTGGAACGAATGCAGCAGGGCTATGACAGTGAAAGCCAGTTTTACGAATTGATGAAAGAGCAGTTGGGATTTACCCCCGAGGCTTTAAAGAAGGATGTATACAATAAATTGCTGGGCGACAAAATTACGATTCAAGGCATCGTCATTACGGATCAAGAAGTAGAAGCTTACATGCTTGCTCATCAAGAAGAGTTTAAGCCGCGTGTACAGCTTAAGCTGCAGCATATTGTATCCGCGAATCGGGAACAGGCGCAAAGAGCGCTGGACGACTTGGCCAAGGGCCAGAGCTTTGCCCAAGTGGCCAGGGAGCGTTCGCTTGACGATGCCACGCGGGATAGCGGAGGAGATTTAGGGTGGCTCGATGATGACGATCCGTTCATCCATCCGGCTGTAATGAAAGCGGCCATTTCGCTAAAACCGGGAGAAGTCAGCAAACCGGTGGAGGCCGATGGGCGGTATGTGATTGTTCGTGTGGCGGATCGGAAGGAGCAGTCAAAGGGCAGCCCGGAAGTCCTGCGCGAACAAGTGCGCAAGGAGCTTGCTTTACGCGAAGCTCCGCCTTTAAAGGAAACGCTGGAGAACCTACGGAAGAAGTGGAATGTGACGATTCGCGAGTCATTTTAAAAGATCGAATCCTCAAAAAATGTGTATTGACAACCTCCTTAAGGGTTGATAAGATAAAGACATAATACCTAGCAAAATACTCGGATATTTGATGCGAACTTGAGGAGGAGAACGGAATGGCCAAACTAGTACAAAATGTAACTGAATTAATCGGGGATACGCCGCTTGTGAAATTGAACCGCGTCGTACCGGAAGGAAGCGCGGAAATTTACGTTAAGCTCGAATTCCAAAACCCGGGTGCAAGTGTAAAGGACCGGATTGCCATTAGCATGATCAATGTAGCAGAGCAAGAGGGGCTCATTAAGCCGGGGGATACCATTGTGGAGCCGACCAGCGGCAACACGGGTATCGGTTTGGCGATGGTCGCTGCGGCCAAAGGGTACAAAGCGATTCTGGTTATGCCTGAAACCATGTCTATTGAAAGACGCAACCTGCTCCGGGCTTACGGCGCTCAACTGGTACTGACACCTGGAGCAGAAGGCATGAAGGGTGCGATTAAGCGCGCGGAAGAGATTGTTGCCGAGAACCCTGGCTACTTTATGCCACAGCAATTTAAGAATCAAGCGAACGTCAAAATCCACCGCGAAACAACGGGTCCGGAAATCGTGGAAGCGATCAAATCCCACGACGGTAAGCTGGATGCCTTTATCGCAGGGATCGGAACGGGAGGAACGATTACAGGCGCCGGCAGCGTTCTGAAGGAAAACTTCCCGAACATTAAGATTTATGCCGTTGAGCCTGCGGCATCTCCTGTATTGTCCGGAGGCAAGCCGGGTCCGCACAAGATTCAAGGTATCGGGGCCGGATTCGTGCCTGATATCCTGAATACGGAAGTGTACGACGGAGTGATTACGGTTGAGAACGAAGAAGCGTTCGAAACGTCCCGCCGTGTGGCCAAAGAAGAAGGCATTCTGGGTGGTATCTCCTCCGGGGCAGCGATTTTCGCCGCACTGAAAGTGGCGAAGGAGCTTGGCGCGGGCAAGCGTGTCGTAGCGGTTATTCCAAGTAACGGTGAGCGCTATCTGTCTACACCGCTGTATCAATTCGAAGACTAAAAGGGCATCATACGCCTGCTCGGCTTGGCTGAGCGGGCTTTTTTTTATTTGGCTTTTCAAGTATACTAATCCCAATATCTTATTGAGACGATGGAAAGGGGGCCGGATGGCAATGATTTTGACTTCATATGAGCAGTGGCAGCAATGGGCACGCAGCCACTCCGTGCTTCCTTATATCAGGAGCTTTCCTTTGGATGAAACGCGGCCCTTGTCTTGGGCGGAGGCCTGGGAACAGGCGGGGCCGGAATCCTTTGTGCTGGAGAGCGGCAAAGGGGGCCGTTACAGCTTTTTCGGCCTAAAGCCGGCTTCTTCCATCCGTGGAACGGAGGGAGCCGCGACGGTGATCGGGGAGGATGGCAGCGAATCGCGATGGTACGGTGCTCCGCTGGAGCTCGTGAAGCGATGGATGGCGCCCTTTCACTCGCCTGTCGTCGAAGGCGCCCCCAAGTGGGTAGGCGGCTGTCTCGGCTTCTGGGGATATGATGTTGTTCGCACGATTGAACGGCTGCCGGCGCGTGCCAAAGCCGATTTGCCTATACCCGATTACGCCTTTATGCGGGTAGACGAGCTGTGGATCATCGATCATGAGGAGCAGATGCTGTACTGCTCGGTGAACACCTACTGTCCCGCTGAGCACAGGGGAGAGGCCGAATGGCTTCTCCGCCGCTATCTTGAGGCGGAGCAAGCGGCGGAGCATATGAAACGCGTATGGGACCGAATTATATCCTTAAATTCAAATCCGGAGGCGCTGGAGAGGCTTGACGAGCGGAGGCGTACAATGGAAGAGGACGATCTTCAGGTAGACGTTGAGGCCATTCCCGGGCTTACGGCGGATTTTCCCAAAGAAGATTATATCCGTGCCGTCCGCCGCATTCGCGATTATATCGGTGCGGGAGACGTCTTTCAGGTCAATTTGTCGGTGCGCCAACATAAGAAGCTGGAAGCGGCGCCGGAGGAGATTTACGAATGGCTCCGGCTTGTGAATCCTTCTCCTTATATGGGCATGCTTCGTTTCGGCGATTTTCATCTCGTTTCCGGCTCTCCGGAGCTTCTTGTACAGCTGGACAGGGGAACGGTTCGTACCCGTCCCATCGCAGGAACCCGTCCAAGGGGAGCTACCGCTGAAGAAGACCGGCGGCTGGCGGATGAGCTGATCCACAATGAGAAGGAACGGGCGGAGCATATTATGCTGGTCGACTTGGAGCGCAACGACGTTGGGCGAATATCCGCTTTCGGTACCGTACGGGTTAAAGATTTTATGGTCATCGAATATTACTCTCATGTCATGCACATCGTGTCTCAAGTAGAGGGACGGTTGGCGGAGGGGCGGGACGCCTTTGACGTTATTGCCGCAACCTTCCCGGGCGGCACGATTACAGGCGCACCGAAAATCCGGACGATGGAAATTATAGAAGAGCTTGAACCTGTGAGGAGAGGGCCCTATACCGGTTCGATCGGCTGGATTGACTACAACGGGGATATGGAATTTAATATCGTCATCCGAACGTTGGTTGCTGCCGGAGGCATCGGCTACGTACAGGCCGGAGCAGGGATTGTGATCGACTCCGTCCCGGAAAAAGAGTACACGGAATCCATCAATAAAGCGAAAGCCATGTGGAAGGCGATTCAATACAGCGAACGGAAACCAATAAACCAAGGGAGGGCGAAACCATGATATTAGTTATCGATAATTATGATTCGTTTACGTACAATCTGGTTCAATACTTAGGCGAGCTGGGAGAAAAGGTAGAGGTGCGCCGCAACGACGAGATCGATCTTGCAGGTATAGAGGCGCTGAAGCCGGACCATATTCTCATTTCCCCGGGACCCTGCACACCGAATGAAGCGGGGATCAGTCTTAGTCTGATCGAGCATTTCAAAGGGAAAATTCCGATACTCGGCGTCTGCCTCGGCCATCAATCGATCGGACAAGTGTTCGGCGGAGATGTGATTCGTGCACAGCGGCTGATGCACGGTAAAACGTCGGCCATCTACCATGACGGCAAAGGGGTATTCAAGGGCCTTCCCTCTCCTTTTACCGCGACGCGTTATCATTCGCTGATCGTCAAGAAGGAAACACTGCCGGACTGCCTGGAAATCAGTGCACACACGGCGGAAGGCGAGATTATGGGGCTCCGCCATAAAGAATACCCGATTGAAGGGGTGCAATTTCATCCGGAATCGATTATTACAGACCACGGGCACCAAATGCTTCGGAACTTTTTGAAAGAAACGGCAGTGGGCCAGGCGTGATTATCGATGTAAACGGCGAATGCATAGAAGAAAGCCAGGCTGTGGTCTCCGTATACGACCACGGCTTTCTTTACGGCCTGGGTTTGTTCGAGACGTTTCGAACATACGGAGGCCATCCCTTTTTACTGGAATGGCACTTGGAGCGTCTGGCTTCAGGCTGCAGGGAGCTTGATATAGACTATGAACCGGATTTGGAAGCGTGGAGCCGAAGGATTTCCAGACTTCTGGAAGTGAATCAGCTTCCCGATGCTTATTTTCGTTTGACGGTAACGGCCGGGATGGGAGCGCTCGGCTTGCCCTCAGGGACCTACGAAAAGCCGGAAGAAGTACTTTATGTAAAGCCTCTGCCTCCTATGGATCCGGCTGTTTATCATGAGGGGAAAGCGCTGCAGCTGCTCCGGCTGCGGCGCAATACGCCGGAAGGTGTGGTCAGGCTAAAATCGCTGCATTATATGAATAACGTGTTGGCCAAAAAAGAAATGAAACGATATCCTTGGGCGGCCGGGGCGGAGGGATTATTTCTGGACACGCGAGGCCGCCTGTGCGAGGGCATCGTGAGCAATATATTTTTCGTACGGCATGGGGGGCTGTATACACCTGCGGTGGAAACCGGACTGCTGCCGGGGATTACCAGGCGATTTGTCATGGCTGCAGCCCAACGTGAAGGAATAGACGTATCGGAAGGCCTGTACGATTGGGCTGATCTGCTTGAAGCCGATGAGGTGTTCGTGACCAATTCCGTACAAGAGCTTGTTCCTGTCACGACATTGTTCGACGAAACCGGCGCGGCTCATCGTGTGGGCCTGGGAACAGCCGGGCCGATAACACAGCAGCTGCTTCAAGTCTACAGGAAAGCGGCGGCAAGGAGGAATGACCGTGTTTAAAAACGATCGTGATCAGAATGACCGCACATGGATTATGGGAATATTGAACGTCACCCCGGATTCATTCTCGGACGGCGGGCGCTACATCGATCCGTCCGCAGCGGTGGCCCGCGCAGAGCACATGCTTCAGGAAGGTGCAGACATCCTCGATATCGGCGGTGAGTCCACGCGGCCCGGGTTTGATCCCGTACCTCTGGAAGAGGAGCTGCGCCGGGTGATCCCGGTGATTAAAGCGATCAGGCAAGCGGGCATTACCGCACCGATTTCCATCGATACGTACAAGGCGGAAACAGCCAGACGGGCTTTGGAAGCGGGGGCTAACATCATCAACGATATTTGGGGTTTGCAAAAGGATGCCGCGATGGCTGAAGTTGCCGTTGAATACGGATGTCCGATCATTCTAATGCATAATCGCACCGAAGCGGTATATGCTAACTTTATCCAAGATGTCATAGATGACTTGCGTCTAACGGTTGAGAGGGCACAAGCCGCAGGAATCCGCGAGGATCAAATTATTCTTGATCCGGGTATCGGTTTTGCCAAATCATATGAACAAAATTTGCAGCTGATGAACTATTTGGACCGGATCGTAGCTTTGGGCTATCCGGTACTGCTCGGCACATCCCGCAAAAGCATGATCCGCCATACGCTGAATCTTCCTCCGGGGGATGTGGTCGAAGGTACGGCGGCAACGGTTGCGCTGGGCATTGCCCAGGGATGCCGCATCATGCGGGTTCACGATGTACAGGCCATGAAACGGGTAGCGTTGATGACCGACGCGATCCTGCGCCAGCGTTAAGAAACAAAGAACTTCTCCGGATAAGAGGAGGCAAGAGGTAATGAAGGACAGATTGATATTAAAAGGAATGTCCTTTTTCGGGCACCACGGCGTTTTTCCCGAAGAAAACAAGCTGGGCCAACGCTTCTATGTAGATACGGAGCTTTACTTTCCGCTCGATAAGGCCGGTCGTTCCGATCAGCTTGAAGATACGGTGAACTATGCTGAAATATACGAATTCATCAAACAAATTGTCGAGCAGAAGACATTCAAGCTGATTGAGGCTTTAGCCGAAGATATTGCATCTGAACTTTTGCAAACTTATACTAGTATAAATGAAATTACCGTTCGCGTGGTGAAGCCCCACCCGCCTTTTGCCATTGTTTTTGACGGTGTAACGGTTGAAATTCACAGAAAGCGGGCTCCTATTCAATGAATTCACACAACACAGGCACATGTGGGTCTTCCGTATACGCCTACATCGGTTTGGGCTCCAACATGGGAGACAGAGAGAGGTTTTTGCGGGAAGCCGTGCGGCTCTTGCAGGACACCCCAGGAGTACAAGTAACCGGTGAATCGGGATTATATGAGACCGATCCGGTCGGGTATGTGGACCAGGCCCTTTTTTTAAATCAGGTAGTGGAGATTAGCACGACGCTGGAGCCCCAACCGTTGTTTGAACGCATGTTGGACATCGAGCTGCAGCTGCACCGCAAGCGGGATATCCGATGGGGGCCCCGAACGATCGATTTGGATTTGCTGCTGTTCGGAGATCGTTCTCAAGACTGTCCCGATTTAATTTTGCCGCATCCGCGCATGATGGAACGTGCCTTTGTGCTTGTGCCGCTCGTTGAAGTGATGTCGCTTCGGGACCCGGTACGGGCGGAACAATGGACCAGGCGGCTTGATCGGATGGAAGGAAAGGAAGGCGTCAGATTGTGGAAAAAAATGCATTAGCTCAGCGCATCCGCGCTTTTCGTAAATTAAAGGGGTATACGCAGAACGAATTGGCGCAGAAGCTCGAAGTATCAATTGCCGTACTCGGTTCGATCGAGCGTGGAACCCGCAAAGCCGATCCCAAAATGATTCGCAAAATATCCGAAGCGCTCGGTATCGATCCGGAAGAGTTGTCTTCCCCGACGGGCTAAAAACATATTATTCTTAATCCAATTGGAAAGGAGACAGACTCATGCTAACCATAGGTAATGTTACTGCACCGAACAACGTGGTATTGGCCCCTATGGCAGGGGTGTGTAATCCGGCCTTTCGCTTGATCGCCAAAGAGTTCGGTACCGGCCTTGTATGTGCCGAAATGGTGAGCGATAAGGCGATTCTGCACGGCAATCACCGCACCATGGAAATGCTGTACGTCGATGAGCGCGAAAAACCGCTCAGTTTGCAAATTTTTGGTGGAGATACGGAAACGCTGCTGGAGGCGGCAAAATTTGTCGATCAGAACACAAACGCCGATATTATAGATATCAACATGGGCTGTCCTGTCCCCAAAATCACAAAATGTGACGCGGGGGCGCGATGGTTGCTGGATCCCGGTAAAATCGAGCAAATGGTTTCTACCGTATCGAAGGCGGTAAGTAAACCGCTCACGGTAAAAATGCGGATTGGTTGGGATGACGATCATATCTATGCCGTACAGAATGCCAAGGCCGTGGAGAACGGCGGGGGTGCTGCGGTGTCCGTACACGGGAGAACCCGGGTGCAAATGTATACGGGTCACGCCAACTGGGATATCATTAAAGAGGTGAAAGAGGCCGTATCGATTCCAGTCATCGGCAACGGAGATATTTTTACCCCGGAGGATGCCAAGCGAATGCTGGATCATACCGGTGTGGACGGCGTGATGATCGGACGGGCGGCTTTGGGCAACCCATGGATGCTGTACCGCACCATCCAGTATCTTACCCGCGGGGAGCTTCCTGATGAACCTAGCCCGCAGGAAAAAATCCGCATTGCCGTCCTGCATTTGGATCGTTTGATTGCTTTAAAGGGCGAAGCGGTGGCGGTCAAAGAAATGCGTAAACATTTGGCATGGTACCTAAAAGGACTTCATGGCGGAGCACGAATCAAAGATGCCATTATGGAGCAGACGAAGCGGGATGAGATGGTCCGGCTTTTGGAGGATTATGCTGAATCGCTTGAGGATCGGACGGCAATTACCCACTAAACAAAAGTGAAAATGGACGATAACGGGATGCTTGGTTTACATTGACATTTGATTGGGGTTGAAATATAATCAGTCAATAGTAAATGGCGGCAGGCCAAGGACGTGAGTAGCAGCTGCGTTCATTTAGTAATTATAAGTGAATTCATACTCGATGGAGCTCGAAATATGAAAATCTTTCACACGACGGGAGATAAATAACAATGGCCGAAAAGGAAGTCATTCTCACGCAGGAAGGTTTGAAGAAGCTCGAAGAAGAACTGGAGCATCTAAAATCCGTTAAGCGCCGCGAGGTGGCAGAACGGATTAAAATAGCAATCGGTTATGGGGATATCAGCGAGAACTCCGAATACGAGGATGCCAAGAATGAACAGGCGTTTGTAGAAGGCCGGATCATTACTTTGGAGAAAATGCTGCGCAACGCGCGAATCATTAACAATGATGAAGTCGATACCGATGCGGTGAACGTCGGGTCCATCGTCATTCTGAAGGACCTCGAATTCGGAGACATTGTGGAATATTCCATTGTAGGTACGGCGGAATCCGATCCCTTCCAGAATAAAATATCCAATGAAAGCCCTGTGGGCAAAGCCATTCTTGGCAAACGCAAAGGGGCTATCGTTGACGTAAACGTACCTGCTGGCGTCATCCAATATGAAATCGTAGACATTAAGAAGTAATTTGGGATAGAAAAGCTTCCTTGGGAGGCTTTTTTTCCTATCGAATGAGTATTTCCGTTTATTTCAAGAATCAAGGAGCTGGAAACATGACTGTGGAATTGGAATTGAACGAGCTGCTGAAAATCCGCCGTAATAAATTGGACGAGCTGCGCGGCATGGGAATCGACCCATTTGGTCAAAAATTCGAAAGAACTCATCATGCGGGTGACATCTTCAAAGCTTATGAGGACAAGACGCAAGAAGAGCTTGAAGCGCTGTCCGCCGAAGTGAGCATTGCCGGACGGATCATGCAGAAGCGGGAAATGGGCAAAGCGGGCTTTGCGCATCTTCAGGACATTACGGGTAAAATTCAAATTTATGTCCGTGCCGATGCGGTAGGCGAAACGAAATATCGTGCCTATAATCTGCTGGATATCGGTGATTTGATCGGGATCCGGGGGACGGTATTTAAGACCAAGACCGGAGAACTGTCTGTTAAAGCCAAATCGGTGGAGATACTCTCCAAGTCGCTCCTGCCCCTCCCGGAAAAATACCACGGTTTGAAGGATGTCGAGCTCCGTTACCGCCAGCGTTACGTCGATCTGATTATGAATCAGGACGTTCAGCAAACCTTTATTACACGGTCCAAAATCATTCAATCGATGCGCCGTTATTTGGATTCACGCGGCTATTTGGAAGTGGAAACGCCGACATTGCACGCCATTGCCGGCGGTGCGGCCGCGCGCCCTTTCATTACGCACCATAATGCGCTGGACATGCAGCTTTACATGCGGATTGCGATTGAGCTTCATTTGAAGCGGCTGATTGTAGGCGGCATGGAGAAGGTGTATGAAATCGGACGCGTATATCGTAACGAAGGGATTTCTACAAGGCACAACCCGGAATTTACGATGATCGAGCTGTATGAGGCTTATGCCGATTATAAAGACATCATGAAGCTGACCGAGGAAATGATTGCGCATATCGCTCAGGAAGTATTGGGCACAACCAAGATCACGTACCAAGGCCAGGAAATTGATTTATCTCCTCCTTGGAGACGAGTCTCTATGGTAGAGGCGATTAAAGAAGTCGTAGGCGTTGATTTCAGCGCCGATATAAGTGATGAGGAAGCCCATAGGCTTGCAAAGGAGCATAAGGTGCCGGTAGAGCCAATGATGACCTACGGCCATATCGTAAATCAGTTCTTCGAGACATTCGTAGAACAGACCTTAATCCAGCCTACATTTGTTACGGGCCATCCTGTGGCGATTTCTCCGCTGGCGAAAAAGAATGATCAGGATCCGCGGTTTACTGACCGTTTCGAGCTGTTTATTGTTGCCCGTGAGCACGCCAACGCATTCACCGAGCTCAACGATCCGATCGATCAGCGCGAGCGCTTTGAAGCCCAGCTGGCGGAACGGGAGCAAGGTAATGACGAAGCGCACGAGATGGACGAGGATTTTATTCGTGCGCTGGAATACGGTATGCCGCCTACAGGCGGGTTAGGTATCGGCATCGACCGATTGGTCATGCTGCTGACCGATGCGCCATCCATCCGCGACGTACTGCTGTTCCCGCTGATGCGGGAGCGTCAAGGCGAATAAAAGGAACTCAGAGGTTACCTCCGCAGTGTACTGCGGAGGTATTTTTATGCGGGCAAATCTACCAGTTGCATCGGTTTGAACAATTTGTTATATTATCTCTTGCAGCTTCTATGGCGCGTGTTGTTGAAGATGATAGAGACAACCGCGAAATGGATGCAGCGAAAAAATAATGCTTGCATTCAGCTAGGCGAATATGATATATTAATCAAGTCGCTTTCGACGAGGTTGAAAAAACAGAGTCGAAAAACGGCGCATAAAATTGCCCTTTGAAAACTGAACAACGAGTGAGTGTAAAGATAGAGAATCGAGAGATTCTCGCCAGTAGTAGATAATGAGCTAATCAGCTTTTCTTTCATGGAGAGTTTGATCCTGGCTCAGGACGAACGCTGGCGGCGTGCCTAATACATGCAAGTCGAGCGCTAGGGGTGCTCCCTTACGGGAGATCCCCTGGAGCGGCGGACGGGTGAGTAACACGTAGGCAACCTGCCTGTAAGACCGGGATAACTACCGGAAACGGTAGCTAAGACCGGATAGGTGATTTTTCCGCATGGAGGGATCAAGAAACACGGTGCAAGCTGTGGCTTACAGATGGGCCTGCGGCGCATTAGCTAGTTGGTGGGGTAACGGCTCACCAAGGCGACGATGCGTAGCCGACCTGAGAGGGTGATCGGCCACACTGGGACTGAGACACGGCCCAGACTCCTACGGGAGGCAGCAGTAGGGAATCTTCCGCAATGGACGCAAGTCTGACGGAGCAACGCCGCGTGAGTGAAGAAGGTTTTCGGATCGTAAAGCTCTGTTGCCAAGGAAGAACGCCTTGGGGAGTCACTGCCCTGAGGGTGACGGTACTTGAGAAGAAAGCCCCGGCTAACTACGTGCCAGCAGCCGCGGTAATACGTAGGGGGCAAGCGTTGTCCGGAATTATTGGGCGTAAAGCGCGCGCAGGCGGCCGCTTAAGTTTGGTGTTTAAGCCCGGGGCTCAACCCCGGATCGCACCGAAAACTGGGTGGCTTGAGTGCAGGAGAGGAAAGCGGAATTCCACGTGTAGCGGTGAAATGCGTAGAGATGTGGAGGAACACCAGTGGCGAAGGCGGCTTTCTGGACTGTAACTGACGCTGAGGCGCGAAAGCGTGGGGAGCAAACAGGATTAGATACCCTGGTAGTCCACGCCGTAAACGATGAGTGCTAGGTGTTAGGGGTTTCGATACCCTTGGTGCCGAAGTTAACACAATAAGCACTCCGCCTGGGGAGTACGCTCGCAAGAGTGAAACTCAAAGGAATTGACGGGGACCCGCACAAGCAGTGGAGTATGTGGTTTAATTCGAAGCAACGCGAAGAACCTTACCAGGTCTTGACATCCCTCTGACCGGTACAGAGATGTACCTTTCCTTCGGGACAGAGGAGACAGGTGGTGCATGGTTGTCGTCAGCTCGTGTCGTGAGATGTTGGGTTAAGTCCCGCAACGAGCGCAACCCTTGAGCTTAGTTGCCAGCATTAAGTTGGGCACTCTAAGTTGACTGCCGGTGACAAACCGGAGGAAGGTGGGGATGACGTCAAATCATCATGCCCCTTATGACCTGGGCTACACACGTACTACAATGGCCGGTACAACGGGAAGCGAAGGAGCGATCCGGAGCAAATCCTTATAAGCCGGTCTCAGTTCGGATTGCAGGCTGCAACTCGCCTGCATGAAGTCGGAATTGCTAGTAATCGCGGATCAGCATGCCGCGGTGAATACGTTCCCGGGTCTTGTACACACCGCCCGTCACACCACGAGAGTTTACAACACCCGAAGTCGGTGGGGTAACCGCAAGGAGCCAGCCGCCGAAGGTGGGGTAGATGATTGGGGTGAAGTCGTAACAAGGTAGCCGTATCGGAAGGTGCGGCTGGATCACCTCCTTTCTATGGAGTCCATGTTACCTGCGGGGTAACGGACAATAAGCAAGAAGCACTCACTCGTGTTCAGTTTTGAAAGGTGCAATGCCTTTCAAAGCTTAGCGTGTTCTTGGCAAAAGTTGATGGTTGCATCGGCAAGCCGGAGCATGGTAAGATACCTTTCCTGCCGGTAAAACGGCAGCGGAAATACGTTTGTTCCTTGAAAACTGGATATCGAAACGAAGCAAAATGCTGAATCATCCCGCTGCGATTTTCGTGAGGAAATCGTCAGCAGCCGATACGTAAGTGTCGGCACCGAATAACCAAATTGGTTAAGCTAATAAGAGCACACGGAGGATGCCTAGGCGCCAGGAGCCGATGAAGGACGTGGCGAACGACGAAATGCCTCGGGGAGCCGTAAGCAGGCTTTGATCCGGGGATGTCCGAATGGGGAAACCTGCGTATCGTAATAGATACGTACCATGCAGTGAATACATAGCTGCATTGGAGGCAGACGAGGGGAACTGAAACATCTAAGTACCCTCAGGAAAAGAAAACAAAAGTGATTCCGTCAGTAGCGGCGAGCGAAAGCGGATTAGCCCAAACCAGGGGGCTTGCCCTCTGGGGTTGTGGGACGTCAACGTGGGTTGAGCAGAGTAGGTGAAGCGGTCTGGAAAGGCCGGCCGGAGAAGGTAACAGCCCTGTAGCCGAAATTCTGCGAAAACCCTAGACGGATCCCGAGTACCGCGAGACACGTGAAACCTCGTGGGAATCCGGCAGGACCATCTGCCAAGGCTAAATACTCCCTGGCGACCGATAGTGAAGCAGTACCGTGAGGGAAAGGTGAAAAGAACCGCGGGAGCGGAGTGAAAGAGAACCTGAAACCGTGTGCTTACAAGAAGTCAGAGCTCGTTAATGAGTGATGGCGTGCCTTTTGTAGAATGAACCGGCGAGTTACGTTTGCAAGCAAGGTTAAGGTGAGAAGCCGAAGCCGCAGCGAAAGCGAGTCTGAACAGGGCGAGTGAGTTTGCAGGCGTAGACCCGAAACCGTGTGATCTACCCCTGTCCAGGGTGAAGGTGCGGTAACACGCACTGGAGGCCCGAACCCACGAATGTTGAAAAATTCGGGGATGAGGTGGGGGTAGCGGAGAAATTCCAATCGAACTCGGAGATAGCTGGTTCTCCCCGAAATAGCTTTAGGGCTAGCCTCGGGAGATGCGTCGTGGAGGTAAAGCACTGATTGGGTGCGGGGCCCGCCAAGGGTTACCAAGTCCAGTCAAACTCTGAATGCCACAGACGTTAACCCGGGAGTCAGACAGTGAGTGCTAAGATCCATTGTCAAGAGGGAAACAGCCCAGATCATCAGCTAAGGTCCCCAAGTGTGTGTTAAGTGGGAAAGGATGTGGAGTTGCGCAGACAACCAGGATGTTGGCTTAGAAGCAGCCACCATTCAAAGAGTGCGTAATAGCTCACTGGTCGAGTGACTCTGCGCCGAAAATGTAACGGGGCTAAACACACCACCGAAGCTATGGGTCCAGTAATGGGCGGTAGGGGAGCGTTGTAACAGCGTAGAAGGTTGATCGTGAGGACAGCTGGAGCGGTTACAAGTGAGAATGCCGGTATGAGTAACGAAAAGATCAGTGAGAATCTGATCCGCCGAAAGCCTAAGGGTTCCTGAGGAAGGTTCGTCCGCTCAGGGTAAGTCGGGACCTAAGGCGAGGCCGAAAGGCGTAGTCGAAGGACAACAGGTTGAAATTCCTGTACCACCGTGAACCGTTATGAGCGATGGGGTGACGCAGAAGGATAGTGACGCGAGCTGATGGATGCTCGTCCAAGCAGTGAGGCTGGTGTGTAGGCAAATCCGCACATCGAAAGGCTGGGCTGTGATGGGGAGGGAAAATTGGAGTACCGAAGGTCATGAGTTCAGGCTGCCAAGAAAAGCCTCTAGCCAGGGAGAAGGTGCCCGTACCGCAAACCGACACAGGTAGGCGAGCAGAGGATGCTAAGGCGCGCGGAAGAACTCTCGTTAAGGAACTCGGCAAAATGACCCCGTAACTTCGGGAGAAGGGGTGCCCCGGTAGGGTGAATAGCCCGAGGGGGCCGCAGTGAAAAGGCCCAAGCGACTGTTTAGCAAAAACACAGGTCTGTGCGAAGCCGCAAGGCGAAGTATACGGGCTGACGCCTGCCCGGTGCTGGAAGGTTAAGGGGAGCGGTTAGGGTAAGACCGAAGCTGTGAACCGAAGCCCCAGTAAACGGCGGCCGTAACTATAACGGTCCTAAGGTAGCGAAATTCCTTGTCAGGTAAATTCTGACCCGCACGAATGGCGTAACGACTTGGGCGCTGTCTCGACGAGAGATCCGGTGAAATTTTAATACCTGTGAAGATGCAGGTTACCCGCGACAAGACGGAAAGACCCCATGGAGCTTTACTGCAGCTTGATATTGGACTTTGGTACGATCTGTACAGGATAGGTGGGAGCCTGAGAAGCATGAGCGCCAGCTTGTGTGGAGGCGACGTTGGGATACCACCCTGATCGTATCGGAGTTCTAACCTGGTGCCCTAAGCGGGTATGGGGACAGTGTCAGGTGGGCAGTTTGACTGGGGCGGTCGCCTCCTAAAGCGTAACGGAGGCGCCCCAAGGTTCCCTCAGAATGGTTGGAAATCATTCGCAGAGTGCAAAGGCAAAAGGGAGCTTGACTGCGAGACAAACAGGTCGAGCAGGGACGAAAGTCGGGCTTAGTGATCCGGTGGTACCGAATGGAAGGGCCATCGCTCAACGGATAAAAGCTACCCTGGGGATAACAGGCTTATCTCCCCCAAGAGTCCACATCGACGGGGAGGTTTGGCACCTCGATGTCGGCTCATCGCATCCTGGGGCTGAAGTAGGTCCCAAGGGTTGGGCTGTTCGCCCATTAAAGCGGTACGCGAGCTGGGTTCAGAACGTCGTGAGACAGTTCGGTCCCTATCTGTCGCGGGCGTAGGAAATTTGAGAGGAGCTGTCCTTAGTACGAGAGGACCGGGATGGACGTACCGCTGGTGTACCAGTTGTCTCGCCAGAGGCACGGCTGGATAGCCAAGTACGGAAGGGATAAGCGCTGAAAGCATCTAAGCGTGAAGCCCCCCTCAAGATGAGATTTCCCAGTATGTAAGACCCCTTGTAGACGACGAGGTAGATAGGTTCGGGGTGGAAGCACGGCAACGTGTGGAGCTGACGAATACTAATCGGTCGAGGGCTTATCCAAAAAGCACATGAAGATGATCAGCGGCTTGGTTTCGATCCAGTTTTCAGGGCGCAAGCCTTGAGAAATGAATACGTTTGGTGATGATGGCGGAAGGGAACCACGCGTACCCATACCGAACACGACCGTTAAGCCTTCCAGCGTCGATGGTACTTGGACCGCAGGGTCCTGGGAGAGTAGAACGTCGCCAAGCAATGAAAGAGCCTCTTTGGATTTATAATCCGAAGAGGCTCTTTCCTGTTGTGTGATGCATAAAATAAGCACATCTTATCAATTTGAAATGCTTTTGCGGTATATGAAATAAACGATGGGGTGTTTTTTAAAAATAAGCGCACGGTATTATTTAAAGACATAATCTTAGGGAAAGAATACATAATAAGCATAGGAACCGAATCCGTTGTTGCTTAAACGAAGTTAAACAAATGTGATATCGGAGCATCTCGCTGTTGGCTTAGTCTGGAGCACTGCGGGGTGTTGCATTATTGTAAAAATCTGATATAATGTTTTTAAAGTCAAAGAAAGTCAAAGTCAATAATTGAGATTTTCAATGGCTTTCACACAACATTTTACGAACTGGCTTTACTTCTGCCTTTGGAGGTCGAACGGATGCGAAATGTTTCAGAAGTTATCGAACAGTATCTGAAGCAAATTTTGCAGCAGAGCCCGGGCGGCGTGATTGAGATCCAGCGTAATGAACTTGCCGATCAGTTCAACTGTGTTCCATCACAAATCAACTATGTCATCAGTACCCGTTTTACTTTGGAAAAAGGGTACATTGTGGAAAGTAAACGAGGCGGCGGCGGGTACATTCGAATTCAGAAGATTAAACTGCATTCTCATGGCCCTGTGCTTGACCATATTTTTCGAACGATCGGCTCGCATATGGATCAATCCGCTTCGGAAGGTCTGTTGTACCAGCTAGAGGAGGGCGGCTTCATTTCCGAAAGGGAAGCGGCCATCATGAAGGCAGCTATGGCAAGAGAGGTGCTCACCTTGAAACTGCCTCTTCGCGACGAGATTCGGGCGAAGCTTCTTAAAGCCATGCTGATCTCCTTACTTAGCAAATGAGGAGGGAACCGAATGTTATGTCAAGAATGTGGTAAAAAACAAGCAACGCTGCATTTTACTAAAATTATGAATGGCGAGAAGACGGAATTTCACATTTGTGAAACGTGTGCCAGGGAAAAGGGAGAGCTGATACCGGGAACCCCGAACGGCTTTTCCATTCACAATCTGTTGAGCGGATTACTTGACTTTGAACCCTCATCAACGCCCGGCACGCTGGCGAATAAAGTTCAACCGAGCCGCTGCGAGCATTGCGGGCTTACTTATAGTCAATTTAGTAAAGTAGGACGATTCGGCTGCAGCGAATGCTACAAATATTTCGGTGAGAAGCTCGAACCCCTTTTCAAAAGAGTCCACGGAAATATCATTCACACCGGCAAGGTTCCAAAACGATCTGGCGGGTTGATTAAATATAGGCGCGAAATCGATCGGCTCAAAAAGGAGCTGCTGTTATCCGTTGAAAATGAAGAATTTGAGCAAGCGGCCAAGCTTCGGGATCAGATTCGGGAATTAGAAAAGAAAGTAGCCGAAGGCTGAGATAATGACAGGTTGTTGGGGGGAATGCTTATGACAGAGGCGAGCCGATTTACAAAGCATGCTCTGAGTGATTGGATGAAGGCGGATGGCCCAGATTCGGATATCGTGATGAGCAGCAGAATTCGCATTGCCCGGAATTTACGGGCCTACCCTTTTCCTATGTTGGCGACGAACCAACAGTCAAAAGAGGTTTTGGATCAAGTAGCTCAGGCGCTTCATAATGATGAATTGAATACGATCAGCAAGTTTACGCTGCTTCCGCTCTCGGAATTGAATGATTTGGAAAAACGGGTGCTGGTTGAAAAGCATCTGATCAGTCCGGCCCTGGCTAACGAGTCACGGAACGGTGCGGTTATTTTGAGCGATAATGAATCGATCAGCATCATGGTGAATGAAGAAGACCATCTGCGAATACAATGCCTGTGCCCCGGTTTTCAAATTAAAGAAGCGTGGGAGATGGCTAATGAAATCGACGATGCTTTCGAGGTGCAGCTGAACTACGCATTTGATGAGAAAAGAGGGTACATGACGAGCTGCCCGACAAATGTCGGAACCGGTATTCGCGCGTCGGTTATGATTCACCTTCCGGCGTTGGTGCTGACTCAGCAGATCAATCGAATTTTGTCGGCTATCACACAGGTAGGCTTGGCGGTTCGGGGTCTGTATGGTGAAGGCAGCGAGGCTCTGGGCAATCTGTTCCAAATATCCAACCAGATTACGCTCGGACAATCGGAAGAGGAAATTATCGACAATCTTTACAGCGTAGTCAGACAGATCATCGAGCATGAACGGGCGGCCAGACAGAAGTTGGTACATGAAACCAAAGCCAAAATTATCGATCGAGTCAGCCGTTCCTATGGAATTCTTTCCTATGCGGCGATTATGGACTCCAAAGAAGCGACGCAGCGGTTGTCGGATGTTCGGCTCGGCATTGATTTACAATTTATCAAGAATGTGTCACCAAACGTACTGAATGAGCTTCTCGTGATGACCCAACCGGGTTTTTTACAGCAATTAGCAGGAGAAAAGCTAACCCCTGAAGAAAGAGACATTAGAAGGGCCCAGCTGATCCGGGACAAAATATCACAATCGGATTGAAGCCAGGCCGAGTTCATGTTAATGTGGAAACCATATTCCCTTACTAATTTTTGGAGGTGTTACACATGATGTTTGGCAGATTTACAGAACGTGCGCAGAAAGTACTGTCTTTGGCTCAGGAAGAAGCCGTTCGTTTGGGTCATAACAATATTGGAACGGAGCATATTTTGCTCGGTTTGATTCGCGAAGGCGAAGGAATTGCGGCCAAGGCGCTGATCGCGTTGGGGCTTGGTTTGGAGAAAATTCAGGACGAAGTCGAATCGCTGATCGGCAGAGGACAAGAACAGCCGACGAATATCGCTTATACCCCTCGAGCCAAAAAGGTTATTGAGCTGTCCATGGATGAGGCGCGAAAACTCGGGCATACGTATGTCGGAACGGAGCATATTCTGCTCGGATTGATTCGCGAAGGCGAAGGTGTTGCAGCGCGAGTGCTGGGCAATTTGGGCGTAAGCTTGAATAAAGCCCGCCAACAAGTGCTCCAACTGCTTGGCAGCAGCGAGGTGGTCTCGCCGAACCATGGTAGCCCTGCTAATGTAAATACACCGACTTTGGACGGTCTGGCGCGTGATTTGACCGCCTATGCCAAAGAAGGCAACCTCGATCCGGTTATCGGCCGGAGCAAGGAAATCGAGCGCGTCATTCAGGTGCTCAGCCGCAGAACGAAGAACAATCCGGTCCTGATCGGGGAACCGGGGGTTGGTAAAACCGCTATTGCGGAAGGCCTGGCCCAGAAAATTGTAGCCAATGAGATTCCCGAGACTTTGCGTGACAAACGCGTGATGACTTTGGATATGGGATCTGTCGTAGCCGGTACCAAATACCGCGGCGAATTCGAAGACCGTCTGAAAAAAATCATGGATGAAATTCGTCAAGCCGGCAACATCATTCTTTTCATTGATGAGCTCCATACGCTTATCGGTGCAGGCGGAGCGGAAGGCGCAATCGATGCCTCCAATATCCTGAAGCCGGCGCTGGCCCGCGGCGAACTGCAGTGCATCGGAGCGACGACGCTGGATGAATATCGCAAATATATCGAGAAGGATGCCGCTTTGGAAAGACGCTTCCAGCCGATTACGGTGGATCAGCCTTCTCCGGAAGAGGCGATTCAAATTCTCCATGGGCTTCGTGACCGGTATGAAGCACACCATCGTGTAAAAATTACAGATGAAGCGATTGAGCAAGCCGTGAAGCTCTCCGATCGTTACATCACGGACCGCTTCCTCCCGGACAAAGCGATTGATTTGATCGATGAGGCAAGCTCAAAAGTAAGGCTTCGCTCTTACACCGTTCCGCCGGATCTGAAAAAGCTCGAAAGCCGTTTGGAAGACATCCGCAAGGAGAAGGATGCTGCCGTACAGAGCCAGGAATTCGAGAAAGCAGCCGCGCTTCGCGACACGGAGCAGAAGATGAGAGAAGAGCTCGATGCCACAAAGAACGAATGGAAGGAAAAACAAGGCCGCACCGACTCCGAGGTGACGCCGGAAGATATCGCCCAAGTGGTGGCCAGCTGGACCGGCATCCCGGTGGTGAAGCTGGCTGAAGAAGAAACCGAGCGTCTGCTCAAAATGGAATCCATTCTGCACGATCGGGTGATCGGACAGGATGAAGCGGTGAAAGCCGTGAGCCGCGCAATCCGTCGTGCAAGAGCGGGGCTGAAGGATCCGAAGCGTCCGATGGGTTCATTTATATTCCTTGGGCCGACAGGGGTCGGTAAAACGGAATTGGCCCGCGCTTTGGCGGAGTCGCTGTTCGGCGATGAAAACGCGGTGATCCGGATTGACATGTCCGAGTACATGGAGAAGCATTCCACTTCCCGTTTGGTTGGAGCGCCTCCGGGATACGTCGGATATGAGGAAGGCGGACAGCTTACGGAGAAAGTACGCCGCAAGCCGTACTCTGTCGTTCTTTTGGATGAAATTGAGAAGGCCCATCCGGAAGTGTTTAATATCTTGCTTCAAGTGCTTGAAGACGGACGTTTAACGGACTCCAAGGGCCGTACAGTAGATTTCCGCAACACGCTGATTATCATGACATCCAACGTCGGGGCGGATTTGATTAAGAAAAACTCGACGCTGGGCTTTACTGCGGCACAAGATTCGGGCAGAGATTACGCAAACATGAAGGACAAAGTCATGGGCGAACTGAAGAAGAGCTTCCGTCCGGAGTTCTTGAACCGGATCGACGAAATCATCGTATTCCACTCCCTGGACGAAAAGCATATCGGCGAAATCGTATCGTTGATGGCCGAAGAACTGCGTAAACGTCTGAAGGAACAGGAAGTGGATTTCGTACTGACCGATGCGGCCAAGGCATTCCTTGCCAAAGAAGGCTACGATCCGGCATTTGGTGCAAGGCCTCTACGCAGAGCGATTCAAAAGCATATTGAAGATCGTTTGTCTGAAGAATTGCTCCGCGGCAACATCAGTAAGGGCGATACGCTTACGATTGATGAGAAAGAAGGCGAGTTGATTGTGGAGCGCAATCAAGGCGTCGCTTCACAAGCATAATGAAAAAATCCGGCTGCCGTTTTCCGGCTGGTCGGATTTTTCTTTATACGGAATGAACTGGGAGGGTTTTCAAGGGTGTTGCATCATGGTAAACTTTGTTTTGTAGTACTATAAGCGCGTTTGGGCTTGAAGCAGGATTAGGAGGCGCAATGGCCAAAGCAAAAACAAAGTTTTTTTGTCAGCAGTGCGGCTACGAAACGCCGAAATGGTTCGGCAAATGCCCTGGCTGCGGAGCTTGGAATACATTTGTGGAAGAAGTGGAGACTTCCGGCAAGAGCAGGGGGCTTCATTTATCTTTTTCCGATAAGAAAGAAAAAGCAGTTTCCATCATAAACATAGAAAGCAGTCAGGAAGAGCGCATTATCACGGATAACCGGGAGTTAAACCGTGTGTTGGGAGGAGGCGTCGTACCAGGATCCCTTATTCTGGTAGGGGGCGATCCTGGAATTGGCAAATCGACACTTCTGCTGCAGGCTTCCTACGCATTGACGCAGCAAAATCTCAAAGTGCTGTATATTTCCGGCGAAGAATCCGTCAGGCAGACGAAGCTCCGAGCCGACCGGCTTCAAGCGGTCTCCGGTTTGCTGTTTGTACTTAGTGAAACGAACGTGGAGTATATCGAGGCGGCGATTGATGAGATGGAGCCGGATTTTGTCGTCATTGATTCCATTCAGACGGTATATCATCCCGCTGTGGCTTCGGCACCCGGCAGCGTATCTCAGGTCAGAGAATGCACAGGGCATTTTATGCGCATCGCTAAAGGGAGAGGCATTGCCACCGTGCTTGTGGGCCATGTTACTAAGGAGGGGTCGATTGCCGGGCCGCGACTTCTCGAGCATATGGTCGATTGCGTGCTTTATTTTGAAGGGGAGCGGCATCACTCGTATCGTCTTCTGCGTGCCGTAAAGAACCGGTTCGGTTCGACGAATGAGATCGGTATTTTTGAAATGCGGGAGAGCGGATTAGTCGAGGTGAGCAACCCTTCGGAGCTGTTCTTGTCGGAACGGCCGATGGGTGTATCCGGTTCAACCGTGGTTGCGAGCATGGAGGGAACCAGGCCGGTTCTGGTTGAACTGCAGGCGCTCGTATCGACCACAAATTTCCCTTCTCCCCGGAGGATGGCCACCGGCTATGATCACAACAGGTTGTCGCTGATCATCGCTGTGCTGGAGAAACGGATGGGTCTGTTCTTGCAGAATCAGGACGCTTACCTCAATATCGCAGGCGGAGTCAAGCTCGACGAACCGGCAGTAGACCTTGCTGTGGCGGTGAGCATTGCCTCAAGCTTCCGCGATCAGCCTACACAGCCGTTCGACGTTGTCTTCGGCGAGGTGGGCCTGACCGGTGAGGTCCGCGGCGTTTCCCGAGTAGATCAGCGGGTGCGCGAAGCGCAGAAGCTCGGCTTCAAGCGGGTCATTCTCCCGCACAAAAGCCTGAAGGGGTGGACGCCGCCCGCAGGAATTGAAATCATCGGTGTGAATACTGTAGCCGAAGCGCTATCAGCAGCTTTAGTATAACCGTCAGGAGGGACACCTTTGAGCAAGGAAGAAGCGAAACGCGACGTGATGAGCCAACTGCTGCAGTTGGTAGCGCCGGGAACCCCTTTTCGGGAAGGGCTCGAAAATGTGCTGCGAGCCAAAACCGGCGGTCTGATCGTCGTAGGATACAGTCCGGAAGTGATGGAAATTGTGGACGGAGGATTTTCCATCAACTGTGACTTTTCCCCAAACTATTTATATGAGTTGGCCAAAATGGACGGCGCCATCATTCTCAGCGAAGATCTCAAACGCATACTTTATGCCAATACACAGCTGATTCCGGATTCATCCATCCCATCCACCGAAACGGGGATCCGTCACCGGACAGCAGAGCGCGTCGCGAAGCAGACTTCCAAGCTGGTAGTGTCGATTTCGCAGCGGCGAAACGTCATCACGCTGTATCAAGGAAATTTGCGGTATGCCTTAAAAGATATTGGTGTGATTTTGACCAAGGCGAATCAGGCGATTCAAACGTTGGAAAAATATAAATCTGTACTCGATCAGGATTTGACGAACCTTGGCGCTTCGGAATTTGAAGAGCTCGTGACGCTACATGATGTAACGGGAGTTATACAACGTATCGAGATGGTGCTGCGTATTAAAGCGGAAATTAATCGCTACATCAACGAGCTGGGGAACGAAGGCCGTCTGATCAGTATGCAGCTGCATGAATTGGTCGGTAATACGGAATACGAAGCCTTTTTGCTGATTAAAGATTATGTCAAGGATCCCAGCGACGAAAAGGTTAAAGAAGTCTTGAACTCGCTCAAACGGCTGGCCACCGACGAAATGCTGGATCATTCCCACATTGCCCGAGTGCTTGGATTCCCGCATGCGACCAACAGTGCGGAGGAAATCGTATCCCCGCGGGGGTATCGGGTATTGAATAAAATCCCGAGGCTGCCGTCGGTGATCATTCATAATCTGATCGAGCGCTTCGAACAGCTTCCTCATCTGATGATGGCCACGATCGAGGAACTGGACGAAGTGGACGGAATCGGAGAAGTAAGGGCCCGAACGATAAAAGAAGGCCTAAAACGAATTCAAGATCAGGTACTCATTGACAGGCATATCTAACTTGCATACAATCATAAGGTACCTTAGTATAATTGAATTGGGTTAGGTTTTTTTGAATAGGGCACAGTATAACCAGAGGTGGATTAATCATGATAACGAAATCCCTCCCGAATTTGTTTACCGTCGGGAACCTGTTTCTCGGCATCATTTCGATCATTATGGTGTTTAACAATAAACCCGAGCTGGCGGCTATTATGGTGCTTGTGGCTATGCTGCTTGACGGTTTGGACGGACGGGTGGCCCGTGCGCTCAATGTTCAAAGCGAATTCGGCAAGGAACTGGATTCGCTGTCCGATGTCATCTCGTTTGGGGTGGCTCCGGCGTTCATTATGTATGTTATGGCCTTTACCGAGATGAACGCGGCAGGGGCGTGGATTGTCACGGCGATTTTCCCCATTTGCGGAGCGCTGCGGTTGGCTCGCTTCAACGTGATTGCCGGTACGCCCGGCTACTTTATCGGTCTGCCCATACCGGCTGCCGGCGGTGTTCTTTGTACGCTTGCTCTGTTTCACAATGAGCTGAGCACCATGGTGCTTGTCTTGGCCACACTTCTCCTGTCCTATCTGATGGTCAGCACGGTGAAATATCCGAACTTCAAGAAGGTGGGCATTCCAAAAGCGGCGATATGGGTAACCCCGATCGTGGTGATCATCGCCGTTGTCATTGCCGTTCAATTTCCGGGCACACTGTCCAAGATCATCTTTGTACCGCTGCTCCTGTATGCACTGTACGGCCTAAAAAAAAACGTTGACCGTCTTTTCGTCTTTCTCCGCCTGAAGAAAAAGAAAACGAATACGATGGAAGAACCGGAATCCAAAACAACGACAATTTAACGAAGAGATGTCCGTGAAAATGAAAAGCATTTATTTTCCTTATGGAAATAAATGCTTTTTTGTTTTTTCTTACGGAACGATTAGGCAGGAAACTTTTGGTTCATAATTGTAACGTAAGGGGTTATGCAACCGATTTTGATGGAGGTGAAGTCTATGATGAAAAAATGGTTCCAGCTTCTATTCGCAGTTATTGGCGGTACGCTTGGATTACAATGGAGTGATACGATAGGTAAACCATTATTTGAAGTCATAGGTACAGTAACGGGTATTCATGAAATAAAAGGGCAGGGAGCATGGATGTTTGGGGTGGGAGCACTCTTCTTTTATTCGATGAGCTCCTGGGCGCTAAATTCTCTGCTTAAGGTCATGGTTCAGGGGGAAGAACGCGCGGCGAATATGCCGGCGGCCGATATGCTTGCCGGGGCGGCGGGAATGGTGATGGGATTGTTGGTCTCTTCCGTTCTGCTGAATCCTTTGGCGCGTGCGGGTATATTCAATCCGCTGCTGCATATGCTGTGTATCGCGATTTTCTCGTATGCGGGATACCGGATGGGGATCTTGAAGAAAGAAGAGTTGTTAGCCGCACTCGATAAGCGGAGGTCGGATCGGAGACGCGGCGCTTCAGGCGAAGCCAAAGAGTTTGAGGAGCATAAAATTCTGGATACGAGCGTCATTATCGACGGCCGGATTGCAGATATCTGCAAGACGGGGTTTATTGAAGGTACACTGGTCATTCCGGAATTCGTGCTGGAGGAGCTTCAGCATATTGCCGATTCCTCCGATCTGTTGAAAAGAAACCGCGGACGTCGGGGGCTTGATATTTTGAACAAGATTCAAAAGGAGCTCGACGTGAAGGTGCTGATCTATGAAGGGGATTTTGAAGAGATTTCCGAGGTGGACAGCAAATTGGTCAAGCTGGCGAAATTGCTTCAAGGCAAAGTGATCACGAACGATTTCAACCTGAATAAAGTATGCGAGCTTCAGGGCGTGTCGGTCCTGAACATCAACGATTTGGCCAATGCGGTGAAACCGGTCGTACTGCCGGGAGAGGAAATTCTCGTGCAGGTAATCAAGGACGGCAAAGAGCACGGTCAAGGCGTCGCTTATTTGGATGACGGCACGATGATTGTGGTCGAAGGCGGGCGTGACTTTATCGGCACGACACTGGATGTTCTGGTGACGAGTGTTCTGCAAACTTCAGCCGGACGAATGATTTTTGCTAAGCCCAAGCTATTGGAAAAAGCGCTCTAACGCGGTATGATAGTGTAGATGCGCTAATCGGGCCCATGTCTTGCCGGAAACGGCAGCTTTCGCGAAAGCAGGGCCCTGAAGCCGATATGTTGTGGCAGGTGGACAAGTTGACGATCAGACTTGGAGTAGTCGTTGTCGCTGCGGGCAAGGGCTCGCGGATGGGCACAAAAGAAAGCAAGCAGTATTTGCTGATTGATCATAAGCCGATTCTCGTACATACGCTGGAGCTGTTTGAACGCTTCGCTCCGGTAAGCAGCGTTGCGCTCGTTACCGGAGCGGACGATGTGCCGCGCTGCGGTCAGTTTGTCAGGGAGTACGGACTGGGCAAAGTAAAGCATATTATACAGGGTGGAAAAGAACGGCAGGATTCCGTTTATCAGGGCTTGCAGGCCTTGAAAGGGACTGTCGATTGGGTCATGGTACATGACGGCGTCAGGCCGTTCACGGCAGTTGAGCACCTCGCCGCCTGTCTGCATCAAGCGATGAAGACGGAGGCGGCAGTGCTTGCCGTGCCCGTGAAGGACACGATCAAAGTCGTGGACGGCTCGGGGGTGATCCAATCCACTCCTGACCGGAGCAGCTTGTGGGCGATCCAAACGCCGCAGGCTTTTCGTTTTTCCGTGCTGCTGGAGGCGCACGAACGCGCCCGGCAAGAAGGGTTTACAGGGACGGACGATGCCATGCTGGTGGAGCGGATGGGGATCCGCGTGTCGGTAGTGGAAGCCGACTATTACAATATTAAAATCACGACTCCCGAGGATCTGCCTTGGGCGGAGTGGATTATTCGCAATGTCAGGGGAGAGAAGAAATGATGATTCGGGTAGGACAAGGCTTTGATGTACACCAGTTGGTGGAAGGGCGCAAGTGCATCATCGGCGGAGTGGAAATCCCGTACGAGAAGGGACTGCTCGGGCATTCGGACGCGGACGTGCTGCTGCATGCGGTGAGTGATGCCATTCTGGGAGCGCTCGGGCTTGGGGATATCGGCAAGCACTATCCCGATACGGATGCCGCCTTTAAAGATGCGGACAGCTATAAGCTGCTGGTAGACATATGGGGGAAGGCGAAGGAAGCGGGATACCGTTTGGGAAATGTGGATTGCACCATCATCGCGCAAAAACCGAAGATGGCTCCGTATATTCCGGCGATGGCGGAGCGCATCGCTCAGGCGCTGGAGGCGGAGACGAGCCAAGTCAATGTGAAAGCAACGACGACCGAGCAGCTTGGATTTACGGGACGCGGAGAAGGAATAGCGGCACAAGCGGTTGTTTGTCTTGTCCAAGGTGTGCTATCATAACACATATTATTTTGACGGTTGATCGGCTTGCAGGCATCGTTCGGTCTGAAGGAACGCCTGCGGAGCAGGGGAGGAGAACAACGTATGGCAAAGTTTCGTGTGAGGTATGCGCCGAGCCCGACAGGGCACTTGCATATCGGGGGAGCGCGTACGGCGCTGTTTAACTATTTGATCGCCCGTAAGGAAGGCGGACAGTTCGTGATCCGTTTCGAAGATACGGATCAAACCCGGCATGTGGAAACCGGAGTGGACAGCCAACTGAACGGATTGAAGTGGCTGGGTATCGAATGGGACGAGAGTGTGGATGTAGGAGGACCGTATGGGCCGTATCGCCAAACCGAACGGCTGGACCTGTACCGGCCTTTTATTGACCGGCTGCTGCAGGAAGGCAACGCCTACTACTGTTACTGTACGGAAGCGGAGCTGGAGGAGGAGCGGGCTAAGCAGGAGGCTGCGGGCCAGATGCCGATGTATTCGGGCAAATGCCGCCATCTGACGCCGGAGCAGGCGGAGGCCTACAAAGCGGAAGGCCGCAAGCCGTCGATCCGCTTCCGTGTGCCGGAGAACCGGACGATTGCTTTCGAGGATCGGATTCGCGAGCACGTCGAATTCGATACGAACGGCATCGGCGATTTCATTATCGTCCGCCCCGACGGCATCCCGACGTATAACTTTGCGGTCATTCTGGATGACCACCTGATGGACATCACCCTAGTTATTCGCGGGGAAGAGCACCTGACCAATACGCCGCGGCAGATCATGATGTATGAAGCGCTTGGCCTTCCTGTGCCGGAATTCGCGCATTTGGCGCTGATCCTGAATCAGGACCGCAAAAAAATGAGCAAACGGGACGAATCGATCATCCAATTTATCGAGCAGTATAGGGATCTGGGTTATTTGCCGGAAGCGGTGATGAACTTTATCGCGCTCCTAGGCTGGTCTCCGAAAGGGGAGGAAGAAATCTTCACAAGGGAAGAGCTGATTGCAGGATTCGATCTCGACCGGTTGTCCAAGAGTCCTGCGGTATTCGATATGGATAAGCTCAATTGGATGAGCAACGTCTACATCAAAAAGGCGGATACCGAGCGTATTGCAGAGCTGGCACTGCCCCATCTTCAAAAAGCGGGCAGACTGCCACAGGAGTTGACGGACGAGCAGCGGCAGTGGGCTCACTCCCTGATCGGGCTGTATCAGGAGCAGCTGCGCTATGCCGCTGAGATTGTTGATTTGTCGGAGCTGTTCTTCCGTGAGGAGGTCAGCTATGATGAAGAAGCTAAAGCGATGCTTGCGGAAGAGCATGCACCCGTCGTATTGCACAGCTTCTTAACCCAGGTGGAACAGGCGTCAGAGTTTGATGTCGATGCTCTAAAGGCGATGCTGAAAGCTGTCCAAACGGAAACCGGCTATAAAGGGAAGCAGCTCTTTATGACGGTGAGAGTGGCCCTGACGGGTCAAATGCATGGGCCCGATCTGAATAGGACCTTGTATTTGTTGGGCAAAGAAAAGGTGATTCAACGGGTGAAGAAGTTATTGTAAAACTTCCGTTTTTTCGATATACTATAGAGATCATTGATATTGCTTTAACTTCATACTTAGTGGCGACGAACGGGAAAGTACGGAAAAATGCGGGATTCTCAGAGAGGACAACCGGTGTGGGGGCATGCCGGCTGCAAGTTGTCCAATCCTCTTTATCCGGAAGTGCACCCGGGAGCTGTAAAGACGATCTGCCTGCGAGCGCTCCGGCTGCAGCGGCAGGGTAGCCTTTACCGTGACGTTCACGATACGAACGATACGAGATGGATAAGCTTCCCGGCCAATCATGGCTGCTGGGAAGAGGATTTATACTTATCCAAGCAGAGTGGAACCGCGGTATTTGAACGCCTCTGCAGCCGAAATCGGCTGCGGAGGCGTTTTTTGCGCGACGTTCTTTCTTTCGCTTGGGGGATTAGGAAAGGGAAGCGGTGAAACGATATGTTCGAACGGATGAAAGAAGACATCAATACGATCTTTGAGAACGACCCCGCGGCCAGGGGATGGTTTGAAGTCGTCTTTACTTATGCCGGTTTGCATGCGCTTTGGGCGCATCGGGTCGCGCATTGGCTTTATAAAAAAAGATGGTATACGCTGGCCCGAGTGATTTCTCAGATCAGCAGGTTTATGACGGGCATTGAGATTCACCCGGGTGCGGTTATCGGACGGAGATTTTTTATCGACCACGGCATGGGCGTCGTCATTGGAGAAACCTGCGAAATCGGCGATGACGTACTGTTGTATCATGGTGTAACGCTGGGGGGTACAGGCAAAGAGCGAGGGAAGCGCCATCCGACCATCGGCAATAATGTGGTCATTTCGGCCGGAGCCAAGGTGTTGGGTTCATTCACGGTAGGAGACAACTCCCGCATCGGCTCGAATGCGGTAGTGTTGAGCGAAGTGCCGCCGAACAGCACCGTAGTGGGAATTCCGGGACGCATCGTCAAGAGGGATGGCGTTCGTATCGGTCGGTTGGAGCATGATAAGCTTCCCGATCCGATCATCGATATGTTCAAACAGCTGCAGGAGCAGGTTGACGAGCTGAAGGCGGCGCAGCAAAGGGAGCAGAAAAGGGAACCAGTGAAAACAAAGATCGGAGGAAACGATTGAGCATGTCGCTTAAGATTTATAACACGATGACACGTACGAAAGAAAACTTTATACCGCTGGAACCGGGTAAAGTAAAAATGTATGTGTGCGGTCCGACCGTATATGATTATATTCACATCGGGAATGCCAGACCGGTTATTTTTTTCGATGTGGTTCGCCGTTATCTGGAGTCGGTAGGTTATGATGTGACGTTCATTGTGAATTTTACCGATGTGGATGACAAGCTGATCAAGAAGGCCGCGGAGATGGGCACCACCGTTCCGGAGGTGGCGGACTTGTTTGTTCAAAAGTATTATGAGGATACGGCGGGTCTGGGCGTTCGCAAAGCGACGGCGCATCCCCGCGTGACGGAGAACATGGCGGACATCATCGAGTTCATTTCGGGGCTGGTAGCCAATGATTACGCCTACGAATCCGGAGGAGACGTTTATTTTCGGACGTCCAAATTTACCGAGTACGGCAAGCTTTCCCACCAAAACCTGGAGGAGCTGCAGTACGGCATTCGGGTAGACGTGGACGAGCGCAAGGAGAATCCTCAAGATTTCGTGCTTTGGAAGGCTGCGAAGCCGGGTGAAATTAGTTGGTCAAGCCCCTGGGGTGAAGGCCGCCCGGGATGGCATATCGAATGCTCGGCGTTGGTTCGTAAATATTTGGGCGAAACGATCGATATTCACGGTGGAGGCCAGGACCTGACTTTTCCGCACCATGAATGTGAAATCGCTCAATCCGAGGGATTAACCGGCCGCCGGATGGCCAATTATTGGATGCATAACGGATTTGTGAATATCAACAATGAAAAAATGTCCAAATCGCTTGGGAACGGCATTCAAGTGCATCAACTGCTCAAGGAGATGCCGGGCCAGGTGATTCGCTATTTTATGCTCTCCGGCCATTACCGTAATCCGTTGAATTTCAGCGAGGATGCGGTGGAGCAAGCAAAGGGCAGCTTAGCCCGTTTGGACAACTGTATCGCCGCTTTGAAGCACCGGCTGCAATCCGCGGAAGCGGGGGAGGCCGACGCTGCGGTCGTGGAGGCGGTCCGTGCGGCCAAGGAGCAATTTGAAGCGAAGATGAACGATGATTTCAATACGCCGGATGCAATTACGGCGGTGTTTGAGCTTGTCAGTGCCGCGAATAATTATTTGCAATCGGGGCGGGTAACGTCCGGCTCCCTGGAGCTGTTCGTACAGCAGTTTGCAGCGATGGACGGCGTGTTGGGTCTATTGGCCCCGGAGGCAGAGGAATTATTGGATGAAGAGGTGGAACGGCTCATTACAGAAAGGACCGAAGCGCGAAAAGCGAAAAATTGGGCCCGCGCCGATGAAATCCGGGATCTGCTGACAGAACGCGGCATTCAACTGGAAGATACGCCTCAAGGCATCCGCTGGCGGCGGAAGTAGGGCGAGTTTATGAAATGGGACGAAATGTCGGATCAGGAGATCAAGAGCCATTTATTTTCCTTCCCGCCCGCCCGCGAACCGGGTCAGCTTCATCCGCTGGTGCTGGCGTATATGGGAGACGCCATTTACGAGGTGTTCGTGAGGCAGTATGTGGTGGCGCAAACGAATCATAAGCCCAACTACTTGCATCGGACGGCTACCCGGTATGTTTCGGCAAAATCGCAGGCGAAATCGCTGCAGCGTTGGCTGCCGCATCTCACGGAAGAGGAACAGGATGTCGTCAAGCGGGGGCGCAATGCCAAGTCCGGGACAACCGCGAAGAATGCGGATGTGTTGGAATATCGGCACAGCACCGCGTTTGAATGCCTGATCGGCTATTTGTATTACACGCAGCAATGGGAGCGGCTTCAGTATTTGATGTTGCTGTCGTTGGAGCAGGATAAATAACATTCGAAGAAGGAAAGGGGGCCTTGGGCATGGAAGAAGAATTTATCGGAGGAAAGCATTCCGTACTTGAAGCGCTGCGTTCCGGGCGGACGATCAACAAAATTTGGATTGCCGAGCAGGCGCAAAAACAGCTCGCCCAGCCGATTATTGCCGAAGCGAAGCGCAGCGGGGTGGTTGTGCAGCTGGCTGACAAGCGGAAGCTGGATCAAATGGCCTCGGGCCTGCAGCATCAAGGAATCGTCGCGCAAGTGGCGGCATATGCATACGTCGAAGTCGAGGATTTGCTTGCGAGAGCGGAGGAGCGCGGTGAGATGCCGTTCTTGCTTTTGCTTGATGAAATAGAAGATCCGCATAACCTTGGCTCCATTCTGCGTACAGCGGACTGTACCGGCGTGCACGGGGTCATTATCCCCAAAAGACGTTCCGTGGGATTGACGGCTGCCGTCTCGAAAACATCCGCGGGTGCAGTAGAGTATGTTCCGGTAGCGCGTGTGACGAATCTGGCGCAGACCATCGAGCTGCTAAAGGAGCGCGGGGTATGGGTGGCCGGAGCGGATGTCGGGGCCGAGCAGCCCGTATACCAGACGAATCTGAACCTGCCTCTGGCGATTGTGATCGGTAATGAAGGTAAAGGGATCGGCCGGTTGATTAAGGAAAAATGCGATTTTCTGCTTAAACTCCCGATGTTCGGTCAAATTAATTCGCTGAATGCCTCTGTCGCCGCATCGGTCTTCATGTATGAAGTCGTCCGGCAGCGGACGGCAGCCCGCTAGCGCGCTTACCAGCAGGGCGATGCTGCATGATACAGGAAATCTTAATCGTAGACGGATACAACATCATTGGCGACTGGCCTGAGCTTAAGGCGCTGAAAGAAATCAGGCTGGAAGAAGCGCGGGACAGGTTGATTGAGATGATGGCGGAATATCAATCGTTCTCGGGCATGAAGGTGATCGTTGTTTTTGACGCGTATTATGTGCCGGGACTTGGCGGTAAGTATGTTCAGAGCAAGCTTCCGGTTTATTACACCAAAGAAAAGGAAACGGCGGATGAACTGATCGAACGATTGGTTACGGAGCATATCGGACGGCGAAAGCAAGTATATGTGGCGACTTCGGATATGACGGAGCAGCATGTTATTTTCGGTAAAGGAGCCTTCCGCATTCCGGCCGGCGAGCTTCTCGTAAAGCTGCGGCAAGCGCGGGCCGAGATCCGGCGAAAAATTGAGGATGAAGCCGCGGGGAAGCGTAATACCTTTGATAAGCGGCTCAGTGAAGATGTTCGGGCGATGTTCGAAAAGTGGCGGCGGGAGAAGTAGCTTTGCAAATCTAGCAAGTAAAGCTTTTTCTAACGGGAATCCGGTTGACGATGGTAGATTACATAATGTATACTAGTCCTATCTTTCAAGCGTTGGGCCGGAGGGATTGTAGTGAGTGTCGACTTCAAAGAGTTGAGAATGGATGAATACGACCTCAAGGCAGACGAAGATCTTGTCGAAGCGGTCCGTGAAGGAAATAGCGATGCACTGGAGTACTTGATCAACAAGTATAAAAACTTTGTCCGCGCCAAAGCACGTTCTTATTTTTTGATCGGCGCTGACAGGGAAGACATCGTGCAGGAAGGTATGATCGGTCTCTATAAATCGATCCGCGATTTCCGCGGAGAAAAGCTCGCCTCTTTTAAAGCCTTTGCCGAACTCTGTATTACCCGCCAAATCATCACAGCGATCAAAACCGCCACGCGCCAAAAGCATATTCCTCTGAATTCTTACGTTTCGCTGGACAAGCCCATTTATGATGAAGATTCCGACCGTACACTGCTTGATGTGATCTGCGGTTCCCGAGTATCCGATCCGGAGGAGCTGATCATCAATCAAGAGGAGTTTAGCGGACTTGAAGACAAGATGGGCGAGATTTTAAGTGATCTCGAACGCAGAGTGCTGATGCTGTATTTGGACGGACGCTCCTATCAGGAGATTGCTGTTGATTTAGACCGCCATGTCAAATCGATTGACAACGCGCTTCAACGGGTAAAACGCAAGCTCGAAAGGTATTTGGAAGTACGCGATGCATAATGATTAAAGCGCCTTTTGCTTTTGTGGAGGTGCTTTTTTGCAATAAAAATAAAAACGTCCGGCAAAACTGAACAATTTCCTTTCCGCGCAAGAAAAGCGGCTGTACAAACCGCAAATGGTTCTTCACCGAAAGGGCTTCGTTCGGAAGCTTTTTTATACCCTTATCATAGAACAAATGTTCCTGAAATGCAAGGGATCCCTTTATATAAATCGGTTTAGGATTCGTTTAAGATCCGGGGCCTTGGTTAATAATGGATGTGGACGGGGACGGACAGCCAAGTGAATACATTCCTTGACACAAGCTATGTCGTGTGCTAAAGTATTTGGGTGGCCTTAATTGAAAGGCGTTTTTTTGCTGATCATATAAGGCTGTAAATCTTGAGGCTGGTCCGTAGGAGGTGTACATCATGCGGGTGATCATCACTTTAGCGTGCACAAACTGCAAGCAAAGAAACTATACATCCACTAAAAATAAGCGCAACCATCCCGACCGCATGGAGTTGAAGAAATATTGCAAGTTTTGCAATGAACAGACAGCTCATCGCGAAACGCGCTAGTTTTTTGGAGGTGTAGTTGTGTCCTTTTTGGCTAAATTGAAGCAGGGATTCGGCAATACATTTTCTTTTTTTGCGGACAGCTGGTCCGAGCTGAAAAAAGTAAAATGGCCTAGCCGTAAAGAGCTGATTAGCTACACGCTGGTCGTATTATTTACGGTCACCTTTATAACGGTGTACTTCTACGTTCTGGACCTGGGAATTTCAGAGCTGCTTCGCCTCGTGTTTCAATAATCTGGGCTGGTGGGTGGCACTATGGAAATGGAAAAAAGATGGTACGTCGTACATACCTATTCCGGGTATGAAAACAAGGTGAAGGCAAATTTGGAAAAGCGCGTCGAATCCATGGATATGAAGGACAAGATTTTTCGTGTGCTCGTTCCCATGGAAGAAGAGCTTGTGAATAAAGACGGCAAGAAGAAAACGGTTATGCGTAAAGTATATCCAGGGTATGTCCTCGTGGAGATGATCCAGACGGACGATTCGTGGTATGTCGTGCGCAACACTCCTGGGGTTACCGGGTTTGTCGGATCGACCGGTTCGGGTTCGAAGCCGACGCCGCTGCTTCCCGAGGAAGTGGATGCGATTCTCAAGCACATGGGTATGGAAGAGCCGAAGCCGAAGATCGATTTCGAGCTCAAAGAAACCGTACGCGTAAAAGTTGGACCGTTTGCCAATTTTGTCGGTTCCGTAGAAGAAATTCTGCTCGACAAAAGCAAGCTGAAGGTTCATGTCAACATGTTCGGCAGAGAGACGCCGTTGGAGCTTGACTATAATCAGGTGGAAAAGCTTTAACCGTTGTAAGCGAAATTCTGCCATACTACGGGCGAGGAGGTGTACACAACAATGGCGAAAAAGGTTATTAAAATGGTGAAATTGCAGGTCCCTGCAGGAAAAGCGAATCCGGCTCCGCCGATCGGTCCTGCTCTTGGTCAAGCCGGCGTTAATATCATGGCGTTCTGTAAAGAATTTAATGCTCGCACGGCCGATCAAGCAGGTCTCATCATTCCGGTAGAAATTACGGTATTCGAGGACCGTTCCTTCACGTTCGTTACCAAAACGCCTCCAGCTGCCGTATTGCTGCGCGTGGCTGCAGGGATCGAAAAAGGTTCCGGCGAACCGAACAAGAAGAAAGTTGCAACCGTTAATCGTGCGAAAATTCGTGAAATTGCCGAGCAAAAAATGCCTGACCTGAACGCGGCATCCATCGAGGCTGCTATGCGTATGGTGGAAGGTACGGCTCGCAGCATGGGCGTTGCAATCGTAGACTAATCCATGCTTCCGGCTCCCGGTTATAACGGAGGAGCCAACCAAGTGGGAGGATATTCCGCTAATACCACATAGGAGGATAAGACAGTGGCTAAACACGGCAAGAAATACTTGGAAGCTGCCAAGCAAATCGACGCTGACGCTTTTTACGAGCCGCTCGAAGCGATCGAGCTCGTGAAGAAGACAGCGCGCGCCAAATTTGACGAAACTGTTGAAGTGGCTGTACGTTTGGGCGTAGACCCTAGAAAACAAGACCAAGCCGTTCGCGGTGTGGTTGTATTGCCTCACGGCACAGGTAAAACAAAACGCGTTCTTGTATTCGCCAAAGGCGAAAAAGCCAAAGAAGCGGAAGCGGCAGGAGCCGATTTCGTTGGCGATCAAGACATGATCAACAAGATCCAGCAAGGCTGGTTCGACTTCGATGTCTGCGTAGCTACGCCAGACATGATGAGCGAAGTCGGTAAGCTCGGCCGTATCTTGGGTGGTAAAGGTTTGATGCCGAATCCGAAAGCGGGTACCGTTACGTTCGACGTGGCGAAAGCCGTTCAGGAGATCAAGGCTGGTAAAATCGAATACCGTCTGGATAAAGCCGGACAAATTCACGCGCCGATCGGAAAAGTTTCCTTCGAAGCCGAGAAGCTTGCTGAAAATTTCAAAGCTTTGATTGATGCGCTGAACAGAGCGAAACCGGCCGCAGCTAAAGGGGTATACCTGAAGAACATCGCGGTATCCTCGACAATGGGTCCGAGCGCTCGTGTGAACGCTGCAGCTCTTAGATAGGAGTAGCCTTGGTATTTGACTTTCCAGGTCATCCATGCTAACCTGTTCTAAGTCTAACAAACGAATATGCTTACCGTAGACAGCAGGTGCTCCTACCCATGGGCTTAATTTCCTGCCGAGGTGTTATGATATAAATTCGGTATTCTTTGCTTAACAGCTCAAGAATATGTGAATCATCATGCCTTCGCTTTCGTCTGCGAAGGCATTTTCGCTTTTATGCGGACCTTTTGCCTTGGCGGAGATGGCGAGAAACGGAATGAGCGGCCTCGGGCGGACTTTGTTTACGAGTTAAGTTTACGAAGCAGTTTTCTCACGAAAACTTATAGCTTATGCTTACGATGCAAGCTTTCCTGCAGAAAGCTCTTAGGAGGTGCAAAAATGGCAAACGCAAAAATTATCGAGCAAAAAGCTCAACAGGTTACGGTTGTAGCCGAAAAGCTGAAAGAAAGCTCTTGTTCCATCGTTGCCGATTACCGCGGCTTGAACGTTGCCCAAGTAACGGAGCTTCGCAAACAATTGCGTGAAGCTGGTGTGGAATTCCAAGTGTTGAAAAATACTTTGGTACGCCGTGCTACGGCGAATGCGGAACTGTCTGAACTGGATGAGTATTTGACTGGTCCTACTGCGATCGCATTCAGCAAAGAAGATGTCGTGGCTCCGGCTAAAATTTTGGCGGAGTTCGCTAAGAAGAACGAAAACCTGAACATTAAAGCAGGCGTTGTAGAAGGTAAAGTGGTTGATATCAACCAAATCAAGGCGCTGGCTGAGCTTCCGTCCAGAGAAGGTCTTCTGTCCATGTTGCTCAGCGTGCTTCAAGCTCCGATTCGCAACTTCGCCCTTGCGGTTAAGGCTGTATCCGATAAGCAAGAAGGCGGCGCACAAGAAGCGTAATCTTTTTAAAAAAAACGATCTAAATATAAACGGAGGTTTAAACCATGAGCAAAGAGCAAATTTTGGAAGCCATTAAAGGCATGACAGTATTGGAACTGAACGATCTGGTTAAAGCAATCGAAGAAGAGTTTGGCGTAACGGCGGCTGCTCCTGTGGCAGTAGTAGCAGGCGGCGGCGCTGCAGAAGCGCAAGAGCAATCCGAATTCGACGTTATCCTGGCAAGCGCAGGCGCGTCCAAAATCAACGTAATCAAAGTGGTTCGCGAAATTACAGGCCTTGGCTTGAAAGAAGCAAAAGACCTCGTAGACGGCGCACCGAAGCCGTTGAAAGAAAAAGTTTCCAAGGAAGAAGCTGAATCCATCAAAGCTAAGCTGGAAGAAGCAGGCGCTTCCGTAGAAGTGAAGTAATTTCAAAGGTCAAGCACCCCTTGAAGAGGCGATTCTCTCAAGGGGTTTTCCTTTTCAATACAGCAAACAGGGAGGTGGCCGAACGTGTCGGAACATTACTATTCCAGAAAACCCAGCGTTGAACATGACCTGCACACCATTGAAGAGACGATGCGTGGACGCAGGTTCATTTTTGTAACGGATGCCGGGGTGTTCTCAAAAAAGGGGGTTGATTACGGATCGAAGCTGCTCGTGGAAACGATGGCGCTTCCCGTCGATGCCCGGATTCTTGATGTGGGCTGCGGTTACGGGCCGATTGGACTGACGGCTGCCGTGCTGGCGCACAAGGGTACGGTCACCATGGTGGACATCAATGAACGCGCTGTTGCGTTAGCCAAGCACAATGCCGATCGGAACGGCCTGGGCAATGTAGAAATACTGCAAAGTGACCTGTTATCGGAGTTGAAGGGGCGGTCGTTTGATGTGGTGCTGACCAATCCTCCGATCCGGGCCGGCAAAGAAACGGTTCACCGTATTTTCGAGCAGGCGCATGAAGCACTTGTACCGGGCGGCGCTCTTTGGGTCGTTATTCAGAAGAAACAAGGCGCCCCGTCGGCTTATAGCAAATTGGAGTCTCTCTATAGCCGTGTAGAACAGGTGGAACGGAGTAAAGGCTACTGGATTATCAAGGCTGCGAAATGATTTTGATGCGCTGGAAAAATGTTGACTTGAATTTTGTGATGTGATATTATATTAAAATGTCAGTATTATGGTCATGCTTTTTCTCTTTAGTTTACTAAAATGTCAAGATATTTTTTTCATGCTGGGATGAATAAGATTTTATCATTTGACGTATAATGTTTAAATTTTAGGTAAACCCTACAAGGTGTGAAGAAAATTATGGTAAAATGGGGAAAAAGTCACCTGTTCGTTGTACGATTCGTGCATCGTAATAACAAGCTTCCTTAAGAAGTTTATCTTCGTGCAGTATTTACTCGAGAAGGCTTCCCAAAGAGGCTTTTATTTTGTTCTATTGAGTAGACATGAGGGGTGAATCTAAGTTGGCGGGACATCTTGTTCAATTAGGTCGACGTAAACGCAGGTCGTACGCGCGGATTCATGAGGTGTTGGAAGTTCCAAACCTGATTGAAATCCAACAAAAATCATATCAGTGGTTTTTGGATGAAGGGTTGCGTGAAATGTTTCAAGATATTTCCCCAATCCAAGATTTTACGGGGAATTTGGTGTTGGAATTTATCGACTACAGCTTGGGAGAGCCAAAGTATTCAGTGGATGAATCCAAAGAACGCGACGTCACCTTCGCTGCACCGCTTCGTGTGAAAGTACGATTGATCAATAAAGAGACTGGCGAAGTCAAGGAGCAGGAAGTCTTTATGGGCGATTTCCCTCTGATGACCGAAACGGGTACTTTTATTATCAACGGCGCTGAACGGGTTATTGTCAGTCAGCTGGTTCGTTCCCCGAGCGTCTATTTTAGTACGAAAGTCGATAAAAACGGTAAAAAGGCTTATACCGCTACCGTGATTCCGAACCGCGGCGCTTGGCTTGAATTGGAAACGGATGCGAAGGATATCATCTATGTGCGTATTGACCGTACAAGAAAAATCCCTGTAACCGTACTGCTTCGTGCACTCGGCTTCGGTACCGACGCGGAAATCATAGACCTGCTGGGTGACGATGAATACATCCGCAATACGTTGGACAAGGATAACACCGATTCGACGGACAAGGCGTTGATTGAAATTTACGAGCGTCTTCGCCCGGGCGAGCCGCCGACGCTGGATAATGCGAGAAGCTTGCTGATCGCCAGATTCTTCGATCCGAAGCGTTACGATCTTGCCAATGTTGGACGGTACAAAATCAACAAAAAGCTGCATATCAAAAATCGTCTGTTCAATCAACGTCTGGCTGAGACCCTTGTTAATCCGGAAACAGGCGAGATTATTGCAGAAGCTGGACAACAGCTTGACCGCCGTTTGCTCGACACGATTATTCCTTATCTGGAAGACAACGTCGGCTTCAAAGAATATTCGGTCGCTAACGGCGTAACTGAAACAGATAAGATTACGCTGCAGCACATTAACGTCTACTCCCCGATTGAAGACGGGAAAGTGGTTAAAGTCATCGCCAACGGGAAAATTGACAAGTCGGTGAAGAACATTACGCCGGCTGATATCATTGCATCGATCAACTATTTCATTAACTTGCTGCATGGGATCGGCAGCACCGATGATATCGATCATCTGGGTAACCGTCGTTTGCGTTCCGTGGGAGAGCTTTTGCAGAACCAGTTCCGCATTGGCCTGTCCCGGATGGAGCGCGTGGTACGCGAGCGGATGTCGATTCAGGATGTGAACACGATCACCCCGCAGCAATTGATCAATATACGTCCGGTCATCGCTTCGATCAAGGAGTTCTTCGGAAGCTCCCAGCTGTCGCAGTTTATGGACCAGACGAACCCGCTTGCCGAACTGACGCACAAACGCCGCCTGTCCGCTCTTGGACCCGGTGGTTTGACGCGGGAACGCGCAGGTTTTGAAGTGCGGGACGTCCATCACTCCCACTATGGGCGGATGTGTCCGATTGAGACGCCGGAAGGACCGAACATCGGTCTGATTAACTCGCTTTCCACGTTCGCGCGTGTGAATGAGTTCGGCTTTATTGAAGCGCCCTACCGGCGTGTTGACCCGAATACCGGCATAGTTACGGATGAGATCGCTTATTTGACGGCCGATGAAGAAGATAATTACGTGGTCGCGCAGGCGAATGCCGAGTTGACCGAGGACGGCAGATTTGCGAATGATAACGTCATTGTCCGTTACAAGGACGATATTCTGACGCTTCCTAAAGAGCGTGTCGATTACATGGACGTTTCCCCTAAGCAGGTTGTATCGGTAGCGACGGCGCTTATTCCATTTTTGGAAAACGACGACTCCAACCGTGCTCTCATGGGTTCGAACATGCAGCGTCAAGCCGTTCCGCTTCTTATCCCTAAGGCGCCGCTTGTCGGTACGGGGATGGAGCATAAGGCGGCCAAGGACTCGGGTGTATGTGTCGTTTCCAAGGTGAACGGTGTGGTAGAACGGGTGACGGCTAACGAGATCTGGGTACGCCGTCAGGAAGTAGTGGACGGCCGGCTGGTGAACGGAGACATCGTTAAACATAAATTGCACAAGTTTTTGCGCTCCAATCAAGGAACATGTATTAACCAACGTCCGATTTGCCATAAAGGCGAGCAAGTGCGCGTAGGAGATATCCTCGCCGATGGTCCGTCGACGGAGATGGGCGAGCTTGCGCTCGGGCGGAACGTAGTGGTTGCCTTTATGACATGGGAAGGCTACAACTACGAGGATGCGATATTGCTTAGTGAAAAACTGGTGAAGGAAGACGTCTATACTTCCATTCACATTGAAGAATATGAGTCTGAAGCCCGGGATACGAAGCTCGGACCGGAGGAAATCACCCGTGATATTCCGAACGTCGGGGAAGATGCGCTGAAAAATCTCGATGAGCGCGGAATTATCCGCGTCGGTGCCGAGATCGCGGCAGGCGACATTCTGGTGGGCAAAGTAACGCCTAAAGGGGTTACGGAGCTGACCGCGGAAGAACGTTTGCTTCATGCGATTTTCGGTGAAAAAGCCCGTGAAGTTCGCGATACTTCGCTTCGTGTGCCGCACGGTACCGATGGTATCGTAGTCGACGTGAAGGTATTTACCCGTGAGAACGGCGACGAACTGCCTCCTGGCGTAAACCAGCTGGTGCGCGTCTACATCGCCCAGAAGCGGAAAATTTCCGAAGGCGACAAAATGGCGGGACGTCACGGAAACAAAGGGGTTATCGCACGGATTTTACCGGAAGAGGACATGCCGTTCCTGCCGGACGGCACGCCGGTTGAAGTTGTGCTGAACCCGCTTGGCGTTCCTTCCCGGATGAACATCGGACAGGTGCTGGAAGTTCACTTGGGGATGGCTGCCAAGTATCTCGGTATCCATACGGCAACGCCGGTATTCGACGGTGCTAATGAATACGACGTGTTCGATACGATGGAAGAGGCCGGCATGCAGCGTAACGGCAAGACGATCCTGTACGACGGCAGAACCGGTGAACCGTTTGAGCGAGAGGTAACGGTAGGCGTCATGTATATGATCAAGCTGGCTCACATGGTCGATGATAAAATCCATGCGCGCTCGACAGGGCCGTACTCGCTCGTTACGCAGCAGCCGCTGGGCGGTAAAGCTCAGTTCGGCGGACAGCGGTTTGGCGAGATGGAGGTATGGGCGCTCGAGGCTTATGGTGCAGCCTATACCCTGCAGGAGATTTTGACTGTGAAGTCAGACGACGTGGTAGGACGCGTCAAAACGTATGAGTCGATTGTGAAAGGTGAGAATGTTCCGGAGCCTGGCGTACCGGAATCCTTCAAGGTATTGATCAAAGAGCTTCAAAGCTTGGGTATGGATGTGAAAATCTTGTCCGAGAATGAAGAAGAGATCGAAATGAAGGAAATCGACGATGAGGATGAGGTAACAAGCGATAAGCTTAACCTTAACCTTGAAGGCGCGGAAATGGGAGTCGAGTAATCTATTGGGCCAGGCGTAAGCCACAGGTGTATGAAGCGTACAGACAGCACATTCTTACAACGGATGCTTCCGGTGTAGATTTGCCCACACAAACTTGGAGGAGGGTTGCTCCTTGATCGACGTCAACAATTTTGAATTCATGAAAATCGGATTGGCTTCCCCCGACAAAATCCGTTCATGGTCCAGAGGCGAAGTGAAAAAGCCGGAGACGATCAACTACAGGACGCTGAAACCTGAAAAAGAAGGCTTGTTCTGTGAGAAAATATTTGGTCCGACCAAGGATTGGGAATGTCATTGCGGTAAATATAAACGGGTTCGTTACAAAGGCGTTGTCTGTGACCGCTGCGGCGTAGAAGTTACGCGTCAAAAAGTGCGCCGCGAGCGCATGGGTCACATCGAGCTTGCAGCACCGGTTTCACATATCTGGTATTTCAAAGGAATTCCAAGCCGTATGGGGCTTGCGCTCGACATGTCTCCGCGGTCTCTGGAAGAGATCATCTACTTTGCTTCCTATGTCGTAACTGATCCTGGAGATACGCCGCTGGAGAAAAAACAGCTGCTCTCCGAGAAGGAATACCGCAGCTATCGGGAAAAATACGGCTATGCATTCCAAGCCGGTATGGGCGCGGAAGCGGTGAAAAAGCTGCTTCAAGACATCGACATCGAGAAAGAAGTCGATATGCTGAAGGAAGAGCTGAAAACCGCTCAAGGTCAACGCCGTAACCGTGCCATTAAACGTCTTGAGGTTATGGAAGCATTCCGTAACTCCAAAAATATGCCGGAGTGGATGGTGCTCGACGTACTGCCGGTTATCCCTCCGGAGCTTCGTCCGATGGTTCAGCTTGACGGGGGGCGCTTTGCGACCTCTGACTTGAACGATTTATACCGCCGTGTCATCAACCGGAACAACCGTCTGAAACGTCTGCTTGATCTGGGCGCTCCTGATATTATCGTGCAGAACGAAAAGCGGATGCTTCAGGAAGCGGTTGACGCGCTTATTGATAACGGCCGCCGCGGCCGTCCCGTAACGGGACCGGGTAATCGTCCGCTCAAATCCCTCAGCCACATGCTGAAGGGTAAACAGGGGCGTTTCCGTCAAAACCTGCTGGGTAAGCGGGTTGACTACTCCGGCCGTTCCGTTATCGTGGTGGGACCGAGTCTCAAAATGTATCAGTGCGGACTTCCAAAGGAAATGGCATTGGAATTGTTTAAGCCTTTCGTCATGAAAGAGCTTGTGAATAAAGGTCTTGCGCATAACATTAAGAGCGCAAAACGCAAAGTGGAACGCGTTAGTCCCGAAGTATGGGATGTTCTTGAGGAAGTCATCAAGGAACACCCGGTTCTGCTGAACCGTGCTCCCACGCTTCACCGTTTGGGCATTCAGGCGTTCGAGCCGATTCTGGTTGAAGGCCGGGCGATCAAGCTGCATCCGCTTGTTTGTACGGCATATAACGCCGACTTTGACGGAGACCAGATGGCCGTTCACGTTCCGTTGTCTGCAGAAGCCCAGGCGGAAGCCCGCGTGCTGATGCTCGCAGCAGGCAATATTCTCAACCCGAAAGACGGCAAACCGGTTGTTACGCCGTCGCAGGACATGGTTTTGGGAAGCTTCTACTTAACGACGGAAAACAAGGAAGCCAAAGGCTCCGGTACGATTATTCGTTCGATTGAAGAAGCCGTGTCGCTCTACCACCGCGGAGATGCGGCTCTGCATGCGCGGGTGGCGATTCCGGCCAAGGCTTTGAAAAAAACCAGCTTCACGCCGGAACAAGAAAAGGCCATGCTGATCACAACGATCGGTAAAATCATCTTCAATGAGATTTATCCGCCGGACTTCCCGTACATTAATGAAGCGACGAAAGCCAATTTGCTGAACGGACCTTCAAACGATTATTTCGTGTTCGAGAAAGGCGTGGATCTTCGCAAGAAAATGGCGGAGCTGCCTGAAACGAAAGCGGTCGGAAAAGATTACCTTGGCACGATCATTGCAGAATGCTTCCGCCGTTACCATACGACACAAACGTCGATCACGCTGGATAATATCAAGCAGCTTGGATTTACTTACTCTACGCGTGCCGGCATCACCATTGCCGTAGCGGATGTGACGGTTCCGAAGGAGAAAGATGAAATCCTTAGAGAATCCGACGAAAAAGTTCGTGTGGTTACGAATCAATATCGCCGCGGTTTGATTACGGACGATGAACGCTACGACCGCGTTATCGCGATCTGGAGCAAGGCCAAGGATGAAATTACCGATATTTTGATGAAGTCGCTTGATAAATATAATTCCATCAATATGATGGTGGAATCCAAAGCACGGGGTAACAAATCGCAAATTACCCAGCTTGGCGGAATGCGCGGTCTGATGGCTAACCCGTCCGGTAAAATCATCGAGCTTCCGATCAAGTCCAATTTCCGCGAAGGGTTGACCGTATTGGAGTACTTTATCTCCACTCACGGTGCGCGGAAAGGTTTGGCCGATACCGCACTTCGTACGGCGGACTCGGGTTACTTGACCCGCCGTCTGGTAGACGTGGCTCAAGACGTAATTGTTCGTGAAGAAGATTGCGGTACGGATAAAGGGTTCCTCGTCAGCAGAATCCAGGATGGTAAAGAAGTCATCGAAGATCTGTATGACCGAATCGAAGGACGGTATTCCTTTGAAACGATTCGTCATCCGCAAACGGGTGAGATTATTATTAACCGTAACGAGCTGATTGAAGCACATATTGCCGACCAAATTATAGCAGCCGGTATTGAGAAGGTACAAATCCGTTCCGTACTCAGCTGCCGTTCCAGACACGGCGTCTGCAAAAAGTGCTACGGCCGTAATCTGGCGACCGGTAAACATGTAGAAATCGGCGAAGCGGTAGGTATTATTGCGGCGCAATCCATCGGTGAACCAGGAACGCAGCTTACCATGCGTACGTTCCATACCGGGGGCGTTGCGGGCGACGACATCACGCAAGGTTTGCCGCGGATTCAGGAGCTCTTCGAAGCTCGTAATCCAAAAGGGCAAGCGATAATTTCTGAAATTGACGGTGTGATCAAAGAAATCCGTGAAGCGAAGGATCGTCGTGAGATTGAGGTTCAAGGTGAAGCTGAATCGAAAGTATATTCCGTACCTTACGGCTCCCGGATTCGCGTCACAGTGAACCAGACCGTAGAGGCCGGAGATGAGCTGACGGAAGGCTCGATCGATCCGAAGGAAATGCTGCGCATTAAAGGGATCCGCGGCGTGCAGAACTACATTTTACAGGAAGTTCAGCGCGTATACCGGAACCAAGGGGTGGAAATCAACGACAAGCACGTCGAAGTGATGATCCGCCAAATGCTGCGTAAAATTCGCATCGTCGATGCCGGAAATACGACTCTGCTTCCGGGATCCTTTGTGGACATTCATGAGTACGAAGAAGCGAACAAAGTGGCGCTTTTCGCCAATGAGGAACCTGCTGTTGCCAAACCGGTGCTTCTGGGTATTACCAAAGCATCGCTCGAAACAGATTCCTTCCTCTCTGCGGCATCGTTCCAGGAAACGACTCGTGTACTGACAGATGCGGCGATTAAAGGAAAAGTCGACCAGCTGCTCGGTTTGAAGGAGAATGTGATCATCGGTAAACTGATACCGGCAGGTACGGGGATGGCAAGATACCGTAACATCCGCATTACAGATCCGAACGCAGAGCCAAGGGATGAAGAGTTGACTGAAGCAGAAGCGGTAACCGTAGAGTAACGAAGAAGACCCGGCGCTTGCCTTCAAAGCATGGATTGTAAAATCTTTTTGAAGGCAAGCGTCCATTCTTGACACGGTAAAACCGAGATGCTAATATATCAAAGTGTGCCATTTTCTAAGCCTAGTCACCTGTCCTTTTGGAGGATATGATCTATGTCTTATGATAAAGTGAAACAGGCAGCAAAGCTGATTATAGGCACGAAACAAGTGACGAAAATGGTAGAGGCGGGACATGCCACCGAAGTTTTCGTTGCCAGAGATGCAGATCCGCGAATTACGATAAAAATAGTTAACCTCTGCAAGATGATGGGGGTTAAAGTGACATACGTGGACTCCATGACCATGTTAGGTAAAGCGTGTGGAATCGAAGTAGGCGCAGCTATGGCTGCGGTAGTGAATGAATGATGCAGTAATGTTTTTGCCTGAGAATCCGTTAAGGGTTTAAGGTAAAAACTTTTACTTTGTTCATTTACGATTCGCCTGGATCTGTGGGCTTGAAAAGAAAGAACCATTCATATTAAAGGAGGTGGCCAATATGCCAACAATTAACCAGCTCGTTCGTAAAGGACGCCAAGCGAAAGTTGTAAAATCCAAATCCCCGGCTCTTCAAAGAGGTTTCAACGCCTTGAAAAGAGAAGCGACGAATCTGAGTTCTCCTCAGAAACGTGGCGTTTGCACTCGTGTAGGTACGATGACCCCGAAGAAACCAAACTCTGCTCTTCGTAAGTATGCGCGTGTTCGCTTGACGAACCGTGTAGAGGTTACTGCCTACATCCCGGGTATCGGACACAACCTGCAGGAGCACAGCGTTGTTCTGATTCGCGGCGGTCGTGTTAAGGACCTTCCAGGGGTTCGTTACCACATCGTTCGCGGCGCACTTGATACTTCCGGTGTAGCCAACCGCAAGCAAGCACGTTCCAAGTACGGCGCAAAACGCCCGAAAGAGAAAAAGTAATGCAGCTTTTATAAATTGAATGATTTTAGAAGAAAGGGGGATAACTATGCCTCGTAAAGGTCCAGTTACTCGCAGAGACGTATTGCCAGATCCGATTTATAACAGCAAGCTCGTTACCCGCTTGATCAACCGCATTATGATTGATGGTAAAAGAGGAACAGCTCAAACGATCCTTTATAATGCTTTCAATCTGATTAAAGAACGTACGGGCAAAGAACCTATGGAAGTATTTGAACAAGCGATCAAAAACATTATGCCGGTTCTTGAAGTTAAAGCTCGCCGTGTTGGGGGTGCCAACTATCAAGTTCCTGTAGAGGTAAGACCTGATCGCCGTACGACTTTAGGTCTTCGCTGGCTTGTAAACTATTCCCGCCTGCGCGGTGAAAAAACGATGGAAGAAAGACTGGCTCAAGAAATCATCGATGCCAGCAACAACACAGGCGCTTCCGTGAAAAAACGCGAAGATACGCACAAAATGGCAGAAGCCAACAAGGCGTTTGCACATTATCGTTGGTAAAATTAAATTCCTTTTTATAGGAAGGAGACGTTCCTGATGGCAAGAGAGTTCTCCTTGAAAGATACGCGTAACATCGGGATCATGGCGCATATTGATGCCGGCAAGACCACCACGACGGAACGCATCCTGTTCTACACTGGCCGCGTGCACAAAATCGGTGAAGTTCACGAGGGTGCTGCTACGATGGACTGGATGGAGCAGGAGCAGGAGCGCGGAATCACCATTACTTCCGCTGCTACGACCGCTCAATGGAAAGGCCACCGCATCAATATTATCGACACCCCGGGACACGTTGACTTCACTGTAGAAGTTGAACGCTCCCTGCGCGTATTGGACGGAGCAGTAGGCGTATTCAGCGCCAAAGAAGGCGTTGAGCCGCAGTCGGAGACAGTTTGGAGACAAGCGGACCGTTATGGCGTTCCCCGGATCGCCTATGTCAATAAAATGGATATCATCGGTGCGGATTACCTGCAGGTTATCCAATCGATGCGCGATAAGCTTGGCGCGAACGCAGTTGCCATTCAGCTGCCGATTGGGGCTGAAAATGATTTCAAAGGCGTTATCGACCTTATCGAGCGTAAAGCTTATATCTACAAAGACGATCTGGGTAAAGAACCTGACCAGGTTGAAGTCCCTGCTGAATACAAGGATAAAGTGGAAGAGCTTCGTCTTGAGCTTGTAGAGAAGGTAGCGGAGCTTGACGAAGAACTGATGATGAAATATCTGGAAGGCGAAGAACTGACGGTCGAAGAAATTAAAGGGGCGCTCCGTAAAGGGGTTGTCGGCGTTAAAATCTTCCCGGTTGTCTGTGGATCGTCTTACCGGAATAAAGGCGTACAGTTAATGCTGGATGCCGTTATTGACTATCTCCCGTCTCCAATCGATGTGCCGAACATCAAAGGTACGCTCGAGGACGGATCGGAAGTCGTACGTAAATCTTCTGATGACGAACCGTTTGCCGCTCTGGCATTCAAAATCATGACAGACCCGTTTGTCGGCAAATTAACGTTCTTCCGTGTGTACTCAGGGGTTCTGAACTCCGGTTCTTACGTATTGAACGCGACAAAAGGCAAACGCGAACGGATCGGCCGTATTCTTCAGATGCATGCGAACAGCCGTCAGGAAATCAGCGAGGTTTATGCGGGTGACATTGCGGCTGCCGTAGGCTTGAAGGATACTGTGACCGGGGATACGCTGTGTGATGAGAAGCATCCGGTTATTCTGGAATCCATGAACTTCCCGGAACCGGTTATTCAGCTGGCTGTTGAACCGAAAACAAAAGCCGACCAAGACAAAATGGGTATTGCGCTGGCCAAATTGTCTGAAGAAGATCCGACTTTCCGTGCGCATACGGATGAAGAAACCGGCCAAACGATTATCTCCGGTATGGGTGAGCTTCACCTTGAGATTATCGTCGACCGCATGCTTCGCGAGTTCAAGGTAGAAACCAATGTGGGTAAACCGCAGGTTGCCTACCGCGAAACGTTCCGTCAACCGGCTAAGGTTGAAGGTAAATTCGTTCGCCAATCCGGCGGCCGTGGTCAATACGGACATTGTTGGGTTGAGTTCGAACCGCTGGAGCCGGGTACCGGATTCCAGTTTGAAAGCAAAATTGTCGGTGGTGCGATTCCTAAAGAATTCATCCCTCCGATTCAAGCCGGTATTGAAGAAGCTATGAAAAATGGCGTATACGCAGGCTTCCCGCTCGTGGATATCAAAGCAACTGTCGTTGACGGTTCTTACCACGATGTGGACTCCAGCGAAATGGCGTTTAAAATTGCTGGCTCCATGGCACTCAAAGCTGCCGGAGAAAAATGCCGTCCGGTATTGCTTGAGCCGATCATGAAGGTAGAGGTTACCGTGCCGGAAGAGTACATGGGCGACGTTATGGGCGACCTGAACTCCCGCCGCGGAAGAATCGAAGGTATGGATTCCCGCTTCGGCGCGCAAATTATCCGTGCCAAAGTGCCTCTTTCCGAAATGTTTGGTTACTCTACGACGCTGCGCTCCCGTACACAAGGCCGGGGTGTATACTCGATGGAAATTTCGCACTATGAAGAAGTGCCTAAGTCGATTGCCGAAGAAATCGTTGCAAAGAACAAAGGCGCTTAATATAATTACTATATTTAAGGAGGCTATTCACTCATGGCTAAAGCAAAATTTGAGCGTACAAAACCGCACGTTAATATTGGCACCATCGGTCACGTTGACCATGGTAAAACAACTCTGACTGCCGCAATCACTACCGTATTGTCCAAAAAATACGGCGGTGCCGCTGTAGCTTTCGATCAAATCGACAAAGCACCGGAAGAGCGCGAACGCGGTATCACGATTTCGACTGCACACGTTGAATACGAAACGCCTAACCGTCACTATGCACACGTTGACTGCCCAGGCCACGCTGACTATGTTAAAAACATGATCACGGGTGCTGCGCAAATGGACGGCGCGATCCTGGTTGTATCCGCAGCAGACGGTCCGATGCCGCAAACTCGCGAGCACATCCTGCTGTCCCGTCAGGTAGGCGTACCTTACATCGTGGTATTCCTGAACAAATGTGACATGGTTGAAGACGAAGAGCTTCTTGAACTGGTTGAAATGGAAGTTCGCGACCTGCTGAACGAATACGAGTTCCCAGGCGACGAAACTCCAATCATCCGCGGCGCTGCTCGTGAAGCCCTGCAAAACCCAGACGGTCCTTGGGCTGACAAAATCATTGAGCTATTCGAGCAAATCGACAACTACATCCCTACGCCTGAGCGCGACACTGATAAACCTTTCTTGATGCCGGTAGAGGACGTGTTCACGATCACTGGTCGTGGTACTGTTGCTACAGGCCGTGTAGAGCGTGGTGTGGTTAAAGTCGGTGACGAGGTTGAAATCATCGGTTTGGCTGAAGAAACTCGCAAATCCGTTGTTACGGGCGTAGAAATGTTCCGTAAGCTTCTGGATTCCGCACAAGCTGGTGACAACATCGGTGCGCTGCTTCGCGGTGTAGACCGTAAAGACATCGAGCGTGGACAAGTTTTGGCAAAGCCGGGTTCCGTTAAACCGCACACGAACTTCACCGCTCAAATCTACGTTCTGACGAAAGAAGAAGGTGGACGTCACAAACCTTTCTTCAGCGGTTACCGTCCGCAGTTCTACTTCCGTACAACGGACGTAACGGGTATCATCAACCTGCCGGAAGGTTCCGAGATGGTTATGCCTGGTGACAACATCACTGTTACCGTAGAACTGATCTCGCCGATCGCTATCGAAGAAGGAACTCGCTTCGCGATCCGTGAAGGCGGCCGTACAGTTGGTGCCGGCGCCGTTGCAACCATCAGCAAGTAATTTCGGTGATCCGAATCCTATAGATTTACGTACTGTTCCGAAGCAAGACCAAAGCAATTTGTACTGTTCCGAAGCAACCCTTCATCTATATAGATGAAGGGTTTTAATTTTTTAGGCATCCGCAGCATTTTTTTCTTGCTTTTCATAATGAAATTTAATATAATAGTGAACGTTGGTCTGTGACGTTGCGATGATGTGAGAGGTTGCTGACACGCCCGGCCCCTTTGCCATAGGGACGGCGTCAGGAGATTTTCACGGAGTATGTCCGATACTAAATTGGGCGAAAGAAGGAGGGAATACTATGGCAAAGCAAAAGATTCGTATTCGTTTGAAGGCGTATGATCACAGAATTCTGGATCAATCTGCCGAAAAAATCGTGGACACTGCAAAACGTTCCGGTGCAGGGGTATCTGGTCCGATTCCGCTTCCTACCGAGAAGCAAATCATCACGATTCTTCGTGCGGTTCACAAGTACAAAGATTCTCGTGAGCAGTTCGAGATGCGTACACATAAACGTTTGATCGATATCGTCAATCCGACGCCGCAAACGGTTGATGCATTGATGCGTTTGGATCTGCCGTCCGGTGTGGACATCGAAATCAAACTGTAATATATACACTGTGGTTATAAAACAACAGGCTAAAGAGGAAAAGAGGTGTCAACGATGACTAAAGGTATCTTAGGTAAAAAGATTGGGATGACTCAAGTATTTACTCCTGAAGGATTGGTTGTTCCGGTTACCGTTATTGAAGCAGGTCCTTGCACGGTGCTGCAAAAGAAGGCCGTAGAGAACGACGGTTACGAAGCCATCCAAATCGGTTTTGCCGACAAGAAAGAAAAGAATGCGAACAAACCTGAGTTGGGCCACGCGAAAAAAGCCGGCACAACACCTAAGCGCTACGTGAAAGAAATTCGCAATGTACAGATCTCTGAGTATGAAGTTGGCCAGGAGATCAAGGCTGATATCTTCGCAGAAGGCGAATTCGTTGATGTAACGGGTACATCTAAAGGTAAAGGATTCCAAGGCGTTATCAAAAGACATAACCAATCCAGAGGTCCGATGGCGCACGGCTCGCGTTATCATCGCGGTCCGGGTTCGATGGGCTCGATCCAGGCTAACCGTGTTCCAAAAGGTAAAAACCTTCCGGGTCACATGGGTACAGAGACGGTTACCATTCAAAAGCTTGAAGTGGTTAAAGTCGATGCGGAGCGGAATGTACTTCTAGTTAAAGGCTCCATTCCAGGTCCTAAAAACAGCTATGTTACCGTGAAATCTTCAGTGAAGAAGTAAGAAAGCGGGAAAGGAGGATAACAAATGCCAAAAGTAGCAGTGTATAACGTTAGTGGTTCTCAAGTAGGCGAAGTGGAACTGGCCGACAGCGTGTTCGGAATCGAGCCGCACGTTCATGTATTGAACGAAGCGGTATTGATGCAGCGGGCATCCCTTCGTGCCGGAACTCATAAAACTAAAGGTCGCTCCGAAGTGCGCGGCGGCGGTCGCAAACCTTGGAAGCAAAAAGGTACAGGTCGTGCGCGTCAAGGCAGCATCCGCTCTCCACAATGGAAAGGCGGCGGTACCGTATTCGGACCGACACCACGCAGCTATGCTTACAAGCTGCCTAAGAAAGTTCGCCGTTTGGCGATTAAATCCGCGTTGTCTTCCAAGGTGAAGGCGAGCGAAATTATCGTGCTGGATCAATTGCAACTGGCTCAGCCGAAAACGAAAGAATTTGTATCCATTTTGAATAACCTTAAAGTAGATCGTAAGGCTTTGGTTGTGACGGCTGCATATGACGAGAACGTAGCATTGTCCGCACGCAACATTCCTGGAGTTAAATTTGTGGCTGCCGAAGGAATCAACGTGCTTGATGTTATGGTCTATGACAAGCTGATCATTACGAAGGATGCGGTGCAAAAGGTAGAGGAGGTGTTTGCGTAATGAAGAACCCTCACGATATTATTAAAAGCCCGATCATTACTGAACGTTCCAGCGAAATGATGGCGGATAAGAAATATGTATTCGAGGTGGATCTCCGTTCGAATAAAACGGAAATCAAGCAAGCGATCGAACAAATTTTCAAAGTGAAAGTTGCGAATGTCAATACGCTCAGAGTACCGGCGAAGCCAAAGCGCTACGGCCGCTATTCCGGATATACGTCCGAATGGAAAAAAGCGATCGTGACACTCAGCGCAGACAGCAAAGAGCTGGAATTCTTTGAATCGGTATAAGATGAATTCTTGAAGTAAGGAGGGAACCCACGTGCCTATCAAAAAATATAAACCAACGTCTCCTGCAAGACGTGCGATGTCGGTTTCTACATTTGAAGAAATCACAACATCGACTCCGGAGAAGTCGCTTTTGGCTCCTTTGAGCAAAAAAGCGGGACGCAACAACCAAGGTAAAATTACGGTTCGTCACCAAGGCGGCGGACATAAGCGTAAATACCGTATTATCGACTTTAAACGGAACAAAGATGGAATACCCGGTAACGTTGCTACAATCGAGTATGATCCGAACCGTTCCGCTAACATTGCATTGATTCATTATGTGGATGGCGAGAAGCGTTATATCCTCGCTCCGAAAGGCCTTAAAGTAGGCGATCAAATCGTATCCGGTCCGACAGCGGACATCAAGGTCGGCAATGCATTGCCGATGGAAAACATCCCTGTAGGTACGGTGATTCACAATATCGAATTGAAGCCCGGAAAAGGCGGCCAACTGGTTCGCGCAGCCGGTACGGAAGCGCAGCTGCTTGGTAAAGAGGATCAATACGTTATTGTTCGTTTGTCCAGTGGTGAAATGAGAAGAATTTTGAAAGTGTGCCGCGCAACGGTAGGTTCCGTAGGTAACGAAGATCACGAGCTCGTGAAAATCGGTAAAGCCGGACGTTCCCGTTGGTTGGGTAAAAGACCGGAAGTTCGCGGTTCCGTTATGAACCCGAACGATCACCCGCACGGTGGTGGTGAAGGTCGTTCCCCGATCGGCCGCAAATCCCCGATGTCTCCTTGGGGCAAGCCGACACTCGGATATAAAACACGGAAGAAGAACAAAGCTTCCAATCAATATATTATTCGTCGCCGCACGAAATAATTCGGTTCTCAGTTCGGTTAAAGAAGGGAGGAATGAAGCATGGGTCGCAGTTTGAAAAAAGGTCCATTTGTTGACGGTTATCTTTTGAAGAAAGTGGAAGCAATGAATGGTGAGGGTGTTAAAAAGCAAGTAATCAAAACTTGGTCCCGCCGTTCCACAATTTTCCCGCAATTCATCGGCCACACCTTTGCTGTATATGACGGCAGAAAGCATGTGCCGGTATATGTGACGGAAGATATGGTCGGACATAAGCTTGGTGAATTTGCTCCAACCCGTACTTACAAAGGTCACGCGGGTGACGATAAGAAGACGGGCAAGCGCTAATAGATGAACGTGAATTCGATTGAGTTGTGAATGAGAGGAGGTACTTCCATGCAACAAGCTAAAGCCATTGCAAGATATGTTCGTGTTGCTCCCCGCAAAGTTCAATTGGTTGTCGACTTGATCCGCGGCAAGAAAGTAGGCGAAGCGATCGCTATTTTGCGTCATACGCCAAAGTCCGCTTCCCCGATCGTGGAGAAGCTGTTGAACTCGGCTATTGCCAATGCGGAGCACAACTACTCTTTGGACGTAAACAACCTGGTGGTTGAGCAGGCTTATGTGAACCAGGGACCAACTTTGAAAAGATTCCGTCCTCGCGCTATGGGTCGTGCGAGCCGCATCAATAAACGTACCAGCCACATTACAGTAGTGGTATCTGAGAAATAAGGAGGGATAACGTGTGGGTCAAAAAGTAAACCCGGTAGGACTTAGAATTGGTATTATTCGCGACTGGGAATCCAAGTGGTATGCTGGAAAAGATTTCGGCGATCTGCTTATGGAGGACGTAAAAATCCGCGAATATTTGAAAACAAAACTGAAAGATTCCGCTGTTTCCCGTATTGAAATCGAACGTGCGGCAAACCGCGTGAACGTAACCATTCATACAGCTAAGCCTGGCATGGTTATCGGTAAAGGCGGATCGGAAGTCGAGGTTATCCGCGGCTACCTGTCCAAGCTGACTAACGGCAAGAAAGTTCATATCAACATTTCGGAAGTTAAAAATTCGGATCTGGATGCGATTCTTGTAGCTGAAAGCATTGCACAACAACTGGAGCGCCGCGTATCGTTCCGTCGTGCATTGAAACAAGCGATTCAAAGATCGATGAGAGCCGGAGCCAAAGGTATTAAAACATCGGTTAGCGGTCGTTTAGGCGGAGCGGAAATCGCCAGAACCGAAGGATACAGTGAGGGTACAGTTCCTCTTCATACATTGCGTGCGGATATCGATTATGGTACGGCGGAAGCTCACACCACTTACGGTCGGATCGGCGTAAAAGTATGGGTCTATCGCGGCGAGGTTCTTCCAACGGCTAAGAAAAAGGCTGCTACGGAAGGAGGCAACTAATCATGTTAATTCCTAAACGTGTAAAACACCGCAAAGAGCACCGCGGGAAAATGCGCGGCCGTGCAAAAGGCGGAACGGAAGTTCATTTTGGTGAATATGGTTTGCAGGCGTTGGAACCGGCTTGGGTAACCAACCGTCAAATCGAGGCTGCACGTATTGCCATGACCCGTTACATTAGACGGGGCGGTAAGGTTTGGATCAAAATCTTCCCTGCCAAACCAATCACTCAAAAGCCGCTTGAAGTCCGGATGGGTAGCGGTAAAGGTAACGTAGAAAAATGGGTTGCTGTCGTTAAACCGGGTAAGGTTCTGTTTGAACTTGCCGGCGTAAGCGAAGAAGTCGCTCGTGAAGCTATGCGTCTCGCCTCTCACAAGCTGCCAATCAAGACGAAGTTTGTGAAAAGAGAAGAACTGGGTGGTGAAGCAAATGAAAGCTAGTGAATTTCGCAACTTAACCACTGCTGAGATCGAACAAAAAATTTCCGGATTTAAAGAGCAGCTCTTTAACCTCCGTTTTCAACTAGCTACAGGTCAACTGGAAAATCCCGTACAAATTCAAAAAGTCCGCAAAGATATTGCTCGGGCAAAGACGGTTTTGCGTGAAAGAGAATTGGGAATCACTAGTTAATGAATGAGAGAGGAGGATTTTAACATGGCTGAACGCAACGAGCGTAAAACGCAGCAGGGTAAAGTCGTCAGCGACAAAATGGACAAAACCATCGTTGTCGCCGTTGAAACTTATAAGAAGCACGACCTTTACCACAAGCGCATCAAATACACGAAGAAGTTCAAAGCTCATGACGAAAACAATGAAGCCAAAATCGGCGATATTGTTGAAATCATGGAAACCCGTCCGCTCTCCAAAGACAAACGCTGGAGATTGGTCAAAGTGGTCGAAAAAGCGGTTATCGTTTAATATAAGCATTCGGCATCAATTCCGGAAGGAGGGAATTACACAATGATTCAACCATTTACACGATTGAAAGTAGCTGACAACTCTGGTGCAAAATCGCTGATGTGTATCCGCGTGTTGGGTGGTACCGGTCGTCGTACCGCTAACATCGGTGATCTGATCGTTTGCTCTGTGAAAGAAGCAACACCAGGGGGCGTTGTCAAAAAAGGTGATGTGGTTAAAGCTGTAGTTGTACGTACGAGACGCGGTGCGCGCCGTAAGGACGGATCCTACATCAGCTTTGACGAGAATGCAGCGGTTATCGTAAAAGAAGACAAGAGCCCGCGTGGTACTCGTATCTTTGGACCGGTAGCTCGTGAACTTCGTGACAGAGACTTCATGAAAATCGTATCTCTGGCTCCAGAAGTTATCTAATTGTCGTTCATTGACATTCAATTCGGATGCTTACGAAGTGGTTTTCTAACGAAAGCCTAAGCAGACGCTTACGAGGAAGGCATTCTTCCGAATGCCCTTAGGAGGTGGAAACATAATGCCAAAACAACCGAAGAAACTCGAGTCCCATAACAACAAACTTCATGTCAAAAAAGAAGACAAAGTGTTCGTTATTAGCGGTAAAGATAAAGGAAAAACGGGTCGCGTGATCGCTGCTTATCCTCGCGAGAACCGCGTGTTGGTCGAAGGTGTAAACTTGATCAAGAAGCATGCCAAGCCATCCCAACAAAACCCGCAAGGCGGCATCCTTACACAGGAAGCTCCTATTCACGTATCCAACGTGATGCTGGTCGATCCAAAAACAGGCGAGCCTACACGTGTTGGCTACAAAGTGCTTGATAACGGCAAAAAAGTTCGCGTTGCGAAAAAATCCGGCGAGATTATCGATTAATATCTGGTAAGAAAGGAGGCACTCGGATTCATGGCTGCAAGATTGAAGGATCGTTTTCTGAACGAAATTACTCCTGCTCTGATGCAAAAATTTAATTACACCACGGTGATGCAGGTTCCTAAAATTGAGAAAGTAGTTATCAATATGGGCGTTGGCGAGGCGGTTTCCAACTCTAAAGTGCTCGATACTGCTGTACAAGATCTGCAATTGATCTCTGGACAAAAACCGGTGATCACAAAAGCGAAAAAATCAATCGCAGGCTTTAAACTGCGTGAAAATATGCCGATCGGCGTGAAAGTAACATTGCGCGGCGAGCGTATGTACCATTTCTTGGACAAATTGTTCAACGTTGCTCTTCCGCGCGTGCGCGACTTCCGCGGCGTATCTACCAAAGCATTTGACGGCCGCGGCAACTATACGCTCGGATTGAAAGAACAGTTGATTTTCCCGGAAATTGAATACGACAAAGTAGACAAGGTCCGCGGCATGGATATCGTCATTGTAACAACAGCTAAAACGGATGAAGAGTCCCGTGAATTGTTAACACAATTAGGCATGCCGTTTTCCAAATAATCAGGACAGGCACCCGAGTGCCGGATCCCAACGGAAACCCCAGGAGGTGTAAACTGAAGTGGCAAAAACTTCGATGAAGGTCAAACAGCAGCGTCCTCCTAAATTTAAGGTGCAGGCCTATACGCGCTGCGAACGCTGCGGTCGTCCGCATTCCGTGCTTCGGAAATTTAAAATTTGCCGGATTTGCTTCCGCGAATTGGCATATAAAGGCCAGATTCCTGGCGTGAAGAAAGCAAGCTGGTAAAACTCATAGTTTCGGGAAGGAGGTTTCAACACATGGTTATGTCCGATCCAATTGCAGATATGCTTACACGCATTCGCAACGCTAACGTCGTTCGTCATGAGACTGTGGAAATTCCGGCTTCGAAGATCAAAAGAGAAATTGCTGAGATCCTCAAGAAGGAAGGCTTCATTCGTGACGCTGAATATATCGAAGACAACAAGCAAGGTATTATCCGCGTATTCTTGAAATACGGCCCTAACAACGAGCGCGTTATCACTGGTCTGAAAAGAATCAGCAAGCCAGGCCTGCGCGTTTATGCGAAGAGCCAAGAGGTGCCTCGCGTACTGGGCGGCTTGGGTATCGCCATCCTGTCCACATCCAAAGGTGTGATGACGGACAAGGAAGCTCGTCAATCCAAAGCCGGCGGAGAAGTTATCTGCTACGTTTGGTAATTAAGATTTTGAATGAATGGAGGTGCAGAACATGTCCCGTATTGGTCGCAAACCAATCACGATCCCAAGCGGAGTAAACGTGACTATTGATAACACATTGATTACGGTAAAAGGACCTAAAGGCACTTTGAGCCGTGAACTGCATAGAGATATGAAGATCAACGTTGAGGGCAATGTCATTACAGTAGAGCGCCCTTCAGATAATAAATTGCACCGTTCTCTCCATGGTACGACGCGCAGTGTTGTGCAAAACATGGTGAGCGGAGTAACGGACGGATTTGCTAAAAGTCTCGAGTTGGTTGGCGTAGGATACCGTGCGAACAAATCCGGCAACAAGCTGGTGTTGAACGTAGGTTACTCGCACCCGGTAGAAATCGAGCCGGAAAACGGCATCGAATTCGAAGTTCCTTCGAATACGAAAGTCATCGTTAAAGGAATCGATAAAGAGCTGGTAGGTGCAACTGCCGCTAAAGTCCGTTCTGTTCGTGAGCCTGAGCCGTATAAAGGTAAAGGTATCAAGTACGAAGGCGAACGTATTCTTCGTAAAGAAGGTAAAGCCGGTAAGAAGAAATAAGGCCGCGTAATGGACACTGCGTGCTAATGTTTCTGATCCAACTCGAAAGGAGTGACACAAGAATGATTACCAAAGTCGATAAAAATAAAGCGCGTTTGAAAAGACATCTTCGCGTGCGCAAGAAAATTCAAGGAACGGCTGAGCGTCCTCGTCTCAACATTTTCCGTTCCTCCAAGCATATGTATGCCCAATTGATCGACGATGTTAAAGGCGTTACACTTGCCTCCGCTTCCACGCAAGACAAGGAGCTCAGAGAGGGCATCCGTAACGGCGGCAACATCGAAGCGGCTACGAAGGTTGGAGCATTGATCGCTGAACGCGCCAAAAAAGTCGGTGTCGATAAAGTGGTTTTCGACCGCGGCGGATATTTGTATCACGGTCGTGTCAAAGCACTTGCAGACGCTGCTCGTGAAGCAGGTCTTGAATTCTAATCTAAATTTACACATAAGGAGGTAAAGGACTTGCGTATTGATCCCAATACTTTAGAGCTGACTGAAAAAGTCGTTCATATTAACCGCGTTGCTAAAGTAGTAAAAGGCGGTCGCCGCTTCAGCTTCAGCGCACTCGTGGTTGTAGGCGACGGCAAAGGTTGGGTAGGCGCTGGAATCGGTAAAGCTTCCGAGGTACCTGACGCGATCCGTAAAGGTATTGAAGATGCAAAGAAAAACCTGATTCACGTTCCTATCGTCGGAACTACAATTCCTCATCTGGTGACCGGACACTTCGGCGCAGGTAAAGTTCTGCTTAAACCTGCTTCCAAAGGTACAGGAGTGATCGCGGGCGGCCCGGTTCGTGCCGTGCTCGAACTGGCTGGCGTAGGCGACATTTTGACGAAGTCCCTCGGATCTTCGAACTCCATTAACATGGTCAACGCTACCTTGGAAGGTTTGGGTCGTCTGAAGCGTGCGGAAGACGTGGCTAAGCTTCGCGGTAAAACCGTTGAAGAACTCTTAGGTTAGGAGGGATACCATGGCTAAGCAATTGCAAATCACCCTCAAGCGCAGCCTGATCGGTCGTCCTGAGACTCAGCGTCGTACAGTTACGGCACTTGGGCTCCGCAAGCTGAATCAAACTGTAACCCAAGCAGACAATGCCGCGATTCGCGGAATGGTAAACCAAGTCAATCACTTGGTGGAAGTTAAAGAAATCGAAGCTTAATAGACTACCATATAGCTAGAGGAGGTGCGAACGATGAAATTGCATGAGCTTACTTCTGCTCCTGGTTCACGCAGTTCCCGCAAGCGCGTAGGACGCGGTGTGGGCAGCGGTATGGGAAAAACGGCAACTCGTGGTCATAAAGGTCAAAATGCGCGTTCCGGCGGCGGTGTTCGTCCAGGATTTGAGGGCGGTCAAAATCCGCTTTATCGTCGCTTGCCAAAACGTGGATTCAACAACTATTTCCGTAAGGAATTTGCTGTTGTCAACGTTGAGGATTTGAACAAATTCGCAGCGGGTACGGAAGTTACTCCGGAGACTTTACTTGAATCCGGCATCGTGAAGAATCCAAGAGACGGTATCAAAATCTTGGGTAACGGTGAAATCACGGTTAAATTGAACGTTAAGGCCAACAAATTCTCCCAATCTGCGGTAGAAAAAATTCAGGCTGCAGGCGGTCAAACCGAGGTGATTTAATGTTTCGTACCATATCCAATATTATGAAAGTAGAGGATCTGCGCAAACGTATCATCTTCACCTTACTTGTGCTGATCGTCTACAGGATTGGTGCTTTTATTCCGGTACCTAACATCAACACGGACATTCTGAAGCTCCAAGACCAAGCCAGTCAAGGCGGCGTGTTCGGGTTGCTTAATACTTTTTCCGGCGGCGCTCTGTTCCAATTCTCCATCTTTGCGATGGGGATTATGCCTTATATCACGGCATCGATCATTGTGCAGCTGCTCTCTATGGATGTCATTCCCAGATTTGCACAATGGGCGAAAGAAGGAGAAGCAGGCCGAAAAAAGTTAGGGCAGATTACCCGTTACGGGACCATCGTGCTGGGCATCATTCAAGCGTTCGGACTTGCGATCGGTTTTAATCGTCTGTACACCGGACTGGTTATCAATCCGACATTTGCGACCTATGCTTTGATTGCTATCGTTCTCACGGCGGGCACTGCTTTTCTGATGTGGTTAGGGGAACAAATCACCGAGAATGGCATTGGAAATGGTATTTCCATTATCATCTTTGCAGGCATCGTAGCTGCCATTCCGACAAGTATACAGCAAATTTATCAAACGCAATTTGTTGATGCCGGCGGGGCGCTCTTCCTTAACGTAGTGAAACTCGTGATTATTGTGCTCGTGGTCATTGCATTGATTGCCGGTGTGATTTTCGTCCAGCAGGGCGTGCGTAAAATCCCTGTACAATATGCTAAGCGAGTGGTCGGGCGCAAAATGTTCGGAGGCCAATCGACGCATATTCCGCTCAAGGTTAACGCGGCGGGTGTCATTCCGGTTATCTTCGCGCTTTCGCTCTTGGTGTTTCCTCCGACAATTGCAAGCTTCTGGAGAGGCAATCCGGTTGCCGATTGGATTATCACGAATATGAGTTATACACATCCGCTTGGGATGGTGTTGTATGTTTTACTGATCATCGGATTCACTTACTTCTACACCTTTGTACAGATTAACCCAGTACAAATGGCGGACCAGATGAAGAAGAACGGCGGCTATATCCCGGGAATTCGACCAGGCAAAACGACATCGGCTTACCTGACGCGGGTAATGACAAGAATCACTTTGTCCGGCGCGCTTTTCCTGGCTGCCATCTCCATTCTTCCAATCATCTTTGGTGCATTGGCCGACTTGCCTCAATCCGTGCAGATTGGCGGCACATCCTTGCTGATCGTCGTCGGTGTAGGATTGGAAACGATGAAGCAAATCGAAAGCCAGTTAATCAAACGCCATTACAAAGGTTTCATTAACAAATAGTGAATAGGTACTGATAGCTGTTTTTCAAAGCTATCGGCACCTATTGTGCTGTTAGCATCAAATGATGCGAGTAGGGGAGGAAATCGTGATGAACATCATCTTTATGGGGCCTCCTGGTGCAGGTAAAGGTACCCAGGCGGAACGAATCGTTGACGAGTTTCAGATCCCGCATATTTCAACCGGTGATGCATTCAGGCTGGCGATGAAGCAGGAGACGCCGCTCGGGGTTGAAGCGAAGAAATATGTTGACCAGGGTTTGCTTGTCCCGGATGAAATTACGATCGGGATTGTTCGTGAAAGACTTGGGCAGCCTGACTGCAGTAAAGGATTTTTGCTTGACGGTTTTCCCCGGACCATCTCTCAAGCGGAGGCGCTGGATGGTATCGCGATATCGCTGGGTAAAAGTATCGAGCATGTGATTAACCTGAAAGTGGACCGGGATTTATTGCTTGCCCGTCTGACGGGTCGTAGAATTTGTAAATCTTGTGGAGCTACGTATCATATCTTGTTTAACCCTCCTGCACGTGAAAATGTTTGCGACAAATGTTCAGGTGAATTGTATCAACGTTCGGATGACAACGAAGAAAAAGTAGGGACTCGTTTGGACGAGTATATCAATAAAACCGCTCCGCTTTTGGAGTACTATCGTAACAAGGGAATATTGCGTGAGGTTAACGGTGAGCAAGAGATAAATACGGTTACTGCACAAATCAGTTCACTATTGCGAGGGCAAGCGTAATGATCATTTGTAAATCTGAAGCTGAATTGGAATTGATGCGGGAGGCTGGGCGGATTGTTGCGGAAACTCACCTGCTGCTTCAAAAACACATTCAGCCCGATATTACAACCAAAGAGCTCGATCAAATCGCTGAGGATTATATCCGAAGTCAGGGCGCAATTCCGTCTTTTAAAGGTTACAATGGTTTTTCCGGAAGTATCTGTGCTTCAGTCAACGATGAATTGGTTCACGGCATACCCGGCAAAAGAAAGCTGAAGAATGGCGATATTATTAGTATCGACATCGGTGCGCAGTATAAGGGCTACCATGGAGATTCCGCTTGGACTTACGGTGTCGGGACGATCTCCGACACGGCAAGGAAGCTTCTGGAGGTGACCGAAAGGTCGCTCTACGCAGGAATTGCCGAAGCCAAACCGGATGTCCGGCTGTACACGATATCTAACGCTATTCAGAGGTGCATTGAGAGTGAAGGTTTTTCGGTTGTCCGGGAGTATGTAGGACATGGGATTGGTACCGAGCTTCACGAGGAGCCTCAAATTCCGAACTACGGCCCGGCCGGTCACGGCCCGCGGCTAAAGCCCGGTATGGTGCTTGCGATCGAACCAATGGTCAATGTAGGGGAACGATATGTTCGAACCTTGGAAGACAATTGGACGGTCGTCACGGTGGATGGCACACTGTGCGCTCATTTCGAGCATACCATAGCGATTACGGCAGACGGTTACGAAATTTTGACGCTTCCCGGTAAGTAGGCTTTACCATGGAACCATCGAATATGCCTGTCATCGGACAAATCGTAAGGGTGAATCGGGGGCGTGATTCCGGGAAGTACGCCGTCATTATCGGCGTCGTAGACCAACGATACGTGTGGATTGCGGACGGCGGAAAACGGAAATTCGATGAACCCAAGAAGAAAAATATCATTCATCTTGATCTCCTGCCGGCGGTCAGTTCGGAAGTAGCTGATAGTCTGCGTGAGACCGGACGTGTCACGAATGGCAAATTACGTTTTGCACTCTACAGCTATGTGGACAATTTATCTGAAGAAGCGCTAGAGAAAGGAGAATGACTGTGGCCAAAGAAGATGTAATTGAAGTTGAAGGTACAGTGATTGAACCTCTTCCGAATGCAATGTTTAAAGTGGAACTGGAGAACGGTCATAAGATACTTGCTCATGTATCCGGGAAAATCAGAATGCACTTTATCCGGATCCTGCCTGGTGATAAAGTGACGGTCGAACTCTCGCCTTATGATTTGACCAGAGGCCGTATAACCTATCGTTTTAAATAAATGTAATCTTACGAAGTAAGTTTTTCTAACGAAAAACGCTGCTTATGCTTACGAAGAAAGTTTTTCTAACGAAAAACTCTTAGGAGGTAACCACCATGAAGGTTAGACCATCGGTCAAGCCGATTTGCGAAAAATGCAAAGTCATTCGCCGCAAAGGGAACGTTATGGTAATCTGTGAAAATCCGAAGCACAAACAAAAACAAGGTTAAGGAGGTGCAGGTATAAATGGCACGTATTGCTGGTGTAGACTTACCTCGTGACAAACGGGTAATCATCGCTTTGACTTACATTTTCGGTATCGGTAACACTACCGCTCAGAAGATTGTTGCTCAAACTGGTATTAATCCCGACACTCGCGTTCGCGATCTAACGGAGGATGAAGTAAGCAAAATCCGTGATGTGATCGACAAAACGTTGAAAGTGGAAGGCGACCTGCGTCGTGAAATCGCATTGAACATTAAGCGTCTCATCGAGATCGGCTGCTATCGTGGCGTTCGTCATCGCCGCGGCTTGCCTGTTCGCGGTCAACGGACGAAAACAAACGCTCGTACGCGTAAAGGACCTCGTCGTACGGTAGCTAATAAGAAAAAATAGTAAAGGAGGTAACGCATAAATGGCTAAACCAAAAAAAGTTGTTCGTACCAAACGTCGTGACCGGAAAAATATCGACTCCGGAGTGGCACATATCCGCTCCACGTTTAACAATACGATTGTCACTATTACTGACCCGCACGGAAACGCGATTTCTTGGGCTAGTGCCGGTAATCTTGGCTTTAAAGGCTCGCGTAAAAGCACTCCGTTTGCCGCTCAAATGGCTGCCGAGTCCGCTGCGAAGGCTGCTATGGAGCATGGGATGAAAGCCGTTGAGGTTATGGTTAAAGGACCAGGCGCAGGCCGTGAAGCTGCGATTCGTTCCCTTCAAGCCGCAGGGCTCGAAGTTAACCTGATCAAAGACGTAACTCCGATTCCTCATAACGGTTGCCGTCCTCCAAAACGCCGTCGTGTCTAATTCAGGATTGCTAAGTACAAGTGGTATATTTATCCAAAAGGTGAGAATACTATTTGGATAGGCATACTGCACGTCTTATACGTCTTAAGTTATCCAGAGGGAAACGACGTTTGAAGGAGGGTTAACCAATGATCGAAATCGAAAAGCCGAAAATAGAAACCGTACATTCGAGCGAAGACGGCACCTACGGGAAGTTTGTAGTTGAGCCTTTGGAAAGAGGCTACGGGACTACGCTGGGCAACTCTCTTCGCAGAATCCTGCTTTCGTCTTTACCGGGTGCGGCCGTATCATCCGTGCAAATCGACGGCGTTCTGCATGAGTTCTCCACGATTCCAGGTGTTGTGGAAGATGTTACGGAGATCATCCTTAACCTGAAGGGGCTATCGTTAAAGATTCATTCTGACGAGGAGAAGGTTCTTGAGATCGATGCCGAAGGTGAAGGTACTGTTGTGGCTGGCGATATTCGCGGCGATAGCGATGTGGAAATTCTGAATCCGGATTTGCACATTGCTACGCTTGCCTCCGACGCCCGGCTTCATATGAGAATTCATGCGAACCGCGGCCGGGGATACGTACCGGCGGATAAGAACAAGCGCGAGGACCAACTGATCGGCGTGATTCCGATTGATTCGATCTATACTCCGATCACCCGTGTCAATTACAGCGTGGAAAATACCCGCGTCGGTCAAGTCACCAACTATGATAAGCTAACCCTCGAAGTCTGGACCGATGGAAGTATCAGACCCGAAGAAGCCGTGAGCTTGGGCGCAAAAATTTTGACGGAGCATCTGATGCTCTTTGTCGGATTGACCGATGAAGCCAAAGATGCCGAGATTATGGTAGAGAAGGAAGAGGACAAGAAAGAGAAGGTTCTCGAGATGACTATCGAGGAACTGGACCTTTCTGTGCGCTCTTACAACTGCCTGAAGCGTGCGGGTATAAATACGGTGCAGGAATTGATCACGAAAACGGAAGAAGATATGATGAAGGTTCGTAACTTGGGTCGTAAATCGTTGGAGGAAGTTCAGGAGAAGCTGGAAGAGCTTGGTCTTGGACTCCGCATGGAAGATTAATTCTCAAGCAAGCGAACGGTATTAATTCAACAGAAGGAGGTTGCACACATGGCATACCAAAAGTTGGGTCGTGACTCCAGTGCGCGTAAAGCTTTGTTTCGTGACCTGGTAACCGACTTATTCATACATGAACGTATTCAAACGACGGAAGCGAAAGCGAAAGAACTTCGTTCGATCGCAGAGAAGCTGATCACTTTGGCCAAGCGCGGAGATCTGCATGCGCGTCGTCAAGTAGCTGCTTTCGTTCGCCGTGAAGCAGCGAACGACAATCAAGATGCCATTCAGAAGCTTTTCTCCGATTTGGCTCCTCGCTACGCAGAACGTCAAGGTGGGTATACCCGCATTTTGAAGCTGGGACCTCGCCGCGGCGATGCAGCACCGATGGTTTACTTGGAACTTGTAGACCGGGCTTAAGAGAAAAAAGGATGGGAAAGGGTGGACGGGATCTTAGGATTCTGATGAAACCCTTTTTTTTGTAGTCAGGTAACGGTGAACGGAAATACGCACGGGAGGCTTGGCCGTGAGGAACATTTGCATGACCGTCAGCTATGACGGTACCGCGTACAATGGATTTCAAACGCAGCCGGGGAAAAATACGGTTCAGGACCAGCTTGAACATGCATTGCTGCGATTGACAGGCGAGGAACTGAAAATTATCGCATCAGGCCGGACGGATGCAGGGGTTCATGCAAAGGGTCAAGTTATTAATTTCCATACTCATTCCCGCATACCCGTTGAACGCTTTTGCCTTGCGATGAATTCATGGCTTCCGCGGGATATCCTTGTATGGGATGCAAAGCAGGTAGAGGATGGGTTTCACGCCAGGAAATCGGCAAAGCGAAAGACATATCGATATACGATACGCTGCGGCAAATATATCGATATATTCAGGAGTCACTTTGAGGTACATCATCCGGCCCCCCTCTGTGTCGAATCGATGCGTGACGGCTTAAAGCAGTTGATAGGGGAACATGATTTTACTTCTTTTTGTTCAACTAAAACGGTGGCTCAAAGCCATGTCAGGACGATTTATGATGCCTGGATCGAATGTGAGCCGATGGATACGGAGCTGCAGTCATTCGCTATGCATATCTATTTGACCGGTAATGGTTTTTTGTACAACATGGTACGAATTATCGTAGGAACGCTCATCGATATCGGAGAAGGCAAACGGTCAAGCTCTGAGATTCGAAGCATCCTGGAGGCCAAAGATCGTTCATTGGCAGGACCCACTGCAATGCCGCACGGTTTGATGTTATGGAAAGTTTTTTATGGTGAAGAGCCATTGCGGCCTTGATTACTGCAGCTAAATGTAGTAAAATATCTAATGGTGTTTCTTGACTGGCTAACCCACGGCCCCGGGTCATGCAAACGACCATCCGACTATTAAACCTATGAACATTAAAACGAATGTGATGAAGATAGATTTAGGAGGAACATTTCATGCGTACCACATATATGGCGAAGCCAAATGAAGTTGAACGCAAATGGTACATCATCGACGCTACGGACAAGACGCTTGGACGTCTGGCCAGCGAAGCGGCAAGTATCCTGCGCGGCAAGCATAAGCCTCAATTCACTCCGCATGTTGACACTGGCGATTTCGTCATTATCATCAATGCAGAGAAAATCAACCTGACAGGTAAGAAACTGCAAAATAAAAAGTACTACCGTCACTCCTTGTATCCAGGCGGTTTGAAAGTAACTACCGCTGGAGATATGCTGAAGAACAAACCGGAGCGTATGCTGGAATTGGCAATTCACGGTATGCTTCCGAAGAATCGTTTGGGCAACCGTATTAAGCTGAAGCTTAAAGTATATGCCGGTTCGGAGCATCCGCATCAAGCACAACAACCTGAAGTTTGGGAACTTCGCGGTTAATAAAGGGAGGACTGTCTTGTGGCACAAGTACAATATTATGGCACCGGCCGTCGTAAGCATTCGGTAGCACGCGTACGCTTGGTACCGGGTGAAGGCCGTATCATTATTAATAAGCGTAATTTGGACGATTACTTTGGTTTGGAGACATTGAAACTGATCGTAAAGCAGCCTCTGAACCTAACGGATACATTGAACAAGTATGATGTATTGGTATTGGCGCATGGCGGCGGTATTTCCGGACAAGCCGGAGCCATCCGTCACGGTATTTCCCGCGCCCTGCTCAAAGTGGACCCCGAATATCGCGTTACTTTGAAAAAAGCTGGCTTCCTGACTCGTGACCCACGGATGAAAGAGCGTAAGAAATACGGCTTGAAAGCTGCTCGTCGCGCTCCTCAATTCTCGAAACGTTAATATTTATCCTTGTAAGAAAAACCTCTCCATTTCACGGAGAGGTTTTTTGTATGATGATAAATATCCGGTTAACCGGTCGTGGACGGTGGACGGATTGTGTTTCGGCTCGTAGTCCCAATCTTTACGCTCTACGCGGCGTGGATAGGAGATGTGAATGCCGGACAATTTCAATTCATTGACGAGTGCCTTTCGGATCTCCTTGCATGCCGTCCAATAGTGATCGTCTTTAACCAAGCTTGTAACGGTATATTTAGCTCCAAGAGCATTATTTTCTACATCCGGAATACCATATAGCTGCGGCGGCTCAACGGCCTGACCTTTGTCATCTAACAGGAACATCTGCGGCATCGTTGCGATAAGGCGTGTCGAAATGGCATGAACGGCTTTTTCAATGTCCGCCGAGCCTGATTGGTCCTCAAAAATAATAAAAAACCCGGTAATCAAATCCTTCACCAAAGTCTGGGCACCGAAGCCTACGGCCAATCCGATCACCCCGGCACCGACAATAATGGGGCCTACTTCCAAACCTACATTACTTAGACACATAAGGACGGCGATAATAAACAACACATATCTGGGAAAGAGAGCAGCAGCGATTCAGCAGCAGATTAGACTCCCAAAAACTCCAGCTCCAATACTTCTCCAGAGAATCAACGGTTTCATAAGACAAGTCGTATCATACCTCCCAGTATAGAAATCTCTTTTAAATGTACTTGAATCAACCAATGGGCTCAAACTTCTTTTCACCGAAAAGGTCATAAGGCAATAAAATAGGATAAACGCCCATCGTAAAGAAAAATTTAATTTGACAAAAAGTCATGAAGAGTTATAATAAAATTCAAATACAATAAAGCGCATTAACATACTCGGAATTATTTTATAGGAGGTACTTATATTATGAATTTATTTGAAAAAGAAGAACTCATTCGTCAAGCCGCTGAAGAATATGAGAACAAGAGCCCTGAGGAACTTTTAGCCTTTGCGGTGGAAAGATTCCCGAATATTACGCTTGCCTGTAGTTTCGGGGCGGAAGATGTCGTACTTGTCGACCTGCTCCAAAAGATTAGTCCGAAAACCGATATTTTCTATCTTGATACGAATGTGCATTTTAAAGAAACGTATGACACCCGTGACCGTCTGCAGCAGCGTTATGGCGTAGAATTTGTACAAGTACTTCCAAAGCTCACCCTGGAAGAGCAAGCGCAGCAATACGGTGAAGAATTGTGGAAGAACGATCCGACGCAATGCTGCAATATTCGTAAGGTGGATCCGCTCACCGATATACTTAAAAATTATGATGCATGGATTACGGGAATTCGCCGTGATCAAGCTCCTACACGTGCCAACGCCAAAAAAGTAGAGTACGATGTGAAGTTCGGACTGGTCAAATTCAACCCGCTGGCAAGCTGGACATCCGAGGATGTATGGAATTATATCCGGAACAACAATATTATTTATAACCCGCTGCATGACCGCAACTACCCAAGTATCGGATGCGAGCACTGCACACGTCCGGTAGCACCAGGTGAAGACCCGAGAGCTGGTCGCTGGGCGGGCTTTGAGAAGACGGAATGCGGACTTCATAAATAAAACAGAATTCTCGGACATAGGAGGAACGTAAAAAATGGGAGAAGCCATTCGGCCGCACGGAGGAACATTAATTAACCGTATTGTAGAGGGAAAGCAAAGAGATCGACTGCTGGAGCATGCCAAAGACTTGTTTCCGCTAAGAATCAATGCGTGGACGATTTCAGATCTGGATTTGATCGGCGTAGGCGCATTTTCCCCATTGACAGGGTTTATGGGTAAACAGGATTACCATTCCGTCGTAGAACGAATGAGGCTCGCTGACGGAACGGTATGGAGCCTGCCGATTACACTGGGTGTTGAAGATGAGGTCGCGAAAGATCTGGAGCTAGGCCAGGAGGCCGCGCTTGTTGGAGAGAAGGATGGCGTCATTTACGGCATTATCCGAGTGGAGAGCATCTATCAGGTAGACCAGAAGCATGAAGCCGTCAAGGTTTTTAAAACCGACGATACGGAGCATCCGGGCGTGCAAAAGCTGTATACGAAGCCTGCCACTTATGTCGGAGGACCCGTACAGGTTCTGAACCGTCCAAAGCCGGAGAAGTTCGAGGAGTTTTATTTTGATCCGGCTGAGACTCGCAAAATCTTTTCTGACAAGGGATGGAAGACGGTAGTAGGCTTTCAAACGCGTAATCCGGTTCACCGTGCCCACGAATATATCCAAAAAAGCGCGATGGAAATCGTGGATGCGCTGTTCTTGAATCCTCTTGTCGGCGAAACCAAATCTGATGATATTTCGGCTGACGTACGGATGCGCAGTTACCTTGTACTGCTTGACAACTACTATCCGAAGGATCGTGTCTTTTTGGGCGTGTTCCCTGCCGCTATGCGTTATGCGGGACCTCGTGAAGCCATTTTCCATGCGATAGTCCGCAAAAACTACGGCTGCACGCATTTCATCGTAGGGCGCGATCATGCAGGTGTAGGTGATTATTACGGTACTTATGAAGCGCAGGAAATTTTCAGCAACTTCACGGCTGAAGAGCTCGGCATTACACCATTGTTCTTCGAACACAGCTTTTTCTGCACCAAATGCGGCAATATGGCCTCGAGCAAAACTTGCCCGCACGGCAAGGAAGACCACCTTCATTTGTCGGGAACAAAAGTACGTGCGCTGCTGCGCGAAGGTCAATGCCCTCCCCCGCAATTCACCCGTCCGGAAGTGGCGGAAGTGCTCATAGAAGGTATGAAAGAGCCTGAATATTAGGTATAAGCGGCTGGTCTAATTGTCCACCTCGTCCCATAAGATGAAAGTGAGTCTATGGGATGCGAGGTGGATTTTTCATGTTCCGAAGAAGAAAGAGGGTTGTGATCTGGCTGACCATGCACAGCGGAATCAAAATTGTCATGTCCGCCATATTGGTCGCTCTTATGCTATTCATGTTGACATATGAGCTTCCCTCGACCAAAACATGGACCTACTGGACAATGCCTCTTTCAGGTAAGATCATAGCTTTGGATGCAGGGCACGGCGGACCGGATGGGGGAGCCCGCAGTAAAGACGGACTGGATGAAAAGGACGTGAATCTGGCCATCGCCAAGTATTTGCGGGATTATTTGCAGCAGGCGGGGGCGCTGGTCGTGATGACACGCGAGGATGACAGGGATTTGGCGGATCCGTCGACCAGAGGCTACAGCCGCCGCAAAACGGAGGACCTGTTGAAACGGGCGGAGTTCATCTCACAGTCAAAGACGGACTTATTTTTAAGCATTCACTTAAACAGCATACCGTCGGCCAAATGGTCAGGTGCGCAAACGTTTTTTTACCCGAATCATAGGGATAATGCTGCATTGGCTGCCTTAATTCAAGACGAAATGAAGAAAAACTTGAAGAATACCGATCGGGTGGCGAAGCAAGCAGATAAAGAGATTTATTTACTGAAAACACTCCAGATGCCCAGTGCTTTAGTGGAGGTGGGGTTCTTGTCCAACCCTGCGGAAGCGGCTTTGTTGAGAGATCCGGCGTATCAGAAAAAAGTGGCTGCCGCCATCTATCAAGGGATACTGCGCTACTATTCCGGGGAAAAAGTGGGATCGGATTGATTTTGTGGTATAATAAGCAATAACGTACATCATAATTAACGGCCGAGGTGACGATGTGGTAACCAAAGAACAGTTGCTGGCTTCATTGAGCCAGTTGAAGGATCCTGAATATGGCATAAGTTTAGCCGATTTGAATTTTGTCCGAGATGTCATGATCAAGGGAAACCATGTGTCCGCTACGGTCTTGCTTTCCAATGAAAGTGATGAAATAAGCAGCGGCTGCAGCAAGAAATTACGGCGGCTTTCAAAAAAATCGGTACAGAGCAGGTGCACCTCCGTTTTCGTCCGCTTTCCGATTTCGAACGCAGCGAAGCGGCACGCAAAGTTCAGCAGACGGGCGTTGCGGCTGGGTCGCAAGCGGCCGCTCCCGGTGCTGCCAAGGCTGGCGTGAACGTGTTGGACCCGCAATCGGGTGTGAAATTTATCGCCGTTGCAAGCGGTAAAGGCGGTGTTGGCAAATCGACCGTTACGGTGAACCTGGCTGTTGCATTAGCGAGACTTGGCAAGAAGGTCGGGTTGGTGGATGCCGATATCTACGGCTTCAGTGTCCCTGACATGATGGGAATCGAAGAGCGGCCTCAGGCTGTGGAGAACCGTATTGTTCCAGTTGAGCGTTTCGGGGTGAAAGTCATTTCGATGGGCTTCTTTGTGGAAGAGAATACGCCGGTCATATGGCGCGGGCCAATGCTTGGCAAGATGCTTCGCAACTTTTTTAGCGAGGTCGATTGGGGAGAACTGGATTATATTCTTCTCGACTTGCCGCCAGGTACGGGGGACGTTGCTCTTGATGTTCACCAGATGATTCCTCACAGTAAAGAAATCATCGTTACAACACCTCATGCCACTGCCGCATTCGTAGCAGCCAGAGCAGGAGCGATGGCTCTTCACACCAATCATGAAATCCTCGGTGTGGTTGAGAATATGTCGTATTATGCCTGCAGTCAATGCGGAAATAAGGATTATGTGTTCGGCCGTGGCGGCGGAGCGAAACTTGCAGAGGAGCTGCATACTAGCCTCCTTGCCCAAATCCCGCTCGGCGTACCGGATAATCATGTATCGGAGCCGGATTATTCGCCTTCGGTTTACAAAGCGGATACCGAAACCGGGCAAATCTACAAAGATGTGGCAGAGCAAGTGATTCGTCAGTTAGAAGGAACAAGACAGGCCTAAACCAAGGCCTGTCTTTATTTCATTTTTTAGCTCCCTTGCTGACCGCCCTGTTGACTTCCTCCATCGCTATTTCCTCCACCGCCTCCTGAGGATTGTTGTCCTTGCTTAGGGGCAGATTCTTCCTGAAGAACCTTTTTCATTAAATTCATCAATTCCAGACGGAACAAGGGACTTTGAAGAGACTCTTGAATGACGGCTTTCATTTGAGTTCGATAAGGTGTACTTTTTATGGTTTCCAGCAGCAAATTCTCAAAATCGGGGCTTTTCATGGCATCCATCATTTGTTTTTGATATTCCGGATCCTTCATTAGATCTTTTTGAAGCTGCTTCATATTCTTTTCGATGGCTTTTGCAAACTGTCCGGCAAATCTTGGATCGGTGATCATTTTTTGAAGAAACTGGCTATTCTCTGTATCGACCAGTACATCTTTCACAGCCAATTGCAATTGCTGCGTATCTCCTGCAGAAAGGATTTGAAGCTTGCTGTTCTGTTGAATTGTAGCTTCCTGAATAGCCTTTCGACCGTCTTCGGTCTTCAGTATGTCGAGTACCATGGATTTGGTATCCTTATAGGTAGCACCGCCGTTGCCGGATGAAGCTTGAATCTCGGAACCGCAAGCCGTTAAGACGCCGACGATCAAAAGAACGGGAACTACACGGATCCATCGAGCGATCATTAGTCAGGGCTCCTTTCTTATTATTTTAGCCATAGTATTTGTAACGGATGGCGGGATTAACACAATTGTCGTTAGCTTTTTATTGTGAAGGTTGGTACAATTAACTGTTGAGATGACATATTGGAGGGTAACGGTTGTGACAATAAGAAAATGGTTTTACCTGTTTTGGACCACTCTTTTGGTTGGAGCGGTCACTGCCATCGTCACAGGGCTTGTTTTGCAATTTTCGGATCAGCAAGTGGCTCTTGGCGGCAAAGAAATCGGATTCAGTATGTTAACCATGTTTCTTGGCGGTGCTACGATCAGCGTTCTTAGCCAGATGGGCTTTTTTGCATATCTTATTATTCGCTACCTGTTTATGGGAATGTTTCGCCGCAAATGGACTTGGGATATGCTTCAAGTCATCATCATTGTGATTGTGCTGTTTGATTTGGTGTATTTGCGGTATGCGCAAAGCGATGGGCAATCGGCATGGGTGGGATACTTGGTGTTCCCTGTCATTCTTACAATCGCCTCAGGGATTGTATCTTGGTGGAAGGCAAGGCTTACGAATCAAAGCGCTTGGATTCCCACGTTGTTTTTCATGATAGCGGTCACGGCGATTGAAGCCATTCCGTCGCTTCGCTTGGATAATCCCGCCTCCACGGTATTTATGTTGGTTCCGCTGTTTGCATGCAATGCATGGCAAATTTTAATTTTATCCAAAGTACTGCAAACAAATAAAGAGCCGCTATAACGGCTCTTATGTTATTTGTAAGTTTTATTTTAATGAATTTGCTTCAGGAGGGTATCCTCTACCGGTGGCTTGTTATCCACTTGCGCCAGTTTCATGAGCTGGCTGACCGAGACAAATTCAAAGCCCTTTTCTCGAAGCTGGTCAATAATAACCGGTAGGGCCTCATGAGTTTGCTTGGAGGAATCGCTGGCATGCAGCAGTATGATATCTCCCGGATGAGCTTTGCTTACTACGCGGTTGATGATGTTGTTTACCCCTGGATTTTGCCAATCCATGGAATCGGTATCCCACTGGACGACAGAATAGTTCAATTCTTCAGCAATTCGGAGCACGCGCTTATCGAAATCGCCGTTCGGCAATCGAATCAGCTGAGGAGAGGTGCCGGTGACTTCACTCAATATCTGGTGTGCCGTTCGAATTTGTGCACGGATTTCTTCATCGTTCAAACTGCTGTAATTGACGTGTTTATGCCCATGGCTGCCAATTTCCCAACCGCCTTTCACAATTTTATTGACAATTTCCGGATGTTCCTTGCTCCATGGTGAAGACAGGAAGAAAGTGGCGTTCTTAACCCCTTTATCTTCCAGTATTTTGAGAATAGGCTCGGTCCGTTTATCCCCCCAACTAATATCGAAGGTCAGCGCCACGACTTTTTTGTCGGTTACTACGCTGTACACGGCGGATGGCTTTTGTGAAAACACGGAAACATTCTCGCTTTCCGAGTAAATAATACCGGCAGCGAACAGGATCGCAACCGTAATGATCAGCGCTTGTTTTATCTTTTTGCCGCTGAAGACATAAAAATAATTCACATGCTTGGCCTCCTTTGCTCATCCTCGAATCGAAAAGGCTTGTTTAATCAAGTATTAGTAACAATGTATGCTCGTACCAATAACTTATGCTTAAATACGGAGGGATCACAGATGAAATGGAATCATGCCATAGAACAATTAAAATTAATGAAGCATTATTTTATAGCTTCCGTTCTGGTGTTTCTGGCAGGGATGCTGATGGGCGCTTTGTACTCGGAACAATTTCAAGCCTTTATTAACACTCAATTGGAAGCGTTGAAACGAATTACAGACACGTTAGCGGAGAAACCGAATCAGCAGTGGTCGTTGTTTTGGTTGATCTTTTGGAATAATGCATCCAAATCGCTGCTTGTCATAGTCATGGGCGTACTTTTTGGAATATTCCCTTTATTTTTTCTGATTGTAAATGGACTTGTACTCGGCTATGTAGCTGTAGCGGCGGGACAAAAAGAATCCTGGCTCTTTGTAATCAAGGCGATTGTTCCACACGGGATTTTGGAGCTTCCCGCTATTATTATTGCATGTGCTTTAGGGCTCCGGCTTGGAATGCTGTTGCTCAAAATGTTCCTGTCGATCTTCAGTCCTTCACGTTCCCTGCAAGCAAGAGAACAACTTCGTGCATTCGTCAAAGCGTTAGTTCCGATTAGCGTGATGCTTGTTATTGTATTGTTCGTCGCCGCATTAATCGAAAGTACATTCACGTTGTGGCTTGTACAGGTATAAATACAATGTGTGTCCGCTCATAAATATTCCAAAAACTGTGCATAACAATAAAACGAGCAAGATGTTTTGGAGGTCACGGTATGCAGTGGGAGTCCGGCCTTTCAGGTTCATTGCGTACTTCTGCTGCCGTCTTGTTTGTGTTTCCTGAATTTTAAGTTGAGAGGGGTTAACGCTGCCGCATGTTGGGTTTCTTATTCAATGAACGGGAATGCAAAGAGTTGAATTATGTTCTGCGTAAGGAACTGGACGAAATGCTTTTTGATTTGAATGATCAAAGAATCGATACGGATATTAAAAAAGCGATTGAATCCAGATATAAAGTAATCTTTCGTATGTATGCGCGATTAGCCTCTCCTAAAGAAATTTCGAAGTATGCCAGGAATCGCATGTATCATTAAAATCGTATGTAATCATAAAATAGGTATCAAATGACTTGACTTCAGAGGATGAGATGTGATATTTTATTACTCGTTCTCGTTATACCGAACAAGCTGTTCCAACAAAAAAAAAAAAAAGCTTGCAATCGGATAGGTGAATGTGTTATATTATAAAAGTCGCCGCTAAACGAGGTGACAATAAACGACAAGCTTTAAAAGGCTTGTACAGCAAGGTTTTAGCCGTAAAATTGCCCTTTGAAAACTGAACAACGAGTGAGTGTAAAGATAGAGAATCGAGAGATTCTCGCCAGTAGTAGATAATGAGCTAATCAGCTTTTCTTTCATGGAGAGTTTGATCCTGGCTCAGGACGAACGCTGGCGGCGTGCCTAATACATGCAAGTCGAGCGCTAGGGGTGCTCCCTTAGGGGAGCCCCCTGGAGCGGCGGACGGGTGAGTAACACGTAGGCAACCTGCCTGTAAGACCGGGATAACTACCGGAAACGGTAGCTAAGACCGGATAGGTGATTTCTCCGCATGGAGGGATCAAGAAACACGGTGCAAGCTGTGGCTTACAGATGGGCCTGCGGCGCATTAGCTAGTTGGTGGGGTAACGGCTCACCAAGGCGACGATGCGTAGCCGACCTGAGAGGGTGATCGGCCACACTGGGACTGAGACACGGCCCAGACTCCTACGGGAGGCAGCAGTAGGGAATCTTCCGCAATGGACGCAAGTCTGACGGAGCAACGCCGCGTGAGTGAAGAAGGTTTTCGGATCGTAAAGCTCTGTTGCCAAGGAAGAACGCCTTGGGGAGTCACTGCCCTGAGGGTGACGGTACTTGAGAAGAAAGCCCCGGCTAACTACGTGCCAGCAGCCGCGGTAATACGTAGGGGGCAAGCGTTGTCCGGAATTATTGGGCGTAAAGCGCGCGCAGGCGGCCGCTTAAGTTTGGTGTTTAAGCCCGGGGCTCAACCCCGGATCGCACCGAAAACTGGGTGGCTTGAGTGCAGGAGAGGAAAGCGGAATTCCACGTGTAGCGGTGAAATGCGTAGAGATGTGGAGGAACACCAGTGGCGAAGGCGGCTTTCTGGACTGTAACTGACGCTGAGGCGCGAAAGCGTGGGGAGCAAACAGGATTAGATACCCTGGTAGTCCACGCCGTAAACGATGAGTGCTAGGTGTTAGGGGTTTCGATACCCTTGGTGCCGAAGTCAACACAATAAGCACTCCGCCTGGGGAGTACGCTCGCAAGAGTGAAACTCAAAGGAATTGACGGGGACCCGCACAAGCAGTGGAGTATGTGGTTTAATTCGAAGCAACGCGAAGAACCTTACCAGGTCTTGACATCCCTCTGACCGGTACAGAGATGTACCTTTCCTTCGGGACAGAGGAGACAGGTGGTGCATGGTTGTCGTCAGCTCGTGTCGTGAGATGTTGGGTTAAGTCCCGCAACGAGCGCAACCCTTGAGCTTAGTTGCCAGCATTAAGTTGGGCACTCTAAGTTGACTGCCGGTGACAAACCGGAGGAAGGTGGGGATGACGTCAAATCATCATGCCCCTTATGACCTGGGCTACACACGTACTACAATGGCCGGTACAACGGGAAGCGAAGGAGCGATCCGGAGCAAATCCTTATAAGCCGGTCTCAGTTCGGATTGCAGGCTGCAACTCGCCTGCATGAAGTCGGAATTGCTAGTAATCGCGGATCAGCATGCCGCGGTGAATACGTTCCCGGGTCTTGTACACACCGCCCGTCACACCACGAGAGTTTACAACACCCGAAGTCGGTGGGGTAACCGCAAGGAGCCAGCCGCCGAAGGTGGGGTAGATGATTGGGGTGAAGTCGTAACAAGGTAGCCGTATCGGAAGGTGCGGCTGGATCACCTCCTTTCTATGGAGTCCATGCTGACGGTAGGTCAGCGGACAAATCTGCAACGTAAGTTGCAACGGCACTCACTCGTGTTCAGTTTTGAAAGGTGCAATGCCTTTCGAAGCTTAGCGTGTTCTTGGCAAAAGTTGATGGTTGCATCGGCAAGCCGGAGCATGGTAAGATACCTTTCCTGCCGGTAAAACGGCAGCGAAAATACGTTTGTTCCTTGAAAACTGGATATCGAAACAAAGCAAAATGCTGAATCATCCCGCTGCGATTTTTGTAAGAAAATCGTCAGCAGCCGATACGTAAGTGTCGGTACCGAATAACCAAATTGGTTAAGCTAATAAGAGCACACGGAGGATGCCTAGGCGCCAGGAGCCGATGAAGGACGTGGCGAACGACGAAATGCCTCGGGGAGCCGTAAGCAGGCTTTGATCCGGGGATGTCCGAATGGGGAAACCTGCGTATCGTAATAGATACGTACCATGCAGTGAATACATAGCTGCATTGGAGGCAGACGAGGGGAACTGAAACATCTAAGTACCCTCAGGAAAAGAAAACAAAAGTGATTCCGTCAGTAGCGGCGAGCGAAAGCGGATTAGCCCAAACCAGGGGGCTTGCCCCCTGGGGTTGTGGGACGTCAACGTGGGTTGAGCAGAGTAGGTGAAGCGGTCTGGAAAGGCCGGCCGGAGAAGGTAACAGCCCTGTAGCCGAAATTCTGCGAAAGCCCTAGACGGATCCCGAGTACCGCGAGACACGTGAAACCTCGTGGGAATCCGGCAGGACCATCTGCCAAGGCTAAATACTCCCTGGCGACCGATAGTGAAGCAGTACCGTGAGGGAAAGGTGAAAAGAACCGCGGGAGCGGAGTGAAAGAGAACCTGAAACCGTGTGCTTACAAGAAGTCAGAGCCCGTTAAAGGGTGATGGCGTGCCTTTTGTAGAATGAACCGGCGAGTTACGTTTGCAAGCGAGGTTAAGGTGAGAAGCCGAAGCCGCAGCGAAAGCGAGTCTGAACAGGGCGAATGAGTTTGCAGGCGTAGACCCGAAACCGTGTGATCTACCCCTGTCCAGGGTGAAGGTGCGGTAACACGCACTGGAGGCCCGAACCCACGAATGTTGAAAAATTCGGGGATGAGGTGGGGGTAGCGGAGAAATTCCAATCGAACTCGGAGATAGCTGGTTCTCCCCGAAATAGCTTTAGGGCTAGCCTCGGGAGATGCGTCGTGGAGGTAAAGCACTGATTGGGTGCGGGGCCCGCCAAGGGTTACCAAGTCCAGTCAAACTCTGAATGCCACAGACGTTATCCCGGGAGTCAGACAGTGAGTGCTAAGATCCATTGTCAAGAGGGAAACAGCCCAGATCATCAGCTAAGGTCCCCAAGTGTGTGTTAAGTGGGAAAGGATGTGGAGTTGCGCAGACAACCAGGATGTTGGCTTAGAAGCAGCCACCATTCAAAGAGTGCGTAATAGCTCACTGGTCGAGTGACTCTGCGCCGAAAATGTAACGGGGCTAAACACACCACCGAAGCTATGGGTCCAGCAATGGGCGGTAGGGGAGCGTTGTAACAGCGTTGAAGGTTGATCGTGAGGACAGCTGGAGCGGTTACAAGTGAGAATGCCGGTATGAGTAACGAAAAGATCAGTGAGAATCTGATCCGCCGAAAGCCTAAGGGTTCCTGAGGAAGGTTCGTCCGCTCAGGGTAAGTCGGGACCTAAGGCGAGGCCGAAAGGCGTAGTCGAAGGACAACAGGTTGAAATTCCTGTACCACCGTGAACCGTTATGAGCGATGGGGTGACGCAGAAGGATAGTGACGCGAGCTGATGGATGCTCGTCCAAGCAGTGAGGCTGGTGTGCAGGCAAATCCGCACATCGAAAGGCTGGGCTGTGATGGGGAGGGAAAATTGGAGTACCGAAGGTCATGAGTTCAGGCTGCCAAGAAAAGCCTCTAGCCAGGGAGAAGGTGCCCGTACCGCAAACCGACACAGGTAGGCGAGCAGAGAATGCTAAGGCGCGCGGAAGAACTCTCGTTAAGGAACTCGGCAAAATGACCCCGTAACTTCGGGAGAAGGGGTGCCCCGGTAGGGTGAATAGCCCGAGGGGGCCGCAGTGAAAAGGCCCAAGCGACTGTTTAGCAAAAACACAGGTCTGTGCGAAGCCGCAAGGCGAAGTATACGGGCTGACGCCTGCCCGGTGCTGGAAGGTTAAGGGGAGCGGTTAGGGGTAACCCGAAGCTGTGAACCGAAGCCCCAGTAAACGGCGGCCGTAACTATAACGGTCCTAAGGTAGCGAAATTCCTTGTCAGGTAAATTCTGACCCGCACGAATGGCGTAACGACTTGGGCGCTGTCTCGACGAGAGATCCGGTGAAATTTTAATACCTGTGAAGATGCAGGTTACCCGCGACAAGACGGAAAGACCCCATGGAGCTTTACTGCAGCTTGATATTGGACTTTGGTACGATCTGTACAGGATAGGTGGGAGCCTGAGAAGCATGAGCGCCAGCTTGTGTGGAGGCGACGTTGGGATACCACCCTGATCGTATCGGAGTTCTAACCTGGTGCCCTAAGCGGGTATGGGGACAGTGTCAGGTGGGCAGTTTGACTGGGGCGGTCGCCTCCTAAAGCGTAACGGAGGCGCCCCAAGGTTCCCTCAGAATGGTTGGAAATCATTCGCAGAGTGCAAAGGCAAAAGGGAGCTTGACTGCGAGACAAACAGGTCGAGCAGGGACGAAAGTCGGGCTTAGTGATCCGGTGGTACCGAATGGAAGGGCCATCGCTCAACGGATAAAAGCTACCCTGGGGATAACAGGCTTATCTCCCCCAAGAGTCCACATCGACGGGGAGGTTTGGCACCTCGATGTCGGCTCATCGCATCCTGGGGCTGAAGTAGGTCCCAAGGGTTGGGCTGTTCGCCCATTAAAGCGGTACGCGAGCTGGGTTCAGAACGTCGTGAGACAGTTCGGTCCCTATCTGTCGCGGGCGCAGGAAATTTGAGAGGAGCTGTCCTTAGTACGAGAGGACCGGGATGGACGTACCGCTGGTGTACCAGTTGTCTCGCCAGAGGCACGGCTGGATAGCCAAGTACGGAAGGGATAAGCGCTGAAAGCATCTAAGCGTGAAGCCCCCCTCAAGATGAGATTTCCCAGTACGTAAGACCCCTTGTAGACGACGAGGTAGATAGGTTCGGGGTGGAAGCACGGCAACGTGTGGAGCTGACGAATACTAATCGGTCGAGGGCTTATCCAAAAAGCACATGAAGATGATCAGCGGCTTGGTTTCGATCCAGTTTTCAGGGCGCAAGCCGCCTTGAAAGTGAAAATGCGATGTTTTCTGGCAGAAACATCAATACGTTTGGTGATGATGGCGGAAGGGAACCACGCGTACCCATACCGAACACGACCGTTAAGCCTTCCAGCGTCGATGGTACTTGGACCGCAGGGTCCTGGGAGAGTAGAACGTCGCCAAGCGAATATTCCCTGATAGCTCAGTTGGTAGAGCACTCGACTGTTAATCGAGTTGTCACAGGTTCGAGTCCTGTTCGGGGAGCCATACTTGCTTCCATAGCTCAGTAGGTAGAGTGCATCCATGGTAAGGATGAGGTCACCGGTTCGATCCCGGTTGGAAGCTCCATACATAAGGCCCGTTGGTCAAGGGGTTAAGACACCTCCCTTTCACGGAGGTAACAGGGGTTCGAATCCCCTACGGGTCATCCCGTGGAGGCTTAGCTCAGCTGGGAGAGCATCTGCCTTACAAGCAGAGGGTCGGCGGTTCGATCCCGTCAGCCTCCACCATTTTATGCCGCTGTAGCTCAATTGGTAGAGCAACTGACTTGTAATCAGTAGGTTGGGGGTTCAAGTCCTCTCGGCGGCACCAGAGATGAATGATCTACATATTGGGGATTAGCCAAGCGGTAAGGCAACGGACTTTGACTCCGTCATGCCTAGGTTCGAATCCTAGATCCCCAGCCATTTATGAGCCATTAGCTCAGTTGGTAGAGCACCTGACTTTTAATCAGGGTGTCGTAGGTTCGAGTCCTACATGGCTCACGTTGTAAAACGCGCGTATGGCGGAATTGGCAGACGCACCAGACTTAGGATCTGGCGGGAGACCGTGGGGGTTCAAGTCCCTCTACGCGCATCCGATACATAAAGACCCTTGGAACAAAACTTCCAAGGGTCTTTTTATATTGTTCTCAAGAAACGCCGCCGCTGCCCCTTGACAATCTCCTTGCTATATCCGTAGCCACAGACTTTCTGCACTATGCCCAGAAGGGAATGAGGACTTGACGTGGCTTATACGGTATAAGGTATCAAAAAGAAATTGACAGATGGCATAAGTATGTTATAATGTGAAATATAGAAACAAACTAATATATTAGATATTAGTTGAAGACAGTTAACCTCTTTGGTAGAAATTTGACGGGGATCTTGGAGTAGTGCTGCCAGATCAAAGCCTCTGATAAGGAATACTAAGGGAAACGAATAATCAAATACAACAGGATGGGAGTGTAAACATGGGCTCAAATCAAGTGGCCATCGTAACTGGCGGTTCGTCAGGACTTGGATTATCCGTTGTTCAGCGATTTGCCGAAAAAGGCTTGACCGTGGCGATCGTCGATATTGCAGTGGAAAGCGGAGAAGCGCAGAAAAACAGATTAAGAGCTGAAGGCTATGATGTTCATTTCTTCCCGGCCGACGTATCTGATCAAGAGGGTGCCAGAGTAGTCGCAGAGAAAGTCGTTAAAGCATTGGGCAGTATTCATATTCTGATCAATGCGGCGGGAATCATCAGACGCTCACCCAATGCAAAAGTAACAGACCAGGAGCTTAAAGGTGTCCTCGATGTTAACTTAAATGGAACCGTTTACATGTGCCAAGCGGTTCAACCTTATATGGCTCAAGGCGGAGGCGGTGCCATTGTTAATTTTGCTTCGATGCTTGCACATTACGGAAGCAAGAATTTGCTGTCGTACGCTGCCTCGAAAGGAGGAATCGTTCAAATTACGAAATGCTTGGCGGTGGATTGGGCTGAATATAATATTCGCGTCAACGCTGTAAGTCCTGGTTATATCGAGACACCATTGTCATCCGGCGCAACGAGGGATCCCGTATTTAAGGACAGAATTCTTTCGAGAACCCCGCAAAGACGTTTTGGGTTACCGCAAGAGGTTGCTGCTGCAATCGATTTTTTGAGCTCCAAGGACGCAAGCTTTATTACGGGTGCCGTTCTTCCTGTAGACGGCGGACTCCTCGCCGGAGATCCATCTTTATTCCCGCCTGCCTAATATTTTTATAAATAATAAACAAATGGAGGAAAGAAAAATGACACAAACACAAACTTTAAACGACTTTACAAAAATGGTTGGATTACCGGATCAGGCCATTGATATTAACGAGATCCCTTGGGTTCCCCAAACCGATCGTGTATGGTTTAAACCGGTTCGTTTTGATTTGTCTACCGGACGTTGGATTAATTTATTGAGAGTATTGCCAGGCGGAATAGTAAACCGTCATCGTCATACCGGCGGGCAGGTCATGGCCTATACCATCCAGGGCCAATGGAGGTATTTGGAAAGAACTTGGGTCGCTAAGCCAGGTACGTTCGTTTATGAGCCGCCGGGCGACATTCATACGCTTGTCGTTGATGGAGAGGAAGAAATGATCACGCTCTTCATATTGGAAGGAACGATTCAATATTTGGATGATGAAGATCAAGTATATTATCAAGACGATGTGTTTACGAAATTGAAGCTTTACAAAGAATACTGTCAAAAACACAATATTCCGGAAATCAACTTGCTGTACTAAATCGACCCGAGCCTCGAATGCTTGAATTGTCGGAAAAGCCGTGATCAGCGGTATGCAAGTTAAAAGCAAAAGTATCTATCGGCTGGTTGCGATGGGTACTTTTGTTTTTCAAGCCATATACACGCTTTAGATCGGGTTCTTGTACAACAATTGTAAAATGAAGGATGGGGAACTCCTAATGAAGAAAATAATTAATCCAAGGCCGCAAATTGATGAAGCAAAAATTAAACCTTTTCGTGATATGGCCGATGTGTTATCGTTATCCTGTGTGGTCGGAGATGCGATGCAGCGCAATCAGGTCATGAGGCATGATATGAAACCGAAAGCGGCAAATAAGAAAATCATTGGACCTGCCATTACGGTCAAATTAACCGCCGGCGATATTGTCGATTGCCTGGAAGTATTTGAGGTTGTAAAACCGGGCGATGTGATCGTCATTGATGCTTTTGGGGAAACTGAAACCTCCATATGGGGAGGATTGATGTCCGGCCTGGCACGAAACGCGGGTGTGGCAGGTGCGGTCATTGACGGCAGCTGCCGAGATACGGATGAATCCAGAATGCTCGATTTTCCCATTACCGCGAAGGTTTCCGGTCCAAGAGCCGCACACACGGCGTATTCCGGTAGAAAAGAGCCGATCGAAATTAATGTTCCCATAAGCTGCGGCGGTGTCATTGTTCACCCTGGCGATTTGATTGTAGCCGACGAGATCGGCGTTGCTGTCGTCCCTTATGACCGGTTGGAAGAGGTATATGCTTTGGCGCGTGAGCAGGCCGACAAGGAAATAGCGACCAGAGAAGAGATACTGAAAGGAGCGACTGTGGAAGAGTTACTTCGAAAATTCGGGAGAATTTAACGTAAAGGTTGGTTGCTGATGTTTAGAATAACGATTGATACGGGAACAACCAATACCCGTGTAGTTTTATGGAAGGCGTATGATGCCGTGGACTCGGCAACGGCTGAAACGGGAGTGAGAAATACCGTACTTAACGGCAGTAACGAAGCATTGAAAACAACGATCGGTGAATTGATTAACAAGCTGTTACAAGCCAACAATCTGGATGTAAGCGATGTAGATATCATTGCCGCGTCGGGGATGATCACATCCAATGTGGGGCTGGTGGAAGTGCCGCATATTCCCGCACCTGCAGGGATGGATCTGCTTTCAAAACATATGGTTTGCAAACGGTTTCCTGAAATCGTGGATAAGGATATCTGGTTTGTCCCCGGAGTTAAAAGCATTTCGAATTCATCTGACACAACAGAGGATCGTGTTACTGATATTATGCGGGGAGAGGAGGTTGAAACCTTTGCATTGGTGGAAAAACTAAATGTAACCGGACCGGCGCTTTTTATTTTACCTGGATCGCATACGAAATTTGTTTTCCTGGATGCTCAAAAACGGATAACGGAAAGTCTTACGACGCTTACGGGTGAACTGCTTATGGCTATATCGAATCATACGATCATAGCCAATGCGGTTAATAAATCTTATGCAGCTGCTCTGCTTCCGGATCGGGTGATTGAAGGATATCAGCGGGCTAAACAAGCGGGCCTTGGTCGGGCAGCATTTTCCATACGTGTATTGGACCAATTCTCAGAACTTAGTGTGAACGAGAAAGCCAATATGCTGATGGGGGTAGTTTTTGCTGAAGATCTTCGGGCCATTCTTAATCATCAGGCGATCTTTGCTTCGCAGAAAATACCAGTTTATATAGCTGGAAAAGAGATCGTAAGGGATACTCTCGCGCTGCTTTTCAGCGTGGAGAAATACGAGGGAGAGGTCATTCCTGTAGATTCTCAAACGATGCATCATTTGGCAGGATACGGTGTACTTCGTGTTGCGGAATATGGCGGGTTAATTACTTGATCAGGTCAATGAACATTTTGCACAGGAGCAGAATTTACAATTTACGTTGCTAGATGTAAAATGGCACTTAGAAATCATAAAGACAACGGGTGTATGTTTCGATAAACGGAACATGCACCTTGACTAGAGGGTGATAACTTGATCATATT
>NZ_SGWF01000018.1:0-248139 GCF_013337105.1 Paenibacillus sp. JMULE4
TTCTGACCTCACCGTTTAGATCGACATACTCACAGATTTTCCAATCCACTTGCGCTTGTTGCCCGGGTTTCGTCTCGTACCGTTGCACAGCTGGCATTTGTCCAGGTGGACGAAACGGTTTTACATAATCCTTGAGGATGGTGATGCCTCCGGTGTAGCCTTGTTCTTTCAAGAGCCGCATCAGCACTTCACAATTGAATATTCCTTTGGCCAAGTATCGATCGACGAGTGGTTTGTACGGATCCAGTTTGGACGCTTTTTTCTTCCGGGGCTTTGGATCAGGTATTCCATCGGCTCTCAGATATTTGCGAATGGTATTTCTTGCGTGCCCTGTTTCCCGAACAATACCGCGAATACTCTTGCCAGTGGCTTGGAGTTCATGTATTCTGATCACAGTCCCACTCCTTAGCATATGTCTCCCCTCTGAAGCTACTTTGGTCGGTAATTTCAGAGAGATATATTCTACAGGGGTGGGTCATTTTCATTCCGGCGATGATGGGTCAATTATATCCCGGCGGTGACAAATTGTAAGTTATTTAGGGCTTGCTGAACGCTCGAAAATTGGCTAAAAACGGCGTCACAACAAGGGGTTTGAGCTCATTATGTCGAATTCATATGCAAAGAAAACACAGGAAATAGCAGCCAAAACCTTGCAGACGGAGAGTGACGAGCGTGTACAAGCCGACCGTGCATCTAGAAAACCAAATGATTTTGCCGGACGATTTCTTTCTGCCCTTCGGCGGGAAACTGGATAAAGAAAATCGTTGGGTTCAGTTGGCGAAGCTGGTACCATGGGCGCATGCCGAGAAAAACTACGGCCAGTTCTTCAAGGACACGTTTCGCGGGCAGCACACACTCAGCTTGCGAATGGGACTGGGCGCTCTCATTATTCAAGAGCGGATGCAGCTGACGGATCGGGAGACGCTTGCGTCGATCAGCGAAAATCCGTACATGCAGTACTTCATTGGCTTGGCCGGGTTCGAAATGAAGCCCCCCTTTCATCACTCCATGATGACGCATTTCCGCAAACGCCTGAAGGATGTGCTCGCCGAAATCAATGAGATCGTGGCCACCGAAGGCGCGAAGGAATGGAAGGACGATGACGAGGGCGACGCGAATGGCGGCGGCATAAGCAGTAAAAGAAAACGAGCAAGCAAGAAGAGCGCCTCTTCAGATACAGCGGAGCAACAAACGATGTTTGATGATGCGAAGGCCCAAGCCGTGAAGCCGGCGATCCCAGCCACTACGGAGCAGGCGCTTGCGGAACAAGCCCAGGAATGGGCGAATGAGCAGGCGTCAGCAAACGAGCCGCTTTCCACAGATAGGCAAGAACTCGTTACGGAAGCACCGCTCACTCCCAATGCAGGAACGCTTCTCGTTGATGCCAGTTGTGCACCGGCGGATGTCGCGTATCCAACCGATTTGAATCTACTCAATGAGGCACGGGAGAAGCTCGAAGGGATCATCGACACGCTGCATGAACCGGTTGTCGGTAAAGCGACAAAGCCGCGTACCTACAGGGAAAAAGCGCGCAAGCAGTATCTGGCGGTCTCCAAGCAGCGCCGTCCGGGACCGAAAGTGATTCGCAAAGCGATCAGGCGACAGCTTGGATACGTCGGGCGTAATCTGGCCATCATCGCCGAGCAGGCGAAAGAGCAGCCGCTTACGCTGCTTAGCCGCAAAGCCTGCCGCGACTTGTTGGTCATTCACGAACTGTATCGCCAGCAACTTCAAATGTACAACGGTCGTACACATCAGATCGAAGATCGGATCGTCAGCATTCACCAACCGCATGTCAGGCCGATCGTGCGCGGGAAAGCCAAAGCGCGAGTCGAGTTTGGAGCCAAGATCGCCGTAAGCATGACGAAGGGCTATGCGTTCCTTGATCGTATTTCCTGGGACAATTTCAACGAGAGCACGACGCTCATCGAGGCGATTAAGAAGTACCGCAGCCGCATGGGATGCTATCCGGCGGTTGTACAGGCGGATCAAATCTATCGCACGCGGGAGAATCGAAACTTCTGCAAACAACATGGCATTCGGCTCAGCGGACCGGCTTTGGGTCGACCGCCGAAAGACGGTCAGACAAACGAGCAGCGGCACCTGGCTAAACAAGATGCGGGGGAACGAAACGCCATTGAAGGCAAATTCGGAGAAGGCAAGCGAAAGTACGGGCTTGACCGTATTCGAGCGCGCCTTGCACAGACGAGCGAGTCCGTCATCACGCTGCAACTGCTGGTGATGAATCTGGAACGCAGGCTGCGCGTTCTCTTTTGCTTCATTTTTTCCATTCTGCTTCGCCGTCGCCCCACCATCATTTTCAGGTAAACAATCGTTCAGCAAGCCCTATTTATTCCAAAAATTATTCATTTTGAGTAGAAACCTTATATACCTATATAGTTAAATTTAGGAACCCCAACCCTTGTCTGCATAATTGTCCAACCCTCCACATAGACATGTTATCAAGATCAGTTTGATTATGTCGTGGAGGGGATGAAGCTATGCGGCGGTTCACGTGGGTGGTGGCCCTTGTGATGGTTTGCTTGAGCTTGGTGGTCAGCGGATGCGGCCTGATAGGGAAGAAGGATGCGGGATCGGTTGTTAAGGATTTGGATGGGGTAAGAAGCAAGCTGCAAAGTTACCACGGCAAGGGGAAGATGACGCTCAATACGGGGCAGGAGCCGCAGGAGTACGACGTTGAGGTTTGCTACCTGGAGCCTTCTTATTACCGGATTGTGTTGACGAATGCCAAGAAGGACATTACGCAGATTGTGCTTCGCAATGATGATGGGGTGTTCGTGCTGACGCCGCATTTGAACAAGAGCTTCCGCTTCCAGAGCGATTGGCCGGAAAATCAGGGACAAGTTTATTTGTACCAGTCACTTGTGGACAGCATTCTGATGGATAATGAGCGCCAGTTTACGTCCGATGAGAAGTCGTATGTATTTGATGTGGTGGCGAACTACCAGAACGGGTCGCTTGCGCGGCAGAAGGTGTGGCTTGATAAGAGAAATTATGCGCCGCAGCATGTGGAAGTGTCGGATGCGAATGCAAATGTTTTGGTGATCGTGAAGTTTGATGTATTTGAATTCGGTACGAAGTTTGAAAAGGATCATTTTGATATGCAGCGCAATATGACCGGTTGGAACCTGATGACGCAGCCGACGATAGTACATCATGACGATGCGAACGCCGGTGCGGCGGAAGCGGGAAAGACAGGTGAGAGCAAAGGCGCCGCGGCGAACGGAACCGGGGCAAAAGGTACGGCTTCGGGTGAGAAAACGGATGCGGCCAAGCAGCAGTCGTTCGGTATTATTGAGCCGAACTATATGCCGAGCGGGGTGAAGAAGCAGGATGTGACGGAGCTGACGCTGGGTGATGATAAAGCTGTAATGCTTCGGTACTCAGGGACTTATAATTACACGCTGTTGGAATCGCGGCCTGTGACGAAAACGGTGACGAATATGCCGGGGGACATCCTGGACCTGGGCTTTACGCTCGGTGTTGTAACGGGGGATGCCAAAAAAACGCTGACCTGGACATATGATGGGGTAGAGTTCCGGTTGTCGACCGCAGATCTGCCAGAAACGGAAATGATTAAGATTGCGCAAGCCGTTCAAGGAGAAATGGGGAAATAACACCTCTATGGCCTATTGGAGTATGGCCCTGCAGGAAAAATTTCTGCGGGGCTATGATTGGCTATCGCCGCTAAAAGGGTAGAATGAGGCTTAAGCATTTGAATTTTCAGTCTCCAAGCGGAGTGGTGGTTTTTTAGGATATCCAATGTAAAATCGTGGAGTTGAGCTCTTGCTTGATTTCGGCGAAGCGATCGTTGATTCCGGCAGAATTCCCTTTTGGCAGCCTGTCAAAATTTGAAGCTCTACCCGTGTTTCTTTCCGAAGGTCTGGGGCGAGTAAACGGAAATTTTGTTTTTGGCATCTTTCCCAAACTGTTAAAAATCCGTGATATCGTTGACAGGACAAGGGTATACGGATTAACATAGTTCTAGTCATTAGGGAAGCTCTTCCCCAAATGGGGTGGCTTCCCTTGCTTTTGTGAGACTTGAGAAGAAGGTGGACCTAGTGGATTCGTTTTACCGGCCGACGCGGGTAGAAATTTCGCTTGATGCACTGCGTCACAACCTGGAGGAGTTTCGAAGAGTACTTCCTGAGCATGTAAGCATGATGGCTGTCGTCAAAGCGGACGCTTATGGCCACGGCGCCGTAGAGGTTTGCAGGGAGGCGCTTAGCAGCGGTGTAAAGTATATTGCTGTAGCTTTTTTGGACGAGGGCCTGGAGCTGAGGCAAGCGGGAATAACAGCGCCGATCCTGGTGTTGGGTTATACGCCGCCTGAAGGGCTGGAGACGGCCTGGGAGAACGATATTACGCTAAATGTTTACACGCATGAGCTGTTGGATGCTTGGGAGCGTTTGGGGCCCAGGGAGCGTCCGCTGAACATTCATATTAAGATTGACTCCGGCATGAACCGGCTCGGGTTGACTGAAGAGCATGAAGCGATTGAACTGATTGAACGGGCGATGCGGATACCCGGGCTGCGGGTGGAAGGGCTGTTCACCCATTATGCTTGCGCAGACGAGACGGATAAAAGCTATACACTGGAGCAGTACGGTCGCTTTGAACGGGTGGTGGAGCATTTTCACCGTCAAGGAATCCGGTTCCCCTGGGTGCATGCGGGCAACAGTGCCGCGGCGATCGATACGCCGAATTTGACGTATAATATGGTACGGCTCGGGATCAGCATGTACGGCTTGTACCCTTCGGAGGAGGTCAATCAGCAAATCATTGATCTTCAGCCGGTACTAAGCATCAAATCGGCCGTAGTCATGGTCAAAAAGGTGCCTCCCGGCGCAGGTGTTAGCTATGGCGCGATTTACCGGACAGAGGGCGAAGAAACAATCGCTACGCTGCCGATCGGGTATGCGGACGGATTCTCGCGAATACTGACGGGCAAGGCGCAGGTGCTGATCAAAGGACAGCGTGTGCCGATCGTGGGCAGAATTTGTATGGATCAATGTATGATGAATGTGACGGGTCTTGCCGATATATCTGTCGAAGAAGAAGTCGTCATTCTGGGAAGCCAGGGAGAAGAGCGAATCACGGCGGAGGAGCATGCTCATTGGCTTGGAACCATCAATTACGAAGTCATCTGCATGATCTCGCACCGCGTTCCGCGAGTTTATATCAAAGAGGGGCGCGTCTCGCATACGGTCAATCCGCTGCTCCGGCATAGGTGGGAGCGGACAGAGTAAGGGGTTCATTTTTCCAAAGGTTTTTTTCTCCGGGTTGAGAGGATTTTCATGTTTTTCCGCGAATATGTATACTAATAGTCTGTGGACGCCAAACGGTATAGCATATTTGCTATACCTTGTGCATATATTGATTTTGTATATTTTTACTGGGATGTTGCCATAATGGAAATAGGTGTTTGTATGTTTTTGGGGGTGTATGTTGGTGGCGGGTGCGCATAATACGAAGCGAATCATGATCAGCTTGCCGGATTACTTGCTGAAGGAAGTCGACCATCTGGTGGAAAAGGAAAATTCCAACCGCAGCGAGTTTATCCGTCAGGCAATGAAGCTGTATTTGATTGAGCGAAAAAAGAGGCATTTGCGCGATTCCATGCAGCGCGGCTATATGGAAATGGCTAAGATCAACCTACACATAGCCTCGGAAGCATTTCAGGCGGAGGAAGAAGCGGATGGCACGCTTGACCGTCTTGTAAGCGGGGTGTGACGATTGATTGTCAAACGTGGCGATGTCTTTTTCGCGGATCTCTCACCGGTCGTGGGTTCCGAGCAGGGCGGCATTCGTCCTGTTCTGATCATTCAGAATGATATTGGCAATCGCTTCAGCCCCACGGTGATCGTGGCAGCGATTACAGCACAGATTCAGAAGGCCAAGCTGCCGACGCACGTGGAGATTGACGCGGAAGCGCACGGTTTTGACAGGGATTCGGTCATTCTGCTAGAACAAATCCGGACCATTGACAAGCAGCGGTTAACGGATAAAATCACGCACTTGGATGAAGAAACCATGCGCAAGGTCGACGAGGCTTTGCAAATCAGCGTAGGACTAATTGAGTTTTAAAAGGTGCTGGCGAGGCGGGGGTGCGTGTGCCCTCGTTTTTTCGTTGTTGGCATATGGAGAGGAGAAACTTTGGATGGCACAAGAGCAAACGGTACAAGCGGAGAATGAACAATCTAAGGCAGAGCTGACCGCAGAGATGAAGTCGGCGATTCAGGAGCGGATTGTGAAGCAGATCGCTTCGGAGCTTCAAATTGCGGTAAGCCGGGTGAAAACGACCGTTGGGCTTTTGGATGAGGGGAATACCATTCCTTTTATCGCGCGGTACCGTAAGGAAATGACGGGAGAGCTCGATGAAAATCAACTGCGTGACATTGAGGAGCGGCTGACATATCTTCGCAATCTGGAGGACCGGAAGCTGGAGGTTGTCCGTTTGATCGACGAGCAGGGAAAGCTGACCGACGAGCTGCGGACTGCCATTGAACAGTCGGTGAAGCTGCAGGAGGTTGAAGATCTGTATCGGCCTTACCGTCAAAAACGCAAGACGCGGGCAAGCGTGGCCAAGGAGAAGGGCCTGGAACCGCTGGCGGAGTGGATTTTGGCTCAGCCCAAGCAGGGCGAGCTGCTGTCGGAAGCGGCGGGCTATATTAGTGAGGAGAAGGGCGTGCAGACGGCTGAGGAAGCCGTTCAGGGCGCTATGGATATCATTGCCGAGCAAATCGCGGATGACGCGAAAATCCGGGCTTGGGTACGCCGCTACACGTTTGAGCAGGGTGTGCTTCGTACGGAAGCGAAAGACGCTCAGCAGGAGTCCGTCTATGAGATGTACTACAGCTATCAGGAGCCGGTTCGCAAACTGCCGCCTCACCGTATTCTGGCGGTAAACCGCGGGGAGCGGGAGGAAGTGCTGAAGGTGACGCTGGATGTGCCTGTGGGGCGTATCCATGAATATATAGCGAAGCAAATCATCCAAGGACCTTCTGTGGTTCAGGATACGCTGCAGGCCGTCATTGAGGATGCGTATAAAAGGCTGATATCCTCATCGATTGAGCGGGAAGTGCGTAACGAGATGACGGAGAAAGCGGAGGAAAAAGCGATCGAGGTGTTCGCGGAGAACCTGCGCAACCTGCTTCTGCAGCCGCCGGTTAAAGGCAAGGTGGTGCTCGGCGTGGACCCCGCTTACCGGACAGGCTGTAAGCTTGCGGTAGTGGACGATACGGGCAAATTGCTCGAAATCGCCGTTACTTATCCGACACCTCCGAACAATAAGGTGGCGGAAGCGAAGGTCATCTTCGGGCGGCTGATCGACAAGTACGGTGTAGAATTGATCGTTATCGGCAACGGAACGGCTTCCCGTGAAACGGAGCAGTTCGTAGCCGAACTGATTGGCGAACTGAAGGGACGGAAGCTGCAGTATTTGATTGTCAGCGAGGCTGGGGCGAGCGTGTACTCGGCGTCGAAGCTGGCGCAGACGGAGTTCCCTGATCTGGACGTGGCGGAACGTAGTGCGATTTCGATTGCCCGGAGGGTCCAGGATCCGTTGGCGGAGCTTGTCAAAATCGAGCCGAAAGCGATCGGCGTTGGGCAGTACCAGCACGATGTTACGCAAAAAAGGCTTGATGAAAGCCTGACCTTCGTTGTCGAGTCCGTGGTGAACCATGTGGGAGTAGATGTGAATACGGCATCCCCGGCGCTGCTGTCCTATGTGTCGGGTGTGAACAGTACACTGGCCAAAAACATCGTGAAATACCGCGATGAGAACGGGAAATTCGAGAGCCGGAAGCAGCTGCAGAAGGTGCCGCGGCTTGGGGCGAAGGCATTCGAGCAGTGCGCGGGCTTTCTGCGTATCCCGGATGGCGCTAATCCGCTGGATAATACGCCGATCCATCCCGAGTCGTACGAGGTGGTGGATAAGCTGTTCCGCGAGCTGAAGCTGGAGCTATCGCAGCTTGGCACCGCCGAACTGAAAGAAATTCTCGGCAGGCTGGAACCCGAGGAGTTGGCCTTAAAGCTGGATGTCGGGGTACCGACGCTTCGCGACATTCTCGATTCGCTGCAGCGGCCGGGACGCGACCCGCGGGAGGAGCTTCCTGCTCCGATTTTCCGCACCGATGTGCTGCAGATCGAGGATTTGGCTCCGGGCATGGAACTGAAGGGGACCGTCCGTAACGTGATCGATTTCGGCGCGTTCGTCGATATCGGAATTAAGAACGACGGGCTTGTCCACATTTCCCAGATGAGCGATTCCTTCGTAAAGCATCCGATGGATGTCGTTTCCGTAGGCGATGTAGTGACGGTGTGGGTGCTTAACGTGGATGTGAAAAAAGGCCGCGTCGGTTTGACGATGAAAAAGCCTTCTTAAGCAAATAATAGAGCATAGGCCGGAGGCAAGGGGCTTCGCTTGGTTGACATGGCGAGGCGAGTCCCTTTCGACTGGCATATGCTCTATTCGCATTGGTGTGGAGATGTTCAATGAAGCTGGGATTCCGTATAATGCGCGTCTTGTCTGCGTGTCCGGTAAAAGAACCAGCAATCGTTAAGTAAACGGATTTGCCGGTGGTTTTTGTTGTAAAAGGCGCGCATCAGTTGGTTGCATAGCCACTGTGGCAAGCCGATCAGCCCCTTCCCGTCATGCTTCGTACATCTTTAGCATATGGTGAAAGGGACCGTGGGGTGCAGGTCCTTATGAATTACGCAAGTTCTTCTACCTCTTCGTACCACTGCTCAAGCTGTGCTTGAAGGGCGCGAATTTCCGTAAGAAGGGAAATGAGAGGGTACTCTTTTTCCTGTTCCCTAAGGGCGGAGAAGGCTTTCTCGAGTGCATTGATGTAATCCAGGCCGTGCTGCAGCTTGTATGCCGGATGGACGATCTCAAGCTGTTCGAATTCCGCAATAAATACCGGCAAGGCCGGTTTGGACGGGATGGTCAGCTTATCCAGCTCCTTGTGAAGTCTTTGATTGAGTGCGGCCAATTGGTACATATGCGTTGCCGGCATTTCGACAAATTCCAATTGATCGTTATGTTGAAGTAAAGCGTATTTCATTTTGGGCATTGGAAGGCGGCTCCTCTCATAAGATCAAACGTTAATTCGTGCGCAAGAATGATTTTCATGATTCCTACTTGACAGTTTAGCCTAACCTGCGGTTACAATTCAAGTGATGAAACTTGAGGTAGAAAACAAATAAAGGATGGGAAAAATCAATGGATGACCGGCAGCTTCAGCTGTGGGTGGAGCAAATATCATTGACATCGTTTGGGCTGCCTTTTGAGCATCAGGCTCGATTTAACCGGCGGCTGCGTTCTACAGGGGGACGGTATTTTACCCGTACGCATGACATTGAAATCAGTTGGCTTCAGTACGAACAATTTGGTGCCTCCGATGTGGAAAAAATCATTAAGCATGAGCTGTGCCATTACCATCTGCATATTCGGGGCAGAGGTTATCAGCATCGGGACAGTGACTTCAAGCAACTGCTCGCCAAAGTGGGCGGAACTCGATATTGCAGATCACTGCCTCAATCGCTGCGGCGCAAGGAGCCATACCGGTACAAGCTCGTATGTGTGAGCTGCAAGGCGGAGTATTTGCGTAAAAGGAAGGCCGACCCGCGCAAATACGTTTGTGGACATTGCAAAGGGAAATTGAGATTGCTCACAATTGAAATGGCACATGCTTGACTTGGAGCAGCAATCATGATAAATTAAAAATTGTTCTTCCCCGATAGCTCAGTCGGTAGAGCACTCGACTGTTAATCGAGTTGTCACAGGTTCGAGTCCTGTTCGGGGAGCCATTCTTATCTTGGAGAGATACCCAAGTGGCTCAAGGGGACCCTCTGCTAAGGGGTTAGACTGCGTAAGTGGTGCGAGGGTTCGAATCCCTCTCTCTCCGTATATATAGCAAAATAAACCGCCGGAAGGCGGTTTTTGCTATATATGGGAATATGAGAGGGTTCGAACACGAGAAGAGGGGGCGGCGGAGCAGCGTAGGGAACGCTGCGGAGTCTCGCGGTCTCGTAATTCCAACGGTGAAACCGATCATTAAAATCCATACATTCAATAACCGAAAGGCCAATTCAGTTTGGGAATCCTTTTGAAGTTCATGCCTTAACAATTCGACAATAAAGGTCAGCGGCGGAAAAATAAAGCTAATGATCGTGAGCATTTTCGTAATTTCGTTCATCCAATCCGATTAAAAGGCCTGTCAGCGATTCTCTATATATGTCGAGCGGGTCGATTACCCGGGAAATATGATCATCGATGTCGATGACATAAGCTTCTGCTTTCTTGCATAGAAGGTAAGTTTTTGATGTCTTATGGCGTCGAGAAGCGATTTTTCTCCACAAGATGACTCGTCGGAGTTGAACGTTTGAAATGGAAAATTTCATGCGATACGAGAACATAAGGATTGTGGCAAGTGTTCTGCTTCGTACAGTCCAAAAGACCTTTCGTAATATTTCTCGACAATGGCAAAAAACGTCAATCCAATGTTCCTTATGGCGGTTCATTTTGAGACGCTATTTCAGCATGATGCGGACCTCCACCACCAAGGGCAGCAGTGAAACGGCTTTCCAGGAATACTCGACCTGCGCCGGAACCGGGTCGGAGATATGTATCCAGGCGCTATCGTCTTGATCCGGAACGCGAATGTCTTGTTCGGTCATTCGGTCGGCGGTTCATCGGTAATTCAGCAGATAACTGGCACCTCATTAAAAGGCTTTATTTTTCCCTGACTGGCATAACGGAATTTCCGTTCCCAAAGCTTGCTTTTGTTCCCGAAAAACTGTCGAAAAAACATCTTGTCAACCTCGGAACATTCCGCTATAATAACTCTTGTCGCTTAAAAAGCAGTCGATTTTCATTATGGCATGGCCCGTTGGTCAAGGGGTTAAGACACCTCCCTTTCACGGAGGTAACAGGGGTTCGAATCCCCTACGGGTCATATTAAAGGGGATTTGAACCCCTGAGGGTTCGTCGGAGGATAAGCTTCGCTAGCATCGGCTTCGCAGTCTCGGAGCGCAGCGAGGAGTATCCCCTACGGGTCGTTATAATCATTTTAACCTGCGGTTGTGGTGGAATGGCAGACACGCTATCTTGAGGGGGTAGTGAGCGTACGCTCGTGGAGGTTCGAGTCCTCTCAACCGCATTCAATAAGCCTGGTGATCCCAATAGGATCATCAGGCTTATTTTCTGTCGAATGTGGTAAGGGAGAGACGCTCTGGAGGCAAACGCTTGGATGGCGTCTCATCTTTTCCGACGTTGGAGCAGCCTCAATAAATGGATCGCTGCCGGGATCTCTGAAATTCCAGGAAGCGGGTGCCTTGATAGGAAAGCTGCCCCTGATCGCCTTCCGCCAACAGACCGTAATCGCCGGGGCGAACATGGAATTCGCGTCGTTCTCCCTGATCAAATTCAAACGTGACATAATAGGAAGTATGGGCTGAAGTGTGTTCGCCCCCGCTGACTCTTGTCCGTTTGGAAACGACAAAAGCCGGCTTGGTGATTCGTTCGCAGGCGTTATTGCTCATCCAGGTGTAAACCCCCCGGCCCAATATAAACAAAGCAACCCCCACAATGAGCGTCGTAATAAGAGTAAACATCATTGAAAAAACAGGCGGCGGACCACCAAAAGAACCGCTAAACGGATCGCCAAAAGAGATCATTCCGTCCACTCCCCATATGGAAATTTGTTCATACGGTTTAAACGTATTTCCGTGCCGGGATGTTTCATGGTTTAAATATTTCAAACCAATAAAAAGAAATATAGTAAAAAACATTCGGGTATGAAGTGCTGTCAAACGAGCGGGCTTTACTCTTGCTGGAGAACAAGATATAATTATATTATGCGCGGTTGTGGTGGAATGGCAGACACGCTATCTTGAGGGGGTAGTGGGCGTACGCCCGTGGAGGTTCGAGTCCTCTCAACCGCATTTTGGCTTAAATCCGGAAACCCTTGGTATTCAAGGGTTTTTTCTTTTGCGCTTTATCTCTTCGCTGAGAGTAAATAGGGATTAATGCACATTTTTGATGTGTTCAGCATATAAATCAGACATGCCTTAATGGGAGCTGGTTGGGTTGCTGTACCATAAAATCGTTGCAATCATAACGGGAAGCTTGCTGATCGCGATGGGTGTGAATTGTTTTTTGATGCCGTTTAAAGTTTTGGACGGCGGGATTATTGGCATAGCTCTCATTATTAATTATTTGTTCGAATTCAAAGTGGGACTTGTAGTCATCCTGTGCAGCATACCCATCTTTACATTGGCATGGATTTATTACCGGGAGTTGGTCTACAACAGTTTGCATGGCATGCTGCTTTCCTCCTATCTGATTGATATCTTGGAACCGTTCCACTATTATTTTCTCTATTATGTAAATTTGACGCCGGTCAGCAGCAGCGTAATCGGAGGCTTGATTATCGGCGCGGGAATCGGAATCATGCTGCGATATGATACCAGTACCGGGGGAACGGATTTGCTGGCTCAATTTCTTTCGAAGTATGTTACGTTTAATGTAGGGATCATCATTTTTATTCTGGATGCGATCATTATCAGCTTGGGAGGCCTGCTGATCTCGGCGGAGACATTGGTGCTGTCTGTGATTACGATTACGGTTGGAGGCGTGACGACAACGCTCTGTACGCTTAAATCCGTTGGACGGACGCATTGAAAATGACAAAAACCTCCTTCTCGGGAGGACTCCTTATGAGTAAGCTATAGGCGCAGCAGGGCCTGCCGTTCGGCTTGAGGACGGCATAATTTGCAGACACCGACCACTCTGCCGCGGCCGGAATAAAAGGTCAGTTCCTTTGGAGGGACTTTCTTTTTACAGTAAGAGTAGCTTTGCTTGGACAGAGGTCGTTTGCTTCGGCCAGAATGGATGTGCTGCGGGCGATTTCGTTTCTTCCTTAAGACGAGCCGGACGGCGGCGGCAGCAATCACAAGAATAAGCCCATACAGGAGTATCTTTTCTTGATCACCGAACATGATGTCCCTCCCTCGTTTTTGAACCGATGATGAATATGGCCTTACTACACCAATATTTCGTCAAACGGGCGTTGATTCCTTTTTTCGGGTCGACTGTCTATTAACGGAGCATTGAATGCAGCGGCCGCCGGGGATGCCTTGAAACAAGCAATCGGTATAGCCCTCCTCGAAAAGGGAAGAATCTACAGGTCGTGCATTCCGGGACGAATTCAAGGTTTGCTGTAACAAAATATGCCCCTCCTACCGATAAAAAAGGAAAGAGATGGGAGGTATTGCGACTCATGAGAAATGCTAGCAGCCCGATGTGGCGCAAACTCGTGCTTCTGGTGTCATTCACTCTTTTGCTGTCGTTATTGCCGGTCCGGGCATTCAGTGCGGACACCGGCTTCCGGGACGTCGATCCGCAGCGCTACGCCTGGGCGATCAACGCCATACGGCTGATGACCGACAAGCAAGTGTTAACCGGTTATCCCGACGGCCTGTTTCGTCCGGATCAAACGGTCAGCAAAGCGGAATGGACGGTGATGGTCCATCGTTTGTTTAATAAGTACCGTCCCAACCAGTATGCGGTGGGGATGGAGAAAATCAGCTATTTTACGGACGTGCCTCCGCTTCACTGGGCACATCGGCCGATTATGGATATGTATAACGCGTCTTTTCGCATCGGCGGATACGGCGTGAGCCGAACCGGGGATTTGGCCTTCCGGCCTGATCAAGCGTTGAACCGGCTTCAGCTGGCGCAGATGCTTTACGCATTCTTCGATCAGCGGCTGATGGACCGCAGGCTGAGTGAAAACGATGTGTGTGCCGTTATGATGGAGTTTAAGGATGTCCCTGTCAGGCTGTTTACGGATCCTGAGGAATATGCTGCCGCCAAGGCGGACGGAAGATACGAAGCGGGAGGGTTGATGGATATTGAAAGCAGCAATGTATATCCGTCGCTCTTTATGGGCAACCATTCCAGCAACTGCAAGTTTGGAGACGATCCGCTCTCGAACGTGCAATCTACGGCGCTCGTCAGTCTGAAGGCCAACGGCATCATGACGCCGAACGACGATGGATACTTCCGGCCGAAGGATAGAGTGACACGCGCGGAAGCTGTGACCATTCTTAACCGGATTTACAGCTACCTTAAAAACAACAGCCTGCTCTCGGACTATACGTCTGTCGAGCTTGATGCATCCGGCTCCGGCAGTGGTTCTGCGGGAACAGGCGGAGGAGCGCCGTCATCAGGCGGGGGTTCCTTCAATAACAATCCAGGCAGCAGTATCATCGTTCCGCCGAATTCGGGCGGCTCTGCCGGCGGGAATCATCAGAATCCGGAATGGTCGGATAAATCGGTGATTCGTGTAACGGATTATTTTAACGATCAGGGTGTCATTGTGAAAAATGTGAAGCTGTTCGGTGAGATCGAGACGGCGGTGCAGCCGAATGGGAAGAGATTTTTGACCATCGATATGAAATCGCAGGAGAAGGTGGATCTGTACGTTATTCTGGACGGTCGTGTGGGCTTCGTCAAGCAGGAGGAACTGCCGCTTACTCTGCCTTTGGACGGCATTGGGATGGTGGGTCTCCGTTCGCAGAAGCGGGATATGAAATCGCCGCGGACAACGGAGTATCAAACCACATTGAGCGTGGCCCTGTACGACGAGGATCCGGGAAATGGCAAAAAGCGGAAATAGACCGCCGTATGGGAGGCCTCCGTTCCCTTTGAGGGACGGGGGTCTTTTTGTTGAACTCCTGTTTATAACAAGGGGTTCACGCAGCAAAAATCCCTCCCGGCGTATCGGAGAGGGATATCCAAGCTGCTACTGAAGCAGATGCTTATAAGCGGTATAGTCGATTTGCTTCTTGTCGAGAAAGGAGGTCAGACTCTTGTAATCGCGTTTTGGCGTTGCGAGAATGTAACCCTTGATGCAATGATCCTTTGTGATTTCAGTGGCGTTGTCCTCCAGGGCCACTTGTCCGATCCGGGCGGCGATGGAATGCCTGGCGATGTCACGGAAAGGCTTGGGGACCGGTTCAACGAGCATTTCAAGGAAGGCTTTGGATTCCTCCGTCCATAGATGCCGGGATGATTCGACATAATGATTTTGCCAGTCGAGCTTGGATTTACCGTCATTTCCCATCGGAAGCACCTTCAAAAATTTGCGGAACATAAAATAGCCGCCGATCGACATAAAGAACAGCAGCACGAACACCCAAAACAGGATAAACCACATAAATCCCGAGGGCGGGACGGAACTGGATAAAAGCATCGTACATTTCACCTCGCTTCCATTATACCGTAAATCCGGGATTCAGGAAAACGGCAGAACGGAGCAGGAGCGCCTTTTGGTTAGAGAAACATTTCCTATTCTAGATTTCCGGACGCAATCCTAGTAAAATAGAGAGATGTGATGTGAAAAGGAGTGAATTCCGGTCATGGTTAAAATTGGATCACACGTATCGTTTTCAGATAAAGGGCTGCTGAATGCTGCGAAAGAAGCTGTTTCGTACGGCTCCGGCACGTTTATGATTTATACGGGGGCGCCGCAAAATACGCGCCGCAAGCCGATTGAATCGCAGTATATCGAAGAAGGCAAAGAGCTGATGGACAAGCATGGCATCGATGAAATTATCGTACATGCTCCCTATATCATTAACCTGGGATCGTATAAAGAGGACACATTCGAGCTGGCGGTACGTTTTCTTCAGGAAGAAATTCGCCGTACGGATTATATAGGCGTAAAGCAGATTGTACTGCATCCGGGCGCTTACACGGACAAGGATGCCGAGTTCGGTATTGCGCGCATCGCTCAAGGCTTGAATGAGGTGCTGGCAGGCGTGAAGGATACGGATGTAAAAATTGCGCTGGAGACGATGGCTGGCAAGGGGACGGAAATCGGCCGCAGTTTCGAAGAACTGGCGCAGATTATCGAGAAGGTGGATGACAACGGCCGTCTGTCAGTGTGCTTTGATACGTGCCACGTGAATGATGCGGGTTACGATATCGTGAACGATCTGGATGGCGTGCTGGAGGAGTTTGATCGTGTGATCGGTCTGGACCGTATTGCGGTGGTTCATCTGAACGACAGCAAAAATCCGATTGGAGCGGGGAAAGACCGCCATGCCACTGTTGGCTCGGGCTGGATCGGTTTCGATGCGATGAACGGCGTGGTTCACCACGAGAAGCTGAAGCATCTGCCGTTTATACTGGAGACTCCGTGGATCGGTAAGCAGGATAGCTACCAGCGTCCGATGTATGAGGCGGAGATTGCTCTGTTGGGGGGCACCGTGAAAGAGCGGTTCGGCGAAGAGTTCCTCTCGGATGTAGAGCGATTGGCGCACTTTTTCTCGAAGCAGGAGCTGAATCCGAGAACGTATGTGCTTCAGACGTGGGAAGTTCTCAAGACGGATGCCAAAGCCAAAAAAGCGGATGGCCGCGAGCCGATGGAGCGACTTTATGACATGGTTGTTGCAGAAGGCTTGTTCCCCGAATTAACCGAAGAACAGATTAATCACCGTTTGACTGCGTGGTTTGCCGGTGAGCATTTGTTTGCCGCCGTATAATGGTCAGTTTAATGAAGGAGTAGAAAATGTAATGGTTCCAAAAATCACCCCTAAGAGAACAAGTACAGATTTACAAAATCGTGCCCGCATGCTGGTATCCTGTCCGGACAGGCCGGGTATCGTGGCCGCGGTTTCGCGGTTTTTATACGAGCATGGCGCCAATATCGTTCAATCCGATCAATATACGATGGATCCGGAGGGAGGCTTATTCTTTATCCGGATCGAATTCGATCTCGACAATCTGGATGCACGGATCGAACGGCTCAAAGCCGATTTCGACAACGTGGCGAAGGAATTTGAGATGGACTGGAGGATGACACGCGCAAGCCGCAGGAAGCGCCTCGCCATCTTCGTATCCAAGGAAGACCACTGCCTGCTGGAGCTGCTCTGGCACTGGCAGTCGGGGGATCTCGATGCGGACATTGCGATGGTCATCAGCAATCATGACCACATGCGGGAGCTTGTTGAGCCGCTCGGCATACCTTATCATTATATTCCCGTGACACCGGATACGAAGGCTGAAGCGGAGAAGCGTCAGCTTGAGCTGGTGGCCGGGAAGGTGGATGTGGTCATCCTGGCCCGCTACATGCAGATTATCTCGCCGAAGTTTATAGAGCATTTTCCGAACCGGATTATCAACATTCACCATTCGTTCCTTCCGGCTTTCATCGGCGGCAAGCCGTACGCTCAGGCATATAACCGCGGCGTAAAAATCATTGGAGCTACGGCGCATTATGTCACGGAGGAGCTGGATGGCGGGCCGATCATCGAGCAGGACGTGCAGCGGGTAAGCCACCGCGACAATGTGGATGACCTGAAGCGCATCGGGCGCCATATCGAAAGAACGGTGTTGGCGCGGGCCGTCGGTTGGCACGTGGAGGATCGCGTCATTGTGCATCAAAATAAAACGGTAGTGTTCAGTTAAAATAAAACGTGAAAGGGTCAGGAGACCCGGATGCGATTGAATCATGAAGGTCGACACGTCTTCTTTGAAGTAAAGAAGCGGGTCGGCCTTATTTTTGTACTATGAAAGATGTTTATGGAGACTGGTGATATTGAAGTAACCTATCAGCTTTGATTTATATGTAATATAATATAACATAAAATTGAAGTTTATATATTCATTTGAAGGGAAACTTTTATAAAAAACGAACAATAAAATAAATTAAATCATTTAATATTCGGTTTTTTAAAAATAAATACATAAAAAATCAATAAATTTCAGAAGAATATATTGTATAATACGGATTTATCGTGTATATTGGTTTTACACGATTAAATGTAAATAAACATTACACAAAATAGGATTTCCGGATGAAAATATTCAATAATTTCTTAAATATAACGTTTTGTGTAATGTATTTTAGGATGAGGAGTGGAGAGGCATGAAACGGAAGCTGGTGCTGGTTGGCAATGGGATGGCGGGCGTACGGTGTGTGGAGCATATTTTAAAGCTGGCCCCTCAGATGTTCGATATTACGATTTTCGGGGCGGAGCCATATCCGAATTACAATCGGATTTTACTTTCGTCGGTGCTTGCCGGGGATTCCGGGTTGAAGGACATCGTCCTGAACGACTGGGACTGGTATCGGGACAACAACATTACGTTCCATGCAGGGCATACCGTGACGAAGATCGATACGGCCAACAAGAAGGTTGTTTCCGATAAAGGCGTGACCGCAGCTTATGATGAGCTTATCCTGGCAACGGGCTCGCTGCCGTTCATGCTTCCGATTCCCGGGGCGGACAAGGAAGGGGTTATCGCTTTCCGGGATATCAAGGACTGCGAAACGATGATGGAGACGGCCAAGCAATATAAGAAAGCGGTCGTCATCGGCGGAGGTCTGCTCGGACTGGAAGCGGCGCGCGGACTGCTCAATCTGAATATGGAGGTATCGGTTGTCCATATTAACCATTATTTGATGGAGCGCCAGTTGGATGAAACGGCTTCGAGAATGCTGCAGGCCGAGCTGGAGCGTCAGGGCATGAAGTTTCTTTTGGAGAAGCAGACGGAACAAATCGTGGGCAAGAAGAGGGTAACCGGGGTCAAGTTCAAGGACGGCGGCTTTGAGGAAGCCGACCTCGTCGTGATGGCGGTCGGGATACGGCCGAACGTTACGCTTGCCAAGGAAAGCGGGATTGAGCTGAATCGCGGCATCGTGGTGAACGATTACCTGCAAACCAGCGTCCCGAATATCTATGCGGTCGGGGAGTGCGCTGAGCACCGCGGCGTTGCTTACGGACTTGTAGCCCCGTTGTATGAACAGGGGGATGTGCTTGCCAAGAAGCTGTGCGGTCTTGAGTGCGAAGGGTACCGGGGATCGGTCACGTCCACCAAGCTCAAGGTGTCGGGCGTTGACGTCTTCTCCGGCGGTCAATATAACGAAGAGCCGGGAACGCGCGCCATTAGGATTCAAGATGAAATTGACGGCATCTACAAAAAGATTTTGATCCGGGATGGGAAAGTGGTCGGCGCCGTGATGTTTGGCGATACAAGCGACAGCTCCCGCATCTTCCAACTGATACGAACGGGGGAAGATATCAGCGGCCGGGAGAAGGAAATCGTGCTGGGCGAAGACTTTGGCAGCAGGAACGGTAACGGCGGGACGGCGGTCGGGGCGATGAGCGATGACGAGATCGTATGCGGATGCAACGGCGTGACCAAAGGAACCATAGTGAAAGCCATTCAAGAAAAGCGACTCACTTCGGTTGAGGAGATCAAGGCTTGTACGAATGCCTCGCGATCCTGCGGGGGATGTAAACCGCTCGTCGCCCAGGTACTGAACTGTACGCTGGGGGAGGATGCCGTCACCGCGGCCAAAGAGGGAATCTGCGGCTGTACGACATTGGACCGGGACGAGGTGGTAGCGGCTATCCGCTCGATGCATTTGACGACGAGCAAAGAGGTTATGCATGTGCTCGAATGGTCGAATCCGGAGGGCTGCTCCAAATGCCGTCCTGCGCTGAACTATTATCTCGGCATGGTTTGGCCGGTGGAGCACGCAGAAGAGCGGGAGTCGCGCTTTGTTAATGAACGGAATCACGCCAACATTCAGAAGGACGGCACTTACTCCGTCATACCGAGAATTTATGGCGGGGTGACTTCTCCCAAGGAATTGAAAAAAATCGCCGAAGTGGCGGAAAAATATGACGTGCCGATGGTCAAAATTACAGGCGGTCAGCGTATTGATCTGCTCGGCGTGAAGAAAGAAGATCTGCCGGGGATGTGGGAAGAGCTCGATATGCCGTCCGGCTATGGTTACGGCAAAGCTCTCCGTACAGTGAAAACTTGTGTCGGTTCGACCTTCTGCCGGTTCGGAACACAGGATTCGATCTCCATGGGTATTGAGCTGGAGCGGCGTTTTGAGCGGTTGAACACACCGGCCAAGGTGAAAATGGCCGTATCCGGATGTCCGCGCAACTGTGCGGAAGCGACAATTAAGGACTTCGGCGTTGTGGCCATCGACGGCGGCTGGGAGCTGTATATTGGCGGCAACGGCGGCGTCAAGGTCAGGGCATCCGACTTGATGTGGAAGGTCAGGACGAAAGAGGAGGTGCTCGAATACTCGGCCGCTTTCTTGCAGTATTACCGGGAGAACGCCAAATGGAACGAACGGACGAGCGAATGGGTACAGCGTGTCGGCCTGGACGTGATTCGGCAGGCTTTGGATACCGAGGAGAAGCGAAAGGCGCTTGTGGCGCGTATCGACGAGACGCTGAAGCTGATGAAGGATCCTTGGAAGGAAATCATTGAGACGCCCGAGCTGCGCGCCATGTTTGAATCGCTTCCGGCGAAGGATGCCGCCGCCGCGGCGGAATAAGAGGAAACCGGACGGTGGCGCCCGGATTGGGTCGACATTATTTTGAACGAGGTGAGCGCTGATGGAGCGTATTATGGTAGCCCGGGTATCGGATATCCCGGCGCTGCGGTCCAGAACGGTAAAGGTAGCCGGTACGGAGATTGCCGTCTTCAAGCTTTCGAGCGGGGAATTGCACGCCATCGAAAACCGCTGCCCCCATAAGAACGGGAAGCTGTCGGAAGGAATCGTTTGCGATCATCACGTTTTTTGCCCCCTGCACGACTGGAAGATCAATATGAAGGACGGTTTGGTGCAGGCTCCCGATGAAGGCTGTGTGACGACGTTTCCGGTTGAAGTGGATGCGGAAGGGAAAGTGTTTCTGCTGTTGAACAAAGACAGTCTGTCCGCGTAGCAACATATGCGGCAAAAGAAAGACGGTGCTGGCTATGGCTCAGTACCGTCTTGTTTATTTTCCTGTTGCAGCTTGCGCAGAGACCATGCGCCGCAGCGGGCGAGCAGCACAGAATACAAGAAGTGGCTGGCAAGCCACCAGGCCAGCGCCGCTGTGTCAGTGAACAACAATTTTGCAGTAGATTATTTTGTAGAATAGAAGTGTACGGGTTATGGAAAACTCATGCGGAGAATGGTACAATAGGGCAAGTACTTGAAGTGGCCGGAGAATGATGCACACGTGAACAGCTTACGCTGCATAAGGGTAGCTTGCTGTTTGTAATGAAGGCGATTCACGGCTTGACACACTGATGCGATACAAGACAAAGATGTAGAAGTGGGAGGATAATAATGACGGTAACAAACAAATCGATTGAGCAACTTTCCGTGGATACCATCCGCACCCTTTCCATCGATGCGGTAGAGAAGGCGAAGTCCGGACATCCCGGCATGCCTATGGGAGCCGCGCCGATGGGATATGAGCTGTTCGCCAAGCTGATGAAGCATTATCCGGATCAGCCGAATTGGATCAACCGCGACCGGTTTGTGCTGTCGGCCGGACATGGTTCCATGCTGCTGTACAGCTTGCTGCATCTCTGCGGATATGATTTGCCGATGGAAGAGCTGAAGAATTTCCGGCAATGGGGCAGCAAAACGCCGGGTCACCCGGAAGTGGGCCACACGGTTGGCGTCGATGCGACTACAGGCCCGCTTGGACAAGGTTTCGGTATGGCGGTAGGTATGGCCATGGCGGAAGCTCATTTGTCTGCCGTATATAATCGTGATCAATACCGTGTGATCGACCATTATACTTATGTCATTTGCGGTGACGGCGACCTGATGGAAGGGATCTCTTCGGAGTCCGCATCGCTTGCCGGTCATCTGAAGCTTGGCAAATTGATCGTACTTTACGATTCTAACGATATCTCGCTGGACGGCGAGCTCAATCTGTCCTTCTCCGAGAATGTGGCCAAGCGCTTTGAAGGCTACGGCTGGCAGGTGCTTCGCGTAGAGGACGGCAACGATCTGCAGGCGATTCACAATGCGGTGCTGGAAGCGCAGGCCGATTATCGTCCGACCTTGATCGAGGTGAAGACGGTTATCGGTTACGGCAGCCCGAACAAAGCGGGCAAAGGCGGACATGCGGGCCCGCATGGATCGCCGCTGGGTGCGGAAGAAGTCGCGCTGACGAAGAAGGCTTACGGTTGGGACGATACGCAGCATTTCCACGTGCCGGATGAAGTGCGCAAGCATTTTGAAGACGTGAAAAAGCGCAACAGGGATATATACGAAGGATGGAACGCCATGTTTGCCGAATACGCCAAGGCGTATCCTGAGCTTGCAAAGCAGTTTGAAATTGCCGTGAAGGGCGATCTGCCGGAAGGCTGGGATAAAGACATCTCGATCGCTCCGCCTGCAGAGAAAGGAACCCGGACGGCATCGGGCATCGTGCTCAACGAAATTGCCAAGAATGTGCCGCATCTGATCGGCGGATCTGCGGATCTCGAATCGTCGACGATGACGCATATGAAAGACCTCGGCGTATTGTCGGCCAAGGATTACAGCGGGCGGAACGTTTACTTCGGCGTACGCGAGTTCGGAATGGGCGCGGCAGTGAACGGGATGCTGCTGCACGGCGGTCTGAAAGTATTCGGCGGAACGTTCTTCGTTTTCTCGGATTACCTGCGTCCGGCCATTCGTCTCGCAGCCATCATGAATGTACCGGCGATCTACGTCTTTACGCATGACAGCATCGGTGTCGGCGAAGACGGCCCGACGCATGAGCCGATCGAGCAGTTGGCGGCGCTTCGCGTCATTCCGGGCGTAACGGTGATCCGTCCGGCGGACGGCAGCGAAACTGCGGCGGCATGGCGTTATGCGGTAGAGAACAAGGGCGGTCCGGTCGCACTGATTCTCTCCCGTCAAGCGGCTCCGAAGCTGGAGGGCTCGGAGAAGGGCGCGGTCGATCGCGGCGCGTATGTGCTTGCCGATGCTCCGGACGGCAAGCCGCAAGCGCAAATTATCGCGACAGGTACGGAAGTGCAGCTGGCTGTTGAGGCTCAGAAGCAGCTTGCCGAAGAAGGCGTGGCTGTCCGGGTCATCAGCATGCCGAGCTGGGAGTTGTTCGATAAACAGGCGCAAGAGTACAAGGATTCGGTTATTCTGCCGGATGTGAAAGCGCGTTTGGCAGTGGAAATGGGCCATGAGTTTGGCTGGGAGCGTTATGTCGGCGAGCAGGGCGACGTGCTCGGCATCAACAAGTTCGGCGCATCGGCTCCGGGTCCGGTCGTTATCCGTGAGTACGGATTTACCGTAGAGAACGTGGTTGCCCGCGTAAAGCAGCTGTTGAAATAAACCATTCAGAGGGGAACGTTGGCGCGATGTCGCAGTTTGAGAATGTAACGGTAGTAAAAAAAGCAAACGTCTATTTTGACGGGAAGGTCACAAGCCGCGCGGTTCTGTTCGCGGACGGCACGAAGAAGACGCTCGGCATCATGCTGCCCGGCGAGTACGAGTTCGGTACGGACGTGAAGGAAGTGATGGAAATATTGGCCGGTGAGCTGAAGGTGCTGCTCCCCGGTTCAACGGAATGGCTGGAGATTAACGGCACGGGAGAATTCACCGTTCCGGCCGGACAGAAGTTCAAGCTTGACGTCCGTACGGTGACGGATTACTGCTGCTCCTACATTAGCGAATAGTACGGCAAGTCAAACCCCGCTTGTCCGATCCATGATGACATAACGATGGCGGATGGGCGGGGTTTTTATTTTTTCGGCGGCCGGCCTTTCCGCTGCTGCCCTGCAAATCCGTCCGATCGTGTTGATCTCGTCATGGCTGCATGGATTTTTGTATTTTATGGGAGACTGTGAATGTTCTCTTGCGTTATGGACAGAAAGTAAAGTATTCTATGTGATAGGGATTTACGACATAGTCTTCATAAAGAGAGAACCAGATGAATGGATAGGAGGACATGTTTACGATGGGAGCAAAACTTCGTTTTGATTACAGTAAAGCACTGAATTTCATTGGACAACATGAAGTGGATTATTTGGCCGGGGCGGTAGCCGCGGCACATGACCAATTGCATAATAAAACCGGTGCAGGCAATGATTATCTCGGCTGGATCGATCTTCCAGTCAATTACGACAAGGATGAATTTGCCCGCATTCAGAAAGCGGCCCGGCAGATTCAATCGGATTCCGATGCGCTCGTGGTGATCGGTATCGGAGGCTCTTATCTGGGAGCCAGAGCGGCGATCGAGATGCTGTCGCACAGCTTCTATAACCTGCTGCCCAAGGACAAGCGCAAGACGCCTGAAATTTATTTTGTCGGCCAAAACATCAGCTCCACCTATGTCGCTCATCTGCTCCAGTTGCTCGAAGGCAAGGACATCTCGGTAAACGTGATCTCCAAATCCGGAACGACAACGGAGCCGGCGGTCGCCTTCCGCATTTTCCGCGAGCTGCTGGAAAAGAAATACGGCAAGGAAGCGGCGCGCAAGCGTATTTATGCGACAACCGATCAAGCCAGAGGGGCTTTGAAGAAGCTGGCCACGGAGGAAGGCTACGAAAGCTTCGTGATTCCGGATGATGTGGGCGGCCGGTATTCGGTGCTGACAGCAGTAGGATTGCTGCCGATCGCAACGGCCGGCATCGATATCGAAGCCATGATGCGCGGCGCGGCGGATGCGCGTGAAGCTTACTCCAATCCGAATTTGAAGGAAAACGAAGCTTACCAGTATGCCGCGGTACGCAATGCGCTCTATCGCAAAGGCAAAACAACCGAAATTCTCGTCAACTACGAGCCATCCCTGCACTATGTGTCGGAATGGTGGAAGCAGCTGTACGGTGAGAGCGAAGGTAAGGATAACAAAGGAATTTACCCTTCCTCGGTCGATTTTTCAACGGACCTTCATTCCATGGGACAGTTTATCCAAGAAGGCTCGCGCAATTTGTTCGAGACCGTGATTCAAGTCGAGGAGGTTGCTGAGAAAATTGTGATCGGCAGCGATCCGCAGGATTTGGACGGACTCAACTTTCTCAGCGGCCAAACGATGGATTTTGTCAACAAGAAAGCGTTCGAAGGGACGATGCTCGCCCATACGGACGGAGGCGTACCGAATCTTATCGTTACCCTGCCGGATATGAGCCCGTACACGTTCGGTTACATGGTTTACTTCTTTGAAAAAGCGTGCGGAATCAGCGGATACTTGCTTGGAGTCAATCCGTTCGATCAGCCGGGCGTGGAAGCATATAAGAAAAACATGTTCGCGCTGCTTGGAAAACCGGGATACGAGAAACAAAAAGCTGAGCTAGAAGCCAGACTGAAACAGTAAGGCCGACGGACTCTGGCACACGCGACAAAGCGGCTCATCCCTTGGGAGAGCCGCTTTTTTTAGATCTAACACGAATCTACACGGGCAGGGCGGTTAGATATAAAGGAGGCACTGAAAGACCATGCTCACACAGTACAGAACGGTAAAGCGTTTCGGTTCGGCGGAGGTCGTCATCAAGAAATCGCGGTTTATCGGTTATGCCAAGCCGGTGGAGACGGAAGACGAGGCGATCGCTTTTATCGAAAGCATCAAGAAGGAGCATTGGAACGCTACGCATAATTGCTCGGCTTACATGATCGGGGAGCGGGATGAGATTCAGAGAGCGTCGGATGATGGAGAACCGAGCGGTACGGCGGGGAAACCGATTCTCGAAGTCATCAAGAACCAAGGGATGAAAAATGTTGCCGTAGTCGTCACCCGGTATTTTGGCGGGATCCTGCTTGGCGCAGGAGGCTTGGTTCGCGCGTATACCGATGGAGCGGTCATTGGACTCGCGGCGGCGGAGCCCGTGTATAAGGTATTGCACACCGAGGTATTGGTGGAAATCGACTACACATGGCACGGCAAAGTGGATAACGAGCTGAGGAACCGGGGGATGCTGATGGGCGATACCTCATTCACCGACAAAGTGACGCTGACCTGCTTGCCTCTGGCTGAAGAGACGGAGCGGTTCATCCATTGGATGACGGATATTACGCAAGGACAGGCAACGATTATTGAAGGGGAATCGCGTTATATAGATCATGACGAGCTTCCGTGAAGAGTGAAGTGGGGGCGCGGCTGATATAGAATAGTCCATGACAACAATGACACAGTGGGGGTTGGGAAATTTTGGCCAGGAAGGCAGTTGCACAGGAGCTGAGTCGCGAGCGCATATTGGAGGAGGCGAGACAGCTTTTTATCCAGCACGGTTATCATGCATTAACGATGCGGAGCATCGCAAAGTCAATGGGTTACAGCCATGGGGCATTGTACTATCATTTTAGCGAGAAGGCGGAACTGTTCTATGCATTGGTTAGCGATGATTTCCGAATGCTGCTGGATCGGCTGAAGGATATGCTGAGGCGCACCCGCTTAGGGGATCTTGGGCAGCTGGAGAAGCTGATGTTTGAATTTATCCGCTTCGGGTTGGAGAATCCGAACCATTACGAAATCATGTTTATGATCAAGGACCCCGAGCTGCAGCGTTATTCACGGACGGAGCAGGCGGAGTGTTTGGAGCTGTTTGCAACTGTTGTGCGGTCAGTCGTCTCTAAGCGGACGGACGGCGATAAAAAGATGTACAGCCTGCCATGGAGCTTGTTCATGTCACTGCACGGATTTATTTCTTATAATATTCGTTATAATCAATCGTTCGAAGATGTCAAAAAGTTGGCGGAACAACATGTCAAATATTTGTGCGAAGGGCTGCAAGGATAGTGTCATCTCGGCATCCGGAGATGCTTTGCAGCCCCCTGCCACATGACGTTGAAACTCCAAAGTTACCCCCGCATAAACTTCACCATACAAGTCCTCTCGCGAGGACCATCGAATTCGCAAAAATAAATGCCCTGCCAACGGCCTAATATCAGACGAGAACCGGCTATGAGTACGGTTTGCGACGAACCGACGGTCATGGCCTTCAAATGGGAAGCCGTATTTCCTTCGGCATGCTTGTATTTCGGGTGCTGCCATGGATAGACTTCGGAAAGCCTCATCAGAACGTCGTGCTTAACATCAGGATCGGCGTTTTCCTGAATGGTGATACCTGCCGTGGTATGCGGGCAATAGATGACCGCAATTCCTTCCTCAAGTCCTTCCTGCTTTAAGAGATTGTACACCAGGTGGGTAATTTCAATCATTTCGTCCCGTTCTTTTGTTTGCAAGTGCAGCATATGTATCATCGAAGCTCTCCTTCCGGCCGGGGGATAAATACTTTTATTTCGTCATCATTATATTATAAGAAGCGTCTGTTCACAAAACATGGTACAATAAGGGCATATGCTAAAAGCGCCAAAATGGAAAGGGTGATCACGGTGAACTTGACAGCCAATACATTGGAAAATACGGAATTCATGATAGAAGAAATCAAGAAGAAGCTGCGTATGGCGAGCGGCGCCGCGCTCAAAGCATCCAGGCTGAACGATGAACAGTACGATGATCTGCGCGATATCTATGAAATGGTGGCCGGTAAAAGCCAGTTCAGCATCAGCGAGATTGAAGCGATCACGATGGAGCTCGGCCGATTGCGTAAGCCTCAAAGCGCCCCCAAGGCTTAGGACAGCGGCACATTTTGTCTGAAATACGGACAGGGATACAAGCAGGTAAGGGTTGCGCCTCGTATGATATAGCGTTAACACCAATGTTGGAGGGCTTTTAAGCCCGACGCTAACGATATGGAGGTGTACGACTATGCAAAAAGCAGTCCGTAAGCAGGATGCAGCCAAGCTGATCGGCAAGCTGATTTATGCGGTGAAAAAAGACGGTACGGTTGTTCAGGGCAAGCTGGTGCGCATCAGTGGCGGCAAGCTGCTTGTTGCTCCGCAAAAAGGCAAACAAGTTCGAACGTCGGCTATTATCCCTCTCGTTCTTTTTGATCTGCTCGCTATTGGAACATCCCCCTTCGCCTTCGGCGGCGGATTTGGCGGCGGATTTGGCGGTGGATTTGGCGGCGGATTTGACGGTGGCTTCTGGTGATCGGTTGAAACATGAAAAACCTGCGTTTTGCGCTTCTCCCGCAGAACGCGGGTTTTTATTCATGCCCTCGCATGATTGTGTTTTCTTGTTATAACAAGGATCTCAAGTCAACAGAAGAACGGCCTTGTCTCAAGCATGAACGGGACAAGGGCCGTTTTTTTTGGTTGCAAGTAGGCATTGGAAACAGTAACAAGAGAGGATGATCTAACATAAATTATTTTGTCAAGGGAGATCGGCCTAACTAAGCTTTGATGGATGTCTCCATCAAGGCCGGTGGTTTCCCTCATGAATAGAATTTAGCGGAGGGTGTTAACATGAATGATTTTAAAAAAGATATTCAAAATCTGCAGGTTGCCGAATTCAAGGCGGGCGAGGTAACACCCTGGGACAATCAGGCACAGTACGATAGTGCCCGCTTGTGTGTTGGCTTCGGCGGGTTTTGCGGCGGGTTTGGCCAATGCGGCGGATTTTGTGGCGGGTTTGGCCGATGCGGCGGATTTTGTGGCGGATTTGGCCGATGCGGTGGGTTTTGCGGCGGGTTTCGCTGCGGCGGATTTTGTGGAGGCTGCGCTCGCTGCGGAGGCTGTGCCCGCTGCTTCTAGTTACCTCAAGGAAACTGTCGCCGTTTAAGGAGAAATGGCCCCTGCAGCCGCTGCCCGGCTGGCAGGGGTTTTTCTCGACAAAATCAGGCATGAGGGACAAATAGCCATACATAAGATGAGAGTGAAAGTGACGGCTTTTAAGAGCAGCTTGCGGTAAGGAGGAGTGAAATGACAAAGCTGAATCCTTCTATGCGTCTGAAGGTAAAAGGGGATACCTTTTTTCTCCCCGCCTCGAACGGAAGCGTGTATTTTCGTAATAATTCAGGCTCGTTTCGAATGGAAGGCAGCGCGATTGATCAGTGGATTTCCAAGCTTCTGCCGGCATTAGACGGGCAGTACACCTTGGAGGAGCTGACGGACGGATTGCCGGACGAATACCGTAACCGGGTGGTGGAAATCGCAGAAAAGCTGTACCACAACGGCTTCGTACGCGTTGTAGAAGACCGTCCTCATCAATTACCGGATCCGATTCTGCAAAAGTATGCCTCTCAAATTGAATTTTTGAACAGCTTCGGCGGCTCGGGTGCGTACCGTTTTCAGTGCTACCGCCAGGCCAAAGTGTTGGCGGTAGGCTCGGGCTCATGGTTGGTCTCGTTGGCCGCGTCATTGCTCGAATCCGGGTTGCCCCGATTCCATGTCCTGATAACCGACTTGGTTTCGACCAACCGGCAGCGGTTGACGGAGCTTGCGGCTCACGCCCGCAAAACAGACCCTGAAGCGGCGGTAGAAGAAATCACCCTGCCGAAGGAGGGGGTGAGCTCTTGGCGGGAGGCTGTGCGGCCGTTTGATTCGGTTTTGTATGTATCGCAGGAGGGCGATCTGGAGGAGCTGCGGGCGCTTCATGCGGTTTGCAGAGAGGAGAAAAAAGGATTTCTCTCTGCCATTGGTCTGCAGCAGACAGGTCTGGCCGGTCCGCAGGTGCATCCGGACTCTGAAGCCTGCTGGGAATCGGCTTGGCGCCGCATCCACCGGTCTGCCTTGAATAAAGACCAATCGATTCACTTCCCCTCTCCTACAGCCGGAGCAATGCTTGTGAATGTGATCGTGTTTGAGTGGTTCAAAAAGGTGGCGGGCGTGGATGAACCGGAACGTAATAATAAGTTTTTTCTGCTTGATTTGGAGACATTGGAAGGCAGCTGGCATTCGTTCATCCCCCATCCGCTGGTGACCGGACATGCTGAGGCCCGGAGGATCTACGATCTTGAGCTGCGGTTGGACGAGAGCACGGATGAAGGAAATTCGACCGATTTGCTTACTTATTTCAGCTTGTTAACCTCGGAAGAGTCGGGAATTTTTCATCTTTGGGAGGAAGGGGACTTGAAGCAGCTTCCGCTCGCTCAGTGCCGGATTCAAACCGTTGATCCGCTGTCGGAAGGGCCGGCCGGGCTGCTGCCGGAAAAGATCTTTACGGGTCTGACGCATGAAGAGGCAAGGCGGGAAGCCGGATTGGCGGGAATTGAGGCCTATGTGTCACGAATGGCAGGCCTGCTCGTACCTGATGAATTTATCGGCGTCGGAGCGGGGGAAACGATCGTGGAGGGCGTTTGCCGCGGGTTGCACCAATACTTGGCCGAGGAGCTGGGCAAGCGCCAAGGGAATCAGCCGCCTATTGTGGCCCTGGTAAGGCTGAGTGAGGTAGAAGATGAACGCTGCCGGTTTTACTTGCAGGCGTTAACCACAATGCAAGGTGCGCCCACGATCGGCTTGGGAGAGGCAGTATCCGGTTTCCCCGCGGTTTGGGTCGGTACAGGCGGCCGCTGGTATGGCAGTACAGGCTTGAATGTGACCCTGGCGCTCAGGAAGGCGCTCCAGCGGGCGCTGCTGGATGTCCAACATCCCGAGGCCGGCTCTATCACGAGGGAGTTGGAAGCTTCGCCGGTGCTTCGGGAAGAAGCCGAGCCGCTAAGCCTTACGATCCCGGCGTGCGAACAGAGGGCGCAGCGGGAGACGCTTGAGTCCGCCCTGCAGCTTTTGACACGGAACGGCAAGCAGCTGGTGACCTTTGATCTAGCGGTTGAACCGTTTCTGAAAGAGAAATTGGCAGGCGTGTTCGGCGTGTCGTTACGAGAGGGGGAGTCCCGGTGAGCGGCGCTGTCGTGTTGGTTGTCGGAGAAGGGCTGTTGGCGGATTTCGTGTATTCCCAACTGTCTGCACAATACGAGATTGTCCGTCAGTCCGATTTCAAAACAGGAGCACCCCAAGCGGCGGATTTGGTCCTGGTGCTGCACGACGGATGGCAGCCTTATGCTCATTACGAAGCGGAAGAGGTGATGCAATCGGCGGGCATCTCTTGGCTGCGCGGCTTCGTTTCCTTTGGCGAGGCCATGGTGGGACCGTTGGTTCGTCCGGGAAAGCCGGGATGCTCCCAATGTGCGGATTCGCGGTATCTGATGGCAAGACGCGACCGCAAGGAGATGTGGGGACTGCGGCAAATGCTGGCCGAGCATGGGGGAGTGCCGCGTGATGCATGGGCATCCCGTACAGGGCTATTGCAGGCGGCGCACCTGCTTGCGGCGGAGGCGGACAGGGTGCTGCGGGGAGGCCGGGGAGGCCTGGAAGAGAACGTGGTGCTGCTTAATCTGCAAACGCTGAAGAGCTCGCGTCATTTCTTTTTACCCGATCCGCAGTGTGCGGTTTGCGGTCGATTGGCCGACGATACGCCGGAAGCGGCCCGAATACCGTTAAAGCCCAGTCCCAAAATCAACGCCGACAGCTACCGCTGCCGTCCGATCGATGACTTGAAGCCATTTCTGGCCGCGGACTACATCGATTACCGGATAGGTTTGTTGAATGGGAAAATGGTTGATTTCGTATCGCCCTTTGCCGATGTGAGCGTGAATCTGCCGCTGTTTTCGCAGGACGAAGCATGCGGAGGACGAACTCATTCCTATGCGGACAGTGAGCTGACCGGCATTATGGAGGGTTTGGAACGGTACTGCGGTGTGGCGCCTCGCGGCAAACGGACGGTGATCCGCGACAGCTTCCGCCGTCTCGAGGCTCAAGCCCTGGATCCCGTCAAGGTAGGCGTATATGATGTGCAGCAGTATGCGCGGCCCGGATTCCCGTTCAAACCGTTTGATCCGGATCGCCCGATCGATTGGGTATGGGGCTATTCGTTCAGGCAGGAGCGGCCGATCCTGGTTCCTGAGATGCTGGCTTATTACAGCCTGGGGTGCGGGGATAAATTTGTCCATGAAACGTCCAATGGATGCGCATTGGGAGGCAGTCTGGAGGAAGCTGTTTTCTACGGCATCATGGAAGTGGTGGAGCGCGATTCGTTCCTGTTGACCTGGTATGCACAGCTGCCTATTCCACAGCTTGATCTTTCTTCCGCCGGCGACCGGGAATTGCAATTGATGATCGGACGTCTGCGGGCGGTGGCGGGTTATGATGTGGCTGTATTTAACGCTACGATGGAGAATGGAATTCCAAGCGTGTGGGCGCTCGCGAAAAACAGGAAACCCAACGGAGTCAATCTGATCTGCGCGGCCGGGGCTCATCCGGACCCGATCCGCGCGGTGAAAGGCGCGATTCACGAGCTCTCGGGCATGATGATGACGCTGGACGAGAAATTTGAAGCGAACCGGCAGGAAATTGAGCAAATGCTCCACGATCCGTTTCGGGTACGCCACATGGAGGACCATTCCATGCTGTACAGCTTACCCCAAGCGGAAGAACGTTTGCGGTTTTTACTGGATGAGAATCGTCCGCTGCGGACCTTTGACGAGGAGTTTAAGCCGAAGGCGGGATCTGCGGATTTGACCGATGATTTGAAGGACATTCTTCAGGTGTTTCACGACTTGAATCTTGATGTGATCGTGGTGGATCAGACTGCACCGGAGTTAAGGCGAAACGGATTGTACTGTGTGAAAGTATTGATTCCAGGGATGCTCCCTATGACGTTCGGTCATCATCTTACCCGTTTGACGGGACTGGAACGGGTATTCACCGTACCGGTGGAGCTGGGATATGCCAAGCAGCCGCTAGAGCCGGAACAGCTCAATCCGCATCCGCATCCGTTTCCATAATCCGTGAAGAGGAGTGAGGAGGATGAACCTGGATGCTTTTATACACCATCTGCATTATGACACGGATAGGGCGAGGCCTCCGGACTGGGAGACGGATTGGGAGGATGCGCCGCTTTCCTATAAGCTTTACCGCGGTTTGCCGGAGGTGCCCTTATCTCCGGAAGTGCCGCTGACGCTCGAAGGACGGCAAAAGTCAGGAAAGGCAGGTCTTCGCGAAATCGGCCATTTTCTTTGGTATGCATTCGGGCTCACACAAGTGTGCCAGTCCATTCTGCCTTTCAATTCCGAGCATCAGGCGGTAAGCTCCATGCTGTTTAAGCGCCGGTTTATTCCCTCCGGCGGCGGGTTATATCCCAACGAATTATACATATATCTGAAGCTGGAAGACTTGCCTGCCGGGGTATATCACTACGATGCGGCACATCACCGTTTGGTGCTCCTGCGCGAAGGCCATTTCGATTCTTATCTGGCCAGGGCTCTGGGCAGCCATTGTGACGTGTCGGCTTGTTTCGGTATGGTATTTGTTTCAACCCTGTTTTGGAAAAACTTCTTTAAATACCATAACTTTGGCTACAGGCTGCAGGGTCTGGATGCCGGCGTGCTGATCGGACAACTGCTGGAGGTGGCTAAACGGTTCGGTGTTTCCTCGGGGGTGTATTTCCAGTTTCTTGATCGGGCGGTGAACCATCTGCTCGGGCTATCCGAATGGGAGGAAAGTGTGTATGCGGTGATTCCTCTGTCGTCCGATCCTGACATCGCATGGTTTGCAAACCGCGGGGACGGAGATGCGATGGTTTCGACGGCCGAACTGTGCCGGGAGCTGCCGGCAGTTTGGCATCGGCACTATGTCCGGTCACAGAGGATCAGGGGTTATCCGATGCTGGTCCGGATGAACGAAGCGTCCTTGATGGAGTCGCCCCGGTCGTTTCGGCGGATCGGAAAAGAGTGGACAGCTGACGATGCAGGTGAGGGCCCGACGGTAAAATTATCCCCTGTCCGGCGGCTTTCGTATGATCTGGCAGCGGTCTGCAAAAAGCGCTATTCGCCGGAAATGGATTTTGTGACGGGACGGGTAAGCGAGCCGAATTTGGCCGCGCTGCTGCGGGAGGCGGCGGAATCTTACGGATATCGCAATGATTTGGATGGAAACTGTGAGGACCCCGCGCCTCGCGTCGTCCTGTATTGTTGTTTATACGGCGTTGAGGGCATCCCGGACGGCGCTTACCGCTATGACAGTGTTCGTCATGTGCTCAGTCAGGTTCGTCCCGGGGACCATCGGCTTTGGCTGCAGCAGGGGATGTCCCTGGACAATGTGAACCTGTACCAAGTCCCGTTATGCCTGCATGTGGCGGGAGACAAGGACCATCTTCATTCGGCACTGGGGTACCGGGGGTATCGTGTCCAACAGATGGAAGCGGGGATGCTCGTTCAGCGCCTGCTGCTCGCGGCGTTCGCCTTGGGGATGGGCGGGCATCCGCTTCTCGGATATGATGTAAGCTTGTGTGACGAGGTCTACCATATGGCTCGGCAAGGACGAACGAGCCTGATTCAAGTTCCGGTCGGCCCTTATCGTGATCGCCCCCGATTATCGGGCGGATTGCATGGTTGAGAGAGGCGGAAAAACATAAATTACAGCCCGAATGCACACGGCATTCGGGCTGTCCTTCTGTACGTGATTAATAATGAACCGGATAAGAGCAAGGATGATGTTGATGTTGGTGGTGATGCGTCCAAGGATGGTGATAGAACCAGGGATCGTAGTGACCGTGGTGTTGCCACGGACTGTACCAGCCAGGATGGAAGCCGTCAAAATAGCCATGATGAACATGAGCATGATGATAGTGGTGGTCGCGATAAGGATAACCGTACTGATAGTAGTCATAATAAGGGGCATAAGCTTGCGCATCAAATTGAGCCTGCTGCGCAGGGTAATCGAATTCGGCTGCATCTGCCGGTTGTATTACGGATGGGTTTTCCTGAGTCATCTTTGTTCCTCCTTTGTTAACTTACTCTACAATATGCAGAAACGAAAAAAAGGGCACTTGTCTATATCCATTGGCTTGAAAAATTTTATTTTGAACAGCACAACAAAACAGACCTTCCGAAACGGAGGGTCTGTTTGTTATGTAACCGCCGTGCCAGCCTTTCAACGTGTCGGCACGCAGGGATGGTTTATTTACTGCTCAGCGCAACGGCTGCATGTAGTTCTTTGCCCGATGTTGTCCAATTGACGTAAGCCCCGAGAATGTCCCGGACCGTTTTCACGGGAATCATCGTTTTCTCATTGATGATGTGCGGTATTCCTTCATTATATATCTCTTTGCCGTCAACATGATATAGGTTGGAATCGTTCTTCACAGTTATGCTTTTACCCTGCAAAGTGACGACGGCCGATCTTGTCGCGCTGTCCCACGCTACCGTTCCGCCTAATTCTTCGACAATGTCGCGAAGAGGGACATAGAACTTATCGTTGTTCATTACAGTAGGGGAGATGTGTTTCCCGTTGACATTCACATGGATGCTTAGAGACTCCAGAAAATCAGTCTTACGAATGAGACCGTGTATTCCCTTGGTCCGGTCCACAACCTGAGATACTTCATAATCTGTGGCGGCGCTGAGATAAGCGTAAGCCACTTCGCGGCTCATGCCCAGCTTTTCCGACAGGAAGGCAATCGATTCGCGAACCGCTTCTTTCATGGCTTCATCCAGATCGGGATCGAGTCCGATCGGAATCCAGTAATCATCCGTTTCGGCAAAAGGCTGGGTGAATTCGCCGTTGCGGGGAATGGACGGATCTCCCTTTTTAAGTACGGTTAAACGCAAGGTTCCACGCAGGGAAGCTTCTAAAGCGGTTAAAGCGACTTCGCCGTCCCCTTGTGCAAAGTGAGGATCGCCGGTATAGAAAAGGGCGCCGTTGACTTTAACAGGCAGATAAAGCGTCGAGCCTACACCTAATTCATTAATATCGATGTTGCCTCCCGTTTCGGATGGAGGCACCGAATTTATTTTTTCACTCGAGTCGGGGGCCACACCCATGATACCCAGAAACGGGTTGATCGGAAACCGGACTTTTTGATTGTTTTCCGTAGGCAGAACACCGTACCATCTACCATGGATCTCTTCAATAGGGGTGAAGATCGATACGTTATTATACCGTTCCGGATGTTCAGCGCCGGCCCCTTCTTGTCGCCCTTTATTTTCGGGGAATTCGCCAGGTAATGCTCCTTTGTAGTGACGATTGGAAATAACGCCATAGGGGACTCTTGTCTGCAATGAAAGAACTTCTACTTTTAATACATCTCCAGGCTCCGCCCCTTCGACTGCAACAGGTCCTGTAACGATGTGAGGACCGTCTTTATCGAAATCATGCTCGATGGAGGAGGCGGCAATCGCCTTGGCATCATCCAACACCTGATCCGCAGGAATACCGTGAGCTCCAAAGTATTGAACTGGATTTCGTCCCTGGTCCTCGATAATGCCCTCATGAGAGACGGTATCGAATGTCACCGTACTTCCGGAAGGAACGGTGAGTACCGGTTTGCTGTCGCGATTAGGCAAATGCCCCCAACGAATATTTTCTACGGTTGACGGAACATAATATTCCCCTTCCACCTTCTCTAAAGTAGTAGGTTGAAGAGGCATGGCGCTTGCACTGGAAATACCGAAAGATGGTAAGGTTAGTATTGCTGTCATAAATAATAGGAATCCTGTTCGCGAAACCTTACTTTTTTGATCTTTCATCTCAACTTCACTCCCAATTATGTTATTTTATCTAACATATATGAGAGAATTATATAAGATAACTGATTTTTTGACAATATATTTGATTAAAATGTTATAAAACATTACATAAAAATGGAGCGGTATAACTGGAACAGAATCGTTTTCCAAGCGGCGATGTATAAATCTTCTTAAATGTTGTCAACAGTAATCATGACGAAATGAACTTTTCCTTTGGTTGAAACCATCAGTCATCCTGATTTACGATGAAACCATAAACCTTTGTCTGAATAGCGGCAAAGGCAAGTTACAATCAAAGGGGGCTTTTCTAGTGAATACAGCTGCGGCGCAGCAGTCATCGTCCGGCGGGGTTCGGGTAGCTGTACAACGTTTCGGCCGATTCCTGAGCGGCATGGTCATGCCGAATATGGGCGCTTTCATAGCATGGGGTTTGATTACGGCTTTATTTATTCCGACAGGATGGTTTCCTAACGAGTACCTAGCCAAGCTGGTAAATCCTATGATCACTTACCTGCTTCCCATTCTTATCGGGTATACCGGGGGACAGATCATTCACGGTTCCCGCGGCGGGGTCATCGGCGCTGTGGTAACGATGGGAGTCGTAGTAGGTGCGACCATTCCCATGTTTTTGGGGGCTATGATCGTCGGACCGGCCTCGGCGTGGGTTTTGAAGCAGTTTGACAAAGCGGTCGACGGCAAAATCCGTTCCGGTTTTGAAATGCTCGTCAATAACTTTTCAGCCGGGATTATCGGGGGCGCGTTAGCTCTGGTAGCGTATACGGGCGTAGGCCCGGTCGTTCAAGTGATCAGCAATACCTTGGCGGCAGGGGTCCAATTCCTGATCAATGCCGGGTTGCTTCCGCTGGCTAATATCCTGATTGAGCCGGGTAAAGTTCTTTTCCTGAATAACGCGATCAATCATGGCGTCTTGGGTCCGATTGCTTTGGATCAATCGGCCAAAACAGGGCAATCGATCATTTTCATGCTGGAATCGAATCCGGGACCGGGGCTCGGTATTCTGCTCGCTTACTGGCTGGTAGGGCGCGGTACGGCGAAGCAATCCGCACCCGGTGCAGCGGTTATCCATTTCTTTGGCGGAATCCATGAGATTTATTTCCCTTATATTCTGATGAATCCGCGCCTGATTTTGGCTGCGATTACAGGCGGTGTAGTCGGAACGTTCACATTCTCCTTATTTCAAGCCGGACTGGTGGCTACGCCATCGCCGGGGAGTATTTTCGCTTACATCGCGATGGCGCCCAGAGGCGGGCTGTTCCCGGTATTGGCGGGTGTCCTGACGGCAACCGTCGCTTCATTCCTGGTTGCGTCGCTTCTGCTCAAAATGAGCCGTAAGGCAGAGCAGGAAGGCGATTTGGAGCAGGCTGCCGAGAAGATGAAGCAAATGAAAAACGCGGGTAAGGCCGAAGCAGTAGCGGTGGCAGAGAACAAGAAATCCGAAGTGAACAAAATCGTATTTTCTTGTGATGCCGGGATGGGCTCCAGCGCGATGGGGGCATCCATTTTAAGGAAGAAAATGAAAGAAGCGGGCGTTGAAGTGACGGTCATTAATACCGCAATCAGCGAGATTCCGCAGGACGCGGATATCGTGATTACACATAAAACGCTGACCGATCGCGCGAAGGTGCAAGCGCCGAACGCCGAGCACATTTCGATCGACAACTTCCTGAAGAGCCCGGAATACGAAGAGCTCGTCAAGCGGTTAAGCTAATTCAATTGCAGTATATTTAACGCTGGCATTCTGCCGGCGTTATCTCCATTTTGTAAAAGAGGAGATTGTCCGTTATGAACATTTCCAACCGACAACGACAAATCCTGGAGCTGCTGCTGAACCGCAAGGATGAGATCACGGCAGGAGAAATTGCCGCTGAAATCAAAGTCAGCACGAGAACGGTTCACAGAGAGCTGTCGGAGTTGGAGGAAATTCTGGCGGCTTATGACGTCTCACTGCACAAAAAATCCGGCATCGGCATCCAAATTCAAGCTGAACCGGAACAGCTGGAGAAGTTCAAACGGAGTCTCTCCCACATGGGTACAGTGGAATTCTCGGCGGAGGAACGAAAAGCATTGATGCTTTGCCTGCTTTTGGAAGCCGAAGAACCGGTGAAGCTGTTTGCTCTGGCGCATGATTTGCATGTTACCGTACCGACGGTCAGCAGTGATCTGGACGACCTGGAGGATTGGATTCAGAAAAGCGGTCTTACCTTGGTGCGGCGAAGAGGGTATGGCGTGCTTCTCGGCGGATCTGAAGCGAATAAACGCGAAGCCATATGCCGGCTGGCCCGCAAGCATCTGGATGATTCCGATTTGTTCGGAAAAATCGCAAGCGGACCGCTTCATCCGCTTACCGGACGGCTGCTTGCGATGATAGGTAAAGAGCATTGGATGGATGTGGAGCAAGCGCTATGGCAGATGGAGGACCGGTGGCCCTTGGAGCTGTCGGAGGCGGCCTATACCGATCTCTTGATCCGGTTGTCCGTGGCGCTTACGCGAATCAGGCAGGGCAAGACGATCGAGCCGGACCGAAGGGGAGTCCCGGATACCGGCGAAACCGTCCGTGAGGGTACGGTCAGGGATCAAATGGTGCGTCATTTATCCGAAACACTGCATCTTTCCTTGCCTCCGGAGGAAGCCGATTATATAGCCGGGCTATTCGATGAAAATGGGGAGACCCGCACCAACAGCCTGCTGCCTCAAGATGATCTGAGCTTGCTGGAGACCGTTCAAAAGCTTATACGCCGCGTAGAGGATCAGACCGGTGTTCCGTTGAGTGAAGACCGTTCCTTGAGGGACGGTCTAATCAAGCACATTGAGCCTGCATTGCAGAGGATCAGGGAAGGCGTGCAGATCCGCAATCCGCTGCTTGCCCAAATCAAAAAAGATTATGAGCATCTGTTTGGATATGTCAGGCAAGCGGTAGACGAAATTATCACCGGATTTGCAGTGCCGGATGAGGAAATCGGATTTCTGGTCATGCATTTCGGGGCGTCCCTGGAACGTCTGAAGCAGTTTTCCCGGAATGTAAGGGCCATCGTGGTGTGTACCAGCGGCATCGGATCCTCAAAGCTGCTGGCTATCCGTCTGGAGAAGGAGCTTCCCCAAATTGACATCGTCGACAATGTATCCTGGTACGAAGCGGCCAGATTTCCCGCAGAGGCTTACGATTTGATCATATCCACCGTGGATCTTCCGCTGGAACCGGATCAATACTTCAAGCTGAGCCCTCTGCTGACCAAAGAAGAGACGGAGAAACTGCGGCAATATGTTCAAAATATCACCTTAAAACGGGCTCCGGCCGACCTTCCCGAACCCTTGCGGGGAACCCCGGCTTTGGACCGTTTAAGATCGTTAAAAGCTTATTTAAACGAAACGGTCTGCCTGATGGATCATTTTGAAGTATATCGCTTGTCCAATAGCCCGGATTTGCGGCAAACGTTACGGCAGGCTTGCGAAGAGGTCCGCAAGGACGGGGCGTTGGCGAGGCCCGAACCGGTCGTCGAGCAGCTGCTTGAGAGGGAACGATACGGGAGTCAAATCATCCCGGATACCGGACTTGCTTTATTTCATACCAGAAGCGAGCATATCACAAGGCCGCTGCTGTCTTTGTTCAGGTTAAGCAATGCTCTGACCCTGGATCCCGAGCATCCCGCGCAGGTTCGCGAGCTTTTGCTGATGCTAGGGCCACGGGAGCTTTCCAAAGAAGGTCTGGAAGTCCTGAGCGAGATTAGCGCCATGCTGCTTCTGCCGGATATGATTCGGATGCTGGAGAACGGGACGACAGAGCAAATCAGGCAGTTTATATCGAATGAGCTCGCAGGCTTTTTTGAAAATAAAATGGAAATGGAGAGGGTTATCTAGTGAGTATTTTATCGAAGGACAAAGTCAAGCTGAATGCCAAAGTACAGGACAAATATGAAGCGATTCGCATGGCCGGACAGCTGCTCGTCGATGCGGGCCACGCTTCCGTCGAATATATCGATAAAATGATTGAGCGAGAACAAACCTTGTCCACTTATATGGGCGGGGGCTTGGCTATTCCTCACGGCACCAAGGATTCCAAGGAGCTGATCCGCTCCACGGGGCTGTCGATTGTCCAAATTCCCGAGGGCGTCGATTTCGGAGATGGAGAAAAAGCGCATCTGGTCGTGGGCATTGCCGCGGCAGGGGATGATCATCTGGACATTTTGACGAATGTGGCGATGATATGTTCCGATGACGATAACCTGGAGCGTATCCTTAAAGCATCTACGGCGGAAGAAATGATCGCGATCTTCGAAAGCGGGATGGAAGCATGAGGGCGGTCCATTTCGGAGCAGGAAACATTGGCAGAGGGTTTATCGGACTGCTGCTGTCGAGATCGGGATATGAGGTTTGCTTTGTCGACGTGAACGACACGCTCGTTTCCTTGCTTCAGCAAAGAGGCGAATATACGGTAGCCTTGGCGAACGAAGCCCAAGAGGCGGCGGTCGTGAGGGGCGTTACGGCGATCAACGGAAAAGATCTGGAAAGGGTAGCCGAGGCGGTTGCGAATGCGGACCTGGTCACAACGGCTGTCGGAGTTGCGATTCTCAAGCACATTGCCGAAGGAATTGCCAAAGGCATTGAACAGCGCCTTTCGCGCTCCAACGCCCCTCTGCATATTATTGCCTGTGAAAATGCGATCGGCGGAAGCACGCAGTTAAAGGAGCATGTGTATTCCCATTTGAGCGGAGAGATGCGCAGCAAAGCGGATCAATATACAGCTTTTCCGGATGCCGCGGTAGACCGGATCGTACCGATCCAGCATCATGAGGATCCGCTTCACGTAACGGTGGAGCCGTTTTATGAGTGGGTGGTTGACCGTTCTGGGATGATCGAGGGGTTTACCGAAATCCAGGGCGTTCATTATGTGGACGAATTGACGCCTTATATTGAACGCAAACTTTTTACCGTCAATACGGGGCACTGCTGCGCTGCCTATCTCGGATACCTGCAAGGCTTCCAGACGATTCAGGAAGCGATGGCGGACCAGGGTATTACAGCGCAGGTTCGGCAGGTATTGGAGGAAACCGGCGAACTTCTGGTGAAGAAGTACGCTTTTGATCCGCAGGAACATAAGAACTATATTCATAAAATTCTGGACCGTTTCCGTAATCCTTATTTGACGGATGAGGTCATACGGGTAGGGCGTTCGCCTATCCGCAAGCTGTCTCCGAACGACCGGCTGGTTCGTCCGGCCCTTCAGGCGTTTGAGCTGGGAATGACGCCGAATCATCTGGCACAGGCTATGGCTGCCGCCCTGCTGTTCGATCATACGGAAGATCCGGAAGCCGTGGAACTGCAGTCAACCATTCAAGCTATGGGACTGGGCCGGGCGGTGACTCATTATACAGGCATCCCGGAGAATCATCCGGTGCATGGGCTGATTTTGGAGCATGTTCATCAATTAAAGCAGCAGGTTCATTCGTAAGGGAGGTACATCATGTCGAATCAGTTAACGGGTATCGCCGCTTCTCCCGGCTTGGCCATTGCCAAAGTCTACCGGCTGAACAACTCGGCTCATATCCCCGTTCGCAGTACCGTGACGGATCCGAGGCAGGAGGTTCAGCGCTTCCGGCAAGCCGTCGAGCAGGCGAAGCAGGAGCTGGAATCCATTCGGGAGCTGACCGAAGCGAAGCTCGGCGCCCAGAAAGCCGAAATATTCGAATCGCATTTGCTTTCGCTTGAGGATCCGGATTTCATAGATGTCATTATGGATAACATCGAGCAGGAAGGAATCAACGCGGAATACGCGCTTTATGAAGTTTCACAAGCATTTATCAATACGTTGATGGCCATGGATAACGAGCTCTTAAGGGAGCGGGCGGCAGATGTGCGCGACGTATCCGGCCGCTTGATGAGCGGTTTGCGCGGAGAGAAATATACCACCGTTTCAGATATTGCGGAGGAGTCCATCATAATAGCCGAGGATCTTTCGCCGTCGGATACGGCGCAGCTTAACCTGGATGTCGTGCGGGGCTTTATTACGGAAATTGGCAGCCGGACATCCCATTCCGCGATCATGGCCCGTTCTTTGGGCATCCCGGCGATTGTCGGCGTCGGCGCCGCCGCAGGAGACATTCCGGCGGGGGTTACCGTCATTATGGATGCCTCGGAAGGACGTATTGTGGTCGATCCGACTGAAGAGGAACTGAATGCTTATCGTGCGAAGAAAGAACAGTATGACCGCCGTCAGGCCGAACTGAGCAAGCTGAAGGATCAACCCACGGTCTCCAAAGACGGCCGTCAGGTCGAGCTCGCCGCCAATATCGGCAGCGTTGAAGACGTGCAGAAGGCGATTGACAACGGCGCGGAAGCCATCGGACTGTTCCGGACGGAATTTTTATATATGGGACGGAGCTCTTTTCCGACCGAAGAGGAGCAATTCAAGGTTTACAAGTATGTGCTCGAAAAAATGGAGGGAAAGCCTGTCGTGATCCGGACGCTGGATATCGGGGGCGACAAGGAGCTCCCGTACCTGGAGCTTCCGAAGGAGAGCAATCCTTTCCTGGGCCTGCGCGCCGTCCGCCTTTGCCTCGACCGGCAGGACCTATTCCGTACGCAGCTTCGCGCGCTTCTGCGGGCAAGCCGTTACGGCCAGCTGAAGATTATGTTCCCGATGATCGCCGTTCTCGAGGAGCTGCTGGAGGCCAAGCGTCTGCTCCAGGAGGAAAAGGACAAGCTTATTCAAGAAGGCGAGACGGTAGCCGATCGCATTGAAGTAGGCATGATGATTGAAGTGCCTGCAGCGGCGCTTGCGGCGGACAGCTTTGCCGCAGAGGTCGATTTTTTCAGCATCGGGACCAACGATCTGATTCAATATACCATGGCTGCAGACCGGATGAACGAAACGGTATCGTACCTGTATCAGCCGCTGCATCCTTCCATTCTCCGACTCATTCAAATGGTCATTCGGGCGGCCGAGCGGGAAGGCAAATGGGTCGGCATGTGCGGGGAGATGGCCGGCGATGCCACGGCGATTCCTCTGCTGCTGGGACTGGGGCTGCATGAGTTCAGCATGAGCGCCGGTTCGATCCTGCCCGCCAGGGCGCTGATCCGCGAGCTTTCTCAAGAGGAATGGGCCGTTCACGCCGGGCGTGCGCTCGCGATGAGAAGCCAGAATGAAATCAAAGAGGTTGTTCAAATGCTGACAAGGAGTGATTCCAAGTGAAATCCCAAACCTTTACTGTGCTTAATCCTTCCGGATTTCATGCACGGCCTACGAAAATATTCGTTCAGACCGCCGGTGCGTTCCCGTGCAAAGTGAATGTGATCAAAAACGGAAAAAAAGTAAACGGAAAAAGCTCGTTGAGCATGCTTACGCTGGGGATTGCCCAAAATGACGAGGTAACGCTGGAAACAGACGGAGAACAAGAAGAGCAGGCGCTTAAAGAATTAGGAGAGCTGCTGGTCAAGATTTACGAAGAATAGATGGCATAAAACAGGACACCTGCTTTTGTGAGCGGGTGTCCTTGTTTTATGTCCATGATATTAAGAGGACGGCGCTTAATAAGGGAATTGCGAGGAATAGCCGCTGAATTGCTGATGCGCTTGTTGCAGCTTTTGCTGCTCTTCAGCCTCCAGCTTGTACCAGCCGTTCTGGAACATCAAGTTATACAGCTCTCTCGCGCTCTGGTGCGTTTCGGTCAAGATCTGGAGCATGTCGTCATGGAGCTGCTGATGGCTGGCTTCACGGACAGCGACATTGAAGCCGTCCGTCAAGTATTTACACGTACTGAGGCCGTCGTTCAAAAAGTCGCGGTCATTCATCTGCGGTCCTTTGATATTCGGCAGTTGGCCTGACTGCGGATTGGCGATCTCATTAGGATTTGGGGCTTGCTGCGTTGGCATGGATCCAACCTCCTTTTACTGTGACGTTTGCTGCGGACGAGGCAGATTCGCCATTACGGCGTTATTATTCACCTGCAGGTGAGTCAGCAGCTTTTGGTAATGACGTTGATGCATTTGTCCGGCTTTGTCGAACGCTTGTTTCAATTGCGGATTGATCGTTTGTTGGGCGAAAAAATGAAACTTCTTAAATGCGTTCAGTTCCCAGGACAGCGCATCCTTGAGGTAAAGCAAATCTTTGGTCGTAATCACACGGGGAGGAACGGGTATCGGCACTTGAGCCGGAGGATTCATGGTCGTCGTCGTCATCAAAGTACTCCTTTCCTGATTACGAAGTTTTCACTATATATAATGAACATTCAAAGGCGGATTATGCTCTGGATTAATTTTTGATGAATGAAAATGAATGAAAACTGTGCTAAGATAATAATTCATTGAATGACTACAGGTTCCATAACCAGAAAGGTGACCTCATGAGCTCTATAACATCCGGGAGGACGGCAAAGGCTGCCAGTACCAAAGATTTCAATCTTTTTTTATTAACCTGGCCGATTTTTTTGGAATTGTTTCTTTTTATGCTGATGGGGGCTGTCGATACCTTTATGTTAAGCGCGGTTTCGGACGATGCGGTCTCTGGTGTAGGCGTGGCGCATCAGGTGATTTTTATCGCTATTTTAGTCCTTGAGGTGATTGGGAACGGTGCGGCGATTGTCGTCGCTCAATACATAGGCTCCAGAAAACCGGCCGACGCGGCCCGAATTTCAGCGACAGCAGTCACCCTGAACTTAATGATCGGCTTGACGCTGAGCGCAAGCTTTGTTCTCTTTGGAAACCGGCTGCTGCAAGCAGTGAATTTGCAAGGGGATATTTTGCGCTACGCTCAGATCTATATCGTCATTGTAGGCGGCGGCTTATTTCTTCAGGCAATGATCAACACGTTATCCAGCATAATTCGAACGTACGGGTATACCAAGCAGTCGATGTTTGTTTCGTTGGGGATGAACGTCATTCATGTAGCGGGTAACTATCTGTTGATTTTCGGTCATTGGGGTTTCCCGGAAATGGGCGTCGCAGGAGCGGCTTTATCCACGATCCTCAGCCGCGGGATAGCCGTTATCGTCTTTTTTTGGCTGCTGTACCGCATCATGGAGATCAGGGTGAAAGTAAGAGATTATGTTGTCCTTTCCAAAGTTTATGTAGGTAAAATACTGAAAATCGGAATTCCATCGGCCTTTGAACAACTGACATATCATGCCTGCCAGACGGTCTTTCTATACTATGTTACCTTCTTGGGGGCTGCGGCGCTGGCTTCCAGACAATATGCAATGAACATTTCGATGTTTATCTTTTTGTTTAGTGCAGCCATCGGGATGGGGACGGCGATCATCACCGGCCGTCTGGTGGGTGCGGGACGGAAGGATGAAGCTTATTACAGGGTATGGCAAAGCTTGAAATGGGGCCTGTTCCTTACCGTTCTGGTCGATATCGTCGTGATCCTGTTCCGTGACCCTCTGATCGGCATATTTACGCAGGATCCCGTTATCCTTGGCTTGACTTCACAGGTCATTGTTCTAAGCCTATTGCTCGAAACCGGGCGTACGTTTAACCTTGTGCTGATCAATTCACTGCGAGCAGCCGGGGATGCGAAATTTCCCGTGTATATGGGTCTGATCTCGATGGCAGGAATGAGCTTGCCCTTAGGTTATCTCCTTGTATTCCATTTGAATCTCGGATTAGCCGGGGTTTGGCTGGCGATTGCTGCGGATGAATGGACGCGGGGAATCATTATGTTCTTCCGTTGGCGAAGCAGGACATGGGAAAAGCTGGCGCTGGTCGATTCTTCGGGAAATCCGGTGTCGGCGGCTGCCGGCACATCATAAATAAACGATTAAGAAGGGCTGACCAGCCGGTCAGCCCTTTAAACGTATCTGTATTAAATGATTCCTTGTGCCAGCATGGCATCGGCAACTTTGGTAAATCCGGCGATATTCGCCCCAACCAGGAGGTTTCCGGGCTGGCCGTATTCTTCAGCGGCTTGGACGCTGCTTCTGTAGATGTTTTTCATAATAGCATGAAGCTTGTCATCGACTTCGTGGAAGCTCCAGGAATATCTCATGCTGTTTTGAGCCATTTCCAATGCGGATACGGCTACGCCGCCGGCATTAGCAGCTTTCGCCGGTCCAAACAGGACTTTGTTGGCCAAGAATACATCGATAGCTTCCAATGTGGACGGCATATTCGCGCCTTCGCCTACAGCCTTCACCCCATTGGCAACCAGAAGCTTAGCGGAGGTTTCGCTAATTTCATTCTGCGTAGCGCATGGCAGAGCAATGTCACACGGGATCGTCCAAATGCCTTCGCAGCCTTCATGGTATTCGGCGTTAGGATGTTCCTTGACGTATTCGCTGATGCGTTTTCTCTCGACTTCTTTTATCTGTTTTACCGTTTCGAATTTAATGCCGTCCGGATCATAAACATATCCGTTGGAATCGCTGCAAGCGAGCACTTTGGCGCCCAATTGGGTCGCTTTTTGAATCGCATACAGGGAGACGTTGCCGGATCCGGAAATGACGACCGTGCTGTCTTCAAAGCTTAACCCAATGGACTTCAACATTTCTTCTACGAAGTAGACCGTACCGTAACCGGTAGCTTCTGTACGCGTCAAGCTGCCGCCGTAACCGATTCCTTTGCCCGTCAGCACACCGGCTTCATTGCCTCCGCGGATTCTTCTGTATTGACCGAACATATAACCGATTTCTCTAGCGCCTACGCCAATGTCGCCGGCCGGCACGTCCGTATCCGGACCGATGTATTTAAACAGCTCCGTCATGAAGCTCTGGGTAAATCTCATGATCTCTCCGTCGGATTTCCCTTTGGGATCGAAGTCGGATCCGCCTTTGCCTCCGCCGATCGGCTGCCCTGTCAAGGAGTTCTTGAAAATTTGCTCGAATCCTAAAAATTTAATGATGCTGGCATTGACGGAAGGATGAAATCTTAATCCGCCTTTATAAGGGCCGAGAACGCTGTTGAATTGAACCCGGAATCCGCGGTTAACCTGCACTTTTCCTTGATCGTCCACCCAAGGCACTCTGAACGTGATCATTCTTTCGGGCTCGACAATTCTTTCCAGAATACCGGCCTGCATGTATTTGGGATGTTTTGCAAAAACAGGGACAAGCGAAAATAAAATTTCCTTAATCGCCTGATGAAATTCGCTTTCATGAGGATTGCGCTTGATTACGGTATCATAAACTTCATTGACATATGTTCTTGCTGCTAATTCATTATGCTGTGCTGTTTCTAACGCCATGCTTTAACCTCCGTTATTTATTGTCTTCAGGTCAAATGATCCTTTCCCATTCAAATTATTTTTACATATTTATATTAAGAAAACAATAGCTTTTGTACAAAAAATAAGAGGTTGATTTGCATGCAAGTTATATAACATATAATTAACATAATACGTTATAAGCATCTTTTATTTATGGATATATTTTACAACCACATCTATTTGCATGACAAAATTATTTTATGTAGGCACACTAAATAATGAGGCTATTATTACGGACTGGTTCACAGTCAATTTCAAAATGAGCCGGTCTCTTGATCATCGAATCGACTTCAAGAGAACTCTGCCATCAAGTCGGCAAGCAACCAAACGCCCTTCTATCTTATAGAAAGGCGTTTGGTTTGGCTGTATTATCCCGGGCGCAATATGGAGAGTACGGCCTCCTTGATTTCCCGATAGCCCGTACACCGGCAAATGTTGGACTGCAGCCAATCTTGGATGATTTCATCGCTGGCGTGGGGATGGGTTTGAATTAAGGCATGGCAATTCATGATGAACCCCGGGGTACAGTAACCGCATTGAAAGGCCCCATGCTCGATAAACGCTCTCTGGATGGGAGCATCCGTCAATCCTTCAATCGTGGTGACCTGTTTTCCCGCTGCCTCCACGGCAAGCATGATGCAGGACTTCATCGGCTGGCCGTCGACCAGAACCGTGCAGGCCCCGCAGTCTCCATTGAGACAGCCCGGCTTGGCGCCGGTCAGTCCCAGTCCTTCCCTCAGCACGTGCAGCAGCGTATCCGCCGGTCTGACGGCAGCATCTTTGACTTCCTTATTTATGTTAAGCTCCACCATGACCTTATAGGCGTCGATATCTTTCATGCGATTCTCCTTCCAGTGAAAGGATCGTGTCCAGCAGCGTGTGTTTCAGAACCCATTCCCGGTAAGCCGCCGATCCGTTGAAATCGTCCAGTATCGGAGCGGGCAAATGGACAAGGGCCTGCTCGATTCTCAGCCGAAGCGGAAGCTCCCGCCGGTTTAGCGCGTCTTCCATCATCGGCGACCGAAACGGAAATGCGCACACACCGCTGAAAGCCACGCGGATCATGGCATTCGTCCGGATGGCGGCTACCGTTAGCAGCGGATAACCGATATCGGACACCTTCCGCTTTTTTACCGCGGCATAAGGCATGCCGATATAGCTTGAGTCGGTAAGCGAGTGAACCAGGAATTCCCCCTTTTCCAGCTGCAGCTGTCCATGGAACACCTGATGGATCGACACCTGCTTCCACCCTGCAGGACCGGCGATCCGCACTTCACTGTCGGTCAATAATAAGGGCAGCACCGTCTCCCTATACATCAGCCGGCTGCAAATGTTTCCGCCCAGGGTAATTTTATTCCGGGAGGTTCGGTCGGCCACGCCGGCAGCGGCTTCTCCCAGCAGGGGAAAGGCGAGGGAGTCATGCAGCCGGGACAGACTCAAGGCCGATCCGAGAACCAGCTTTTGATCCTGGACGGCAAGGATCGTGCATTCGGGAATTTTTTTGATATCGATCACGGCGCGAGGCTGGACCGGGAGGGTTCTGCCCATCGTAATGATTTCCGTTCCGCCGGCATAATACATCGGTTCTTTGCCCTGAAGCGCAAGATCATGGAACAGGCGAACGCCTTCAAGCGCGGTGACGGGCTGATAATATTCGAAATTATACGGAATCATGCCGCGCCTCCATGACTGTTTGCCAAACGAGCTCCGGGAAAAGGGGGAGCCGGTTGAGCGGGACCCCGGCGGCTCTGGAGAGTGCGCTTGCAAGGGCCGCAGGCATCCCGATTAACCCGTGCTCGCCCAGTGCCCGTGCCCCGAATGGAGCTTCCAGGCAAGGATTCTCCACGAATTGCACGACATATTCCGGCTGTTCTCCGTAGCGGAACAGATGGTAATCGCGAAGCGTGGCGTTGCCGATGACTCCCTGGTTATCAAAAAGGAAGGTTTCCCGGTTGGCGAAACCCAGACCCATGCTCATCGCGCCCATGACCTGTCCTTCGGCCGTCTTCGGATTCAGCACTTTTCCCGCATCGATCACGGAGACGGCCTTTAGTATTTTATAAGTATAATCTCGGGTATCCAGCTCAATTTCCACCGCTTGCGCCGCCACATTCCATTCCGGTCCGGGATTGCCTTCCCCTGTTTCCGGATTAAGGTAGGTCATCTGTCTTTGGATATAATGGCCTCTCCCGATAATTTGTCCTCCAATCGCGTTCCCGTTAGGATACGTGTAGCCGTAACAGATGTCTTTGATCGCGATTTGAACGGAAGGATCGGCTTTAACAAAAATGTTCCCCCGTCCGACTTCCAGGTCTTCCGGGTCGACCCTGAGCACACAAGCGGCAATATCCAGCAGTTGGCGGATCGCATCGTCCGCTGCTTTCAAAACCGCGCGTCCGGCCATAAACGTGCCGCGGCTTGCCACGGTTTTCCAATGCTCGGGGGTGATCTGAGTATGGATGGGATAACGGACATGAATTTGATCAGGATCCATCCGCATGCGTTCGGCGAGCATCTGCGCGAGCACCGTCTTCGTTCCTGTCCCGATTTCCACGACACCGCATTCCAGATTCATGCTGCCGTCGGGATTGAAAGAAACAATAGCTCCCGAGCCGGCATCCGGATCCATGGAGGAATTTTTCCAGCTGCAGCTGATGCCTTTGGCCCTGATTTTATAAGCGTCAACCCGCCGGACGGTCCAGTCGTCCCATTCGATCAGCGTCCGCAGCCTTCGCATGCATTCCTGTAAATCGCCGAGATTGCTGGAATTCAGGACATTGCGCGTCGGGCTGATATCGCCCGGGGTCACGATGTTCCTCAAGCGAAGCTCCATAGGGTCTAGCTGCAGCTTATCGGCCAAAGCGTCCATTGCCCGTTCTATGGCAAACGTAAGCTCCGAATGGCCGTATCCGCGGTAGGCGGAAGCGTAAGGATGATTGGTATAGACGGTCAAACAATCGCAGAACAGGTTGTCGATCGCATAAGGTCCCGTACAATCTGCCGCCGCCGCTCTGGCAACGTCGCTCGATTTGTCACAGTAGGCGCCTCCGTCAAACCGGTAGATGATCTCTGCGGCAGTAATTTTGCCTTCCTGCGAGCATCCCAGCTTGACGGCGGCTTCAAGGCCGATATGCCCGGGGGAGGTCACCATATCCTCCTCTCGGGTGTTGACGATTTTGACCTTGCGGCCGCCGACTGCCTTGGAAGCGATATAGGCGACAAGCTCGAGCTGGATGGCTGCTTTCCCGCCATAGCCTCCGCCGACAAAGGGCGTTTCGACGATAATTTTGCCCGGATCTATGCGGAAATAGATCCCCATATATTTTTTAACCGCAAAAGGCGCTTGGGAGGAGGTTTCGATATGGATATAACCGTCCGGCCTTATTTCCGCAACGGCGCTTCGCGTTTCCATCGCGGCATGATCGGACGGGACGAATGCCACGCTGGTTTCGATGACCGTGTTACTCTCATTCCAGCCCTTCTCCATCTCTCCCTTCCGGATTTGGATGATGCTGGCGATATTGGTACCGGGACGGGAAACGACACCGGGCGCTTTATCATATTCCCCGAGCTTTTCGTGCACTAAAGGAGCATCGAACCGCAAGGCTTCCGTGGGGGAATTCACCACCGGCAGGGGATTATACTGCACATCAATGAACAAGGCGGCCCGAAGTGCGCAAGCTTCGCTGTCCGCCACGACAACGGCAACGGTTTCACCGAAAAATCGGACCTTGTCCTTAGCAATAACGGGCCGGTCACGAATTTCTTCTCCTGTCAGCACATCGCAGTCTTCTCCCGTCAGTATGGCGCGGACGCCTCTGATCTGCCAGGCCCGGGACGTATCGATCTTCACGATGGCGGCATGGGCATAGGGGCTGGTCACCATCCTTGCGTGAAGCATTCCGGCTTCCATACGGTCGCCGGTGTATTTGGCCGCTCCCGTTACCTTATCACGCGACTCCTTCTTGGGAATGCTCTTGCCGATGACTTTCAAGTGATCCATGCTCTCCCTCCCGATTCATTCACTTTACCGATTGGCTGATTCCCGAACGTCAGTAAATTATATGAATCCGAGGTCTCTTTAGTACGAATTGCATTTCATGGGGAAGGAGGGGCGGTGGTGAAAGGGGCTTCTGTTTTATACAGATCGGTGTATCATCATGCGGAAGGAATGGCTGCGTCCTGTTGAAAATAAAGTGAAGCGGGGAGTTGCGGCTTGCGGGTCCAAGCGGAGCAGAGCCGGGAGGGGCATCACCTTAAAGCAGTCTGAAACGTTCCAGTTGATCCCACAAGCGTTCTTTTCGCAGAATCTCTATTTGCTTTGCACCGATCAGGTCAAAGTGGGGAAAAGGGTCGCGGTTATGAATATATCTTGGATCTAATCCGTTGGCTGCGCACCACTCGGATAAGCGCTCCAGATTCGAGCAGCCGACTTTGGTTACCGTATGAATGCCCGGAAAACGGGGCTCCAGCCAAAAGTGGGTGATAAAAGCGATCTCTCCCCTGGACACAGCTTCTTTCCACTGCGTCAGTTCTTCTCTGGTGATCCCGAATGCCACTGTGTTTCCTCCTTCACCTATCCGGTCGTTCATGATGAATTATGATGTATAATGGCAAGAATGATTGCGACTTCCCATTGGTTCAATTATTTTGCTCCTGCCGGGGCCGAATCCCATTCATCCGCGAGCATCCCGTAAACGGCAAGGTCGATATAGCGGTCATACAACCGCTGTCCTCCGCGGGCGACTCCTTCGAAGGAGAATCCGAGCCTCTCCGGCACGGAACGGCTCTTCAGGTTATTCACGCCGGCCCGGATTTCCACCCGGTACAGGCCCAGTCCCTTAAAGGCATGAGAGACCATCGCGCGGCAAGCGCGGGTCATGATCCCGAGGCCTTGATGGGATTCGGCCAGCCAATACCCGATGGACGTGCGGCGGTTCAACAGACAAAGCGCATGATGATCGATCGTTCCGCACAGTTCTCCGTGAAACAGGATGCCTGCCGTCATGCCATCTCCCTTGGCCCAACGGATTCGTGCGGACTCGATGAAGGATCGGGTGTCCTGGGGACTTTTGGTTGCATCGACCCAGGCCATCCATTTCCGCAGATAGCTGCGGTTCGCATGAATAAGCCGGTATAGCGCTTCTGCGTCAGCGGGCTCCAACAGCTTTAATTCCAATTCGTCATCGATCCTGTATTTAAACATGCTCCCGGGACCTCCTGCGGAAAGACCGTACATGCGGCCGATTTTTCTCCTTGAACAAAGTCCTCTTTGATCAGAAGATGATTCTATTATATCGCAGAACAGTAAAGGATGCCGAATCCTGAAAACGGTAAATCCGGGTTAAACCGCCTCTTTCGCAAATCTTATGCCGTCTCTTGCTTCCTTTAAATAAAGGAGAGCGGTCTCCTCATCCCAATGGAAGGTGTCTCTCATGAAGCGGACGGTGGGCTCCAGCCACCGCGCGGCGCTTTGGTGGTCGAAATTGACCGCCCCTGTACGGCGATTGAGAAAATCAAGAGGGCGAGTTACCATTTCTTCCTCTATGCCGTAGATGAGCGAAGCCAATGCGTCAATCTCCATTCCGTAGGCCGCGGAGGCTTCGCGCAGGGAGTCAAATTTGGCGTACACCGACGGCACGTTGCTGCCGTAACGACGGACGAGGGCCGCCGCCCGCTTCTCAGACAAGCCCTGGTGGATGCCATGCTGCGTCCACTTGGCGGTAAACGCATCAAAGCCTTCCGGAAAATCTCCGCCGGACAGCTTGATTTGATCGGTACTGCAGCCCGGGAACGTACGGCCGGTTTCTTTGTTCAGCTGCTCCGCTACCAGATCGATAACCCGTTCGGCCATTTTGCGGTAGCCGGTCAGCTTGCCTCCGGCAATGGTGATGAGACCCGAGGGAGAAAGGAAGATTTCGTCCTTGCGGGACAGCTCGGACGGTGATTTGCCGTCTTCGTGGATAAGCGGCCGCAGCCCCGCCCAACTGGCCTCGACATCTGCTTCCGTAAGTCCGATGGAAGGGAACATGTAATTTGCCGCATCGAGTAAATAAGTCAAATCAGCCTTGGTCATCCGGGGATGCTCCAGATTGCCTTCGTAATCGGTGTCCGTCGTCCCAATGTAGGTCTTGCCGTCCCGTGTGACTGCAAACACCATACGGCCGTCCGGTGTATCGAAATAAATCGTCTGCCTCAGCGGGAATCGGCTTTGATCGACGACGATATGGACCCCTTTGGTTAAGTGCAGCCGTTTGCCCTGCTTCGATTGGTCCAGCTCGCGCAGCTTGTCTACCCACGGGCCGGCGGCGTTCACGATCTTGCTTGCCCGAATCTCGAAGGTTTGTCCTGAATTCCGGTCTTCCGCCTTCACGCCGACAACCTTGCCGTTCTCATACAAGAACTGTGCCGCTTTCGTATAATTGACGGCTTTGACCCCGCGGCTTACCGCCGCTTTCATAATCTCGATCGTCAACCGCGCATCATCCGTACGGTATTCGACATAATAACCGCCCGCGAGCAGCTTATCCTGCCACAGCAGCGGTTCTTTGGCGATCGTTTCGCTTTTGGACAGCATTTTGCGGCGTTCCTCCCGCTTGACCCCGGCAAGCCAATCGTACACGTAAAGACCGACGGATGTGGCTAGCTTACCGTACGTGCCCCCTTTGATAATCGGCATCAGCATCCATTCCGGGATGACGACATGCCGGGCATTTTCGTAGACGATAGCGCGTTCGCGCCCGACTTCCCGCACCAGCTTGACCTCGCCCTGCTTCAGATATCTCAATCCTCCGTGAACGAGTTTTGTCGACCGGCTGCTGGTACCTGCCGCGAAATCCTGCATTTCGATCAGAGCAACCTTGAGTCCGCGCACCGCGCCGTCCAGTGCAATGCCCGCACCCGTAATCCCGCCTCCAATCACCAGCATGTCGTATGTTTCCCGTGCCAGTTCAGACTGAATTTCGTTCCGTTTTAAGCTGGAGAATGCTTGTGACATGAGTACTCCTCTCTGGAGACAATGAGAAAAAAAAGAAAAAGACGCACAACAGCATCATTGATACTCCATCAATGAAGGGTTGTGGTCTTTTTCCTCGTCTCCGACCCAGTGGTTATTATATTGCCCTCATCATAAACCTTTTTTTCATAGGTTGCAAGAGGCGGTGAACGTTTTTTTATTCCGGTACATCTTTACAGATGCCGTGATTTCTTGTATCGTAGTGCTGCGAAAGAGATCGATGGACTCATCAGTTTAAGGAATTCGGAAACAGGTTTATCTTACAGGAGAAGGAGCGATATCTTTGTATGTGATGGCTCTTGATCAAGGTACAACGAGCTCTAGAGCGATTTTGTTCGATAAAGCGGGGCAAATCGTCGCCGATGCCCAAAAGGAATTTCGGCAAATCTATCCGAAACCGGGCTGGGTGGAGCATGATCCGGAGGAAATATGGGACGTCCAGCTGGAGATGATTCATGAAGCGTTAGCGCAGGCTGGAATTCAGCCTCAGCAGGTGGCCTCCATCGGCATTACGAACCAGCGGGAAACCACCGTGGTTTGGGATCGGCGTACAGGCCGGCCGGTGTACCATGCCATTGTGTGGCAAAGCCGGCAGACCAGCGACATTTGTCGCGAGCTGCAGCAGCACGGGTATGAAGACCTCGTGCGGCGCAAGACCGGACTTTTGATCGACGCCTATTTCTCGGGTACGAAGCTGAAGTGGATTCTCGACCACGTCGAAGGCGCGCGTGACCAGGCCGAACGGGGAGAGCTCGCGTTTGGCACCATCGATACATGGCTCGCCTGGAAGCTGAGCGGAGGAAAGCTGCATGTTACCGACTACTCGAACGCATCACGAACGCTGATGTTTAATATTCATTCCCTGGAGTGGGACGACGAGCTGTTGAACATGCTAAAGGTTCCGCGCTCCATGCTTCCGGATGTCCGCTCATCGAGCGAGGTTTACGGGTACACGGAGGAGAGTCTGCTGGGCGCCGGTATTCCGATTGCGGGCATTGCCGGTGACCAGCATGCGGCCTTATTCGGTCAAGCCTGCTTTGATGAAGGAATGGTTAAAAATACGTACGGTACCGGCTGCTTTATGCTCATGAACACCGGTACTAAAGCGGTTACATCCACGCATGGTTTACTGACGACGATCGCCTGGGGGTTGAACGGCAAGGTGGAATATGCTCTGGAAGGAAGCATATTTATTGCCGGGGCGGCGATTCAGTGGCTGAGGGACGGGCTGAAGCTGATCGGTACCGCGTCCGAATCTGAGGAGAGAGCGGCATCGGTTTCCAGCACGGAAGGCGTATATTTCGTCCCCGCGTTTGTTGGCCTCGGTGCGCCCTATTGGGATATGGAAGCCCGCGGAGCCATATTCGGTCTAACCCGGGGTACGACGGATAACCATTTGATCCGTGCGGCGGTTGAATCGCTGGCGTATCAAACGCGCGATGTGCTGGAGGCGATGGAAGCCGATTCAGGCATTAAGGTACAAAAGCTTGCGGTTGACGGCGGCGCTGCGGCGAATAACTTCTTGATTCAATTTCAAGCGGATTTGCTGGGTACGAAAGTGGAGCGTCCGACGGTCAATGAAACTACGGCGTTGGGAGCGGCCTATTTGGCCGGTCTAGCCGTTGGCTATTGGCGCAGTAAAGAGGACATTATCCATAACCGTGTCGTCGAGCGGACATTTACGGCCGCTGCCAAACCCGAAGAACGCGATCGCTTGTATGCCGGGTGGAAGAGAGCCGTACATGCGACCATGCGCTACAAAGAAGGCGAGCAAAGCTAATTCAGGAGGAGCAATAGGATGAAAGCCATCATAAACCAGTCCATCGTACCCGCAATTCGCAATATGAAGGATTTTGATCAGCTGCTGAAGACAGACTACGAATTTCTCGTCCTGTTAAACGCGCACATCGCTCAGGTGAAGCCGCTTGTACGCCGGGCTGCCGAGCAGGGGAAGAAGATGTTTCTCCATGCCGATCTCATCGAAGGCTTAAAATCGGATGAATACGCAACCGAATTTTTGGCGCAGGAAATCAGGCCTGCCGGCATCATTTCCACACGCAACAACGTGGTGCTTACCGCGAAGAGAAAAGGACTTATTGCGATTCAACGCTTATTTATGCTCGATACGCTGGCGCTGGAGAACAGCTACGTGCAGCTTGAAAAAACGAAGCCTGATTACGTCGAGGTGCTTCCCGGCATTATGCCGCATATCATCCGGGAGTTTTTGGAGGAAACGAAAATTCCCGTGCTGGCCGGCGGCCTGATCCGCACCGATGAAGATGTGCGGCTGGCGCTTGAAGCGGGGGCGACGGCAGTCACCACATCGAGAAAAGCGCTATGGCAGAAGCAAGAAGCGTGAGGAAATAGAGGGATTTACCAATAAAAATGCTGTTGATTTTTGTGAATTTTTAATTTATACTGAGTACCAAGTTAATAGAAGCGGTTACATGAATTGGAGAAGACCTTCAACTGCTCGTATCGATGGTACATTCGGTACGTGAATTTGAAGGTTCTTCTTTTTATTCTCTTAGAGGGGGTTGTCCGATGGAGAAGCTGGCCAAACGCAGTGACGCAAGGGGAGGCCTTACCCCTAATGCAAAGCGGAAAGCGGTTTCCAATTTTTTATTAGGGATGTTGTATCTGGGACCGATGCTTTTTCTCATGAGTGTGTTCATTTTTTATCCGATTTTAAAAACGCTGTATTACAGTTTTTATTCGACGAATCCGCGAGGCGTTCCGGTATTGTTCGTCGGATTGGACAATTACATCAACCTGGTGACTTCAGACAGCTTTTTGACAAGCATGAAAGCGACGTTTCTTTATGTGCTGTACACGGTGCCTATTGGAGTAGCATTGGCTTTGTTCCTGGCGGTGATAGCAAGCGAAAAATTGAGGGGAATCGAATTTTTTCGGGTCATTTTTTCATCTACCGTCGGTATTTCCGTCGCGGCAGGATCCACCATCTGGCTTTTTATTTTCCACCCAAGCATCGGATTGCTTAATCGCGTGTTGGGTTATGCCGGAATTTCTCCGATTGCCTGGCTGACCGATTCGGACTGGGCGCTCATTTCGGTATCTATCACTTCGATCTGGATGGGTATCGGCTTTAACTTCATCATTCTGCTCGGCGGATTGCAGAGTATTCCAGAGGATATTTACGAGAGTGCTACGATTGACGGGGCCGGTTATTGGACCAAATTGTTCCGTATTACCTTGCCGATGGTATCACCAAGCTTGTTTTTCGTCATTATCGTCACGGTCATTCACTCGTTTCAGTCGTTTGGACAGATCGATATCTTGACGCAAGGCGGCCCGGCGGAATCGACGAACCTGATCGTATACTCGATTTTCCAAAATGCGTTTATTCATTACAAGTTCGGCGTAGCGAGCGCACAGGCGATCATTTTGTTCATCGTTGTGCTTATTGTTACCGTTATTCAATTTAAAGTGGGCGAAAAGAAGGTGCATTACCAATGACAAGGACAATGGCTGGCAAGATCCTCTTTTATGTCATTTTGACGCTCATGGCCGTGCTGCTTTTTTTACCGGTCGTTTATGCGATTTCTGCCAGCTTAATGAGCACGCAAGAGTTGATGACAGGCAAGCTTTTTCCGAGCGTGCTTCATTTCAGCAACTACACGGCAGCGCTGGCCAATGTGCCGCTGCTGAAGTTTATGTTTAACAGCCTGGTCGTTTCCACTGCGGTAATGCTGGGACAGCTCGTTGTCTGCAGCTTGGCTGCTTACGCCATCGTATTTATCGATTTCAAGGGCAGAAACGTTGTGTTCTTCCTGCTGATCTCTACGATGATGATTCCTTGGGAAGCGACGATTATTCCAAACTACTTAACAATCCTCAATTTGAAGTGGGTCAATACGTATTACGGTTTGACGGTACCGCATTTTGCCATCGCCTTCGGGGTGTTTCTGCTGCGCCAGCATTTTATGACGATCCCGAGGGAACTGTCAGAATCTGCTCAAATCGAGGGCTGTGGCCGGTTCCGCTTCTTCCTGACGTTCGTCCTTCCGCTGTCGCGCTCAATGTTAAGCGCCTTAGGCGTTTACGGGTTCCTGACAACATGGAACATGTATCTGTGGCCTCTGTTAACGACAACTAATGACCGTGTGCGTACGGTCCAAATCGGCATCAAGATGATGCAGGCGCAGGAGACGAGCACGAACTGGCCAGTTGTCATGGCTGGAGTCATGATTGTATTGATACCGACGTTGCTTTTCTTGTTCCTGAGCATGAAGCAGCTAAAGAGAGGCTTAATGGCAGGGGCGTTAAAAGGATAAATTATAATGAAAAGGGGATAAAAACAATGAAATTGAAATCATTATGGCTCAGCTTATTGTCGCTTGTGATTGTATTTTCCCTTGTAGGCTGCAGTCCGGAGGCATCGACATCCGAAGCCCGTAAAACCGGTGACGGTAAAATCAAGGTTACGTTCTGGCATGCTATGAACGGAACGCCGGGCGACCTCATTAAGAGCATGGTAGACAAGTATAATGCGAGTCAGTCGAAATATTTTGTAGAAGCTTCATACCAAGGGACTTATGAAGAAGCGTTGACCAAGCTGAAGGCGGTAGGTGGGACGAAAGAAGCGCCTACGATTATGCAGGCTCAGGAAATCGCCACCAAATACATGATTGATAGCGGTTTCGTACAGCCCGTGCAGGATTTTATCGATAAAGACAATTATGATCTTTCCAAGCTCGAAGAAAATATTTTGGGTTATTATCAAGTGAATGGCAAGCTGTATTCCATGCCGTTTAACACTTCTAACTCCATTTTGTTCTATAATAAAGATAAGTTTAAAGCAGCAGGTCTGGATCCGGAGAATCCGCCGACAACGTACGCCGAGATTCGCGAGGCAGCCAAAAAATTGACTAACAGCAACGATAAAGGATTCTCCCTTGTTATTTACGGCTGGTTTGTTGAGCAGCTGTTGGCTAACCAGGGCGCAGATATGGTAGATCACGGCAACGGTCGCGATGCACTGGCTACCAAGTCGCTGTTGGACTCAAAGCAAAGCCTGGAAATTTTCAAATGGCTGGATGACATGAACAAGGATGGTTCCATCGGCAACTACGGCCGTAAGTTCGATGATGTTCGTGCAGCGTTCAGAGCAGGGAAAGTGGCGATGTTCCTGGACTCCACAGCAGGCACGCCGGGGAACGTGAAAGACGTGCCGTTCCAGGTAGGAACGGCATTCATGCCAAGTCCGGACGGCAAAAACAATGGTGTAATCGTCGGCGGCGCTTCGCTATGGATAATGAACAGCGTGGCGGAGGAGGAAAAAGAAGGCGCCTGGGATTTCATGAAGTTTATGACACAGCCGGAAACGCAAGCGGAATGGGCGGCCGGCACCGGTTATTTCCCGATCACGAAAGCCGCCTATGACCAACAAGTGCTGAAAGATACGTATGCCAAGTATCCGCAGTTTACTACGGCCGTTAAACAGCTTCAACAAACGAAATTGTCTTCTGCAACCAAAGGCGCTCTGATCTCCGTATTCCCGGAAGCGAGGCTGGAAGTAGCGACAGCGATCGAACGAGTCTATAAAGGCGAAGATCCGCAGAAAGTCGTAGATGAGCTGAATAAGAAAGTAACGGGCCTGATTGAGGAAAACAACAAGGTATCGCAAAAATAATAATTAAAAATGTGCTGAGACGGACATCGTCTCAGCACATTTTTAAAACAGAGGTGTTAAGGATGCTTATTATTGCGCATCGGGGAGCTTCCGGATATGCCCCGGAAAATACGATCGCTGCCTTTGAGCTGGCGATTAATCAAAATGCAGATGGCATGGAGCTGGATGTGCATCTCACGAAGGACGGCGAGGTGGTCATTTGTCATGACGATGATGTCAAAAGGACAACGAACAGTCAAGGCCTGATTAAGGACATGACGCTTGAGGAGCTGCGGCGTTTGGATGCGGGCTCATGGTATGGCGAGTCGTTCAGAGGGATAACGATTCCGACGCTGCAGGAATTTATGGCGCTCGCAGCCGACACCCATATGCTGATCAACCTGGAGATCAAAAATTTACCCTACTACCACAAAGGGATTGAGCAAAAGCTGATTCGTTCTGTTCATGAGCATGACATGCTCGACCGGGTCATCATTTCCTCCTTTGATCATTACGCGCTTGCGGAAACGGCACGTCTTGAGCCGGCGATGAAGCTCGGGGTGCTGTTCTCCACCAGAGTGATCGATCCTTGGGATTATGTACGCAAGCTGCCGTTTGCTGCATACAGCCTGCATCCGCATTATTCGTTTGTTGATGTGGAATATATTCGTCAATGTCACGCTCATGGCTACAAAGTGTATCCCTATACCGTTAACGAGGCGGAATGGGCAGGGCCTTTAGCCCAAGCGGGGCTGGACGGAGTGATCACTAATTATCCGGATCGTTTCCGGTGAGAGCAGGGTTGCAGATATGTCGTATGTTTTTCTTGGTAAACTGGGCTTTTCTCTCTTACTTGGGCTGTTGATCGGCATCGATCGGCAGCTCAAGCATAAGCCGCTCGGCATGAAAACGAGCATGGTGATCTCCGTCGCCAGCTGCCTGATCACGATTGTCTCCATCGAATCGGTGCACCAATATTCCGTTCCGGGGCATACGAACATGGATCCCCTGCGGCTGGCTGCACAAATCGTCAGCGGCGTCGGCTTTATCGGTGCAGGTGTCATTCTTCGGAGAAACAACGATGTGATTTCAGGTCTCACAACAGCTGCCATGGTATGGGCGGCGTCAGCTTTGGGGATTGCAGCAGGGGCCGGATTTTATTTGGAGGCGGTTACAGCCGTGATTCTCATTATTATGGCCATCAACTTGTTCCCCATGTTTATTAAGCTGTTTGGTCCTCAAAGGCTGAAAGAAAGAGACGTGTCTGTCAACATTATCGTGGAGAACAACGATGAAATGACGGCATTGATCGATGAGCTCCAGTGTGAAGAGATGCGGGTGAAGCATATTAAGGTGAAAGATGTCGACGAAGAAAAGCAGCAAATCCAAATGATTATGTCCGCTCCCAATAAACAGCGCACAACCTCGATCTATTACCGCATTAAGCAGTTAAGGCATGTTGTGGCGGTCGAAGTGGAAAATATCAGTTCGTAGCTTAGAAATAGAAACGGCGACCGCAGAGTGTCTGACGATAGCCAGACTTTGTGGCGGTGAGTAAAGCAGATGTTTTTGAGCATTATAAGCTTCTTGTACAAAGCGTCGACCGGATGGGATTCGGCGCTTTTTGGCGTGTTACAAAGAAGACGAAAACCATCTTTAAACCTGGTACATATGGTCGAACCATTCCTATAAGCTTGCCATACACTATTACCATCTCAAAAGAAAGGGTGGTAGATTTGGCAAACAGGGATGTAAGGCTTACTTTGTTCTCAGGCCTTAATTTTACAGGACGTCACCTCATCTTTAGACGCGGAGGGATTGCGGTCCGAAATCTGGGCGTGTTTCGTTTCAACAATATTCTCTCCAGCTTCCGGCTCAGAAACATTGTCAATCGGAATGAAGTTACACTGGTATTGTTTTCAGGCACGAACTTTCGAGGGGCATTCCGCATTTTTCGGGGGAGTCAGGACGTAGCCGATTTGCGGCGCTTTAATTTTAACAATGTTACCTCTTCTTTTATACTGGTAGGCCGTCGTCTTACGAGCGCTCAAATTAGAGAAATTCAACGTACAGGCCATCTTCCCGGAGATGTTATAACGATCTAACGGTCAGACCGTATTCCTATGAATCGGCAATAGACTTGAACCTTAGCTGTGGAATCTGTTCCATAAGCTAAGTTTTTTTCATTTTCAGCCAACTTTCAGGAAATGCACAACGATTCTTCAGTTGCCGCTCAGATGCAATTCAGGTAACGGGTCTATACTTCAACTTGTAAGAAAAAATAAAATGAAAAAGGTGGAAAAACGCTATGAAAACAATCGGTAAAAAAATGGTTGCAGGGACGATAATCGCCTCTTTTGTTCTTGGTGTCGGCTTTGTCGGGACGTTACATAATCAGGCCTTCGCGAATGAGTCGGCTGGCGCGAAGATTCAGAAGCCGGACTTCGGATCCGGGTGGGGAGACAAGGGCCGCGGAAAAATAAATCCGGGCGGCTTACGCGGCGGCCATGTCCTCCAAGAGACGGCAACCATACTAGGTGTGGAGCAGAGTGTAATTACAGATGCGATGAAGGAAGGTAAAACGTTACTGCAAATCGCACAGGAAAAAGGCTTGAGCGAAGAAGACTACCTGCAAAAGCTGGTTGACGTTCAAACGGCGGCCATCGACGCTCAAGTGACCGCCGGAACATTGACTCAGGAGCAGGCGGATCAAATGAAGTCCGGCCTATCCGACCGGTTGAAGCGGCAAATCGAAAACAAGGGCTTCGGTCACCCGGGTGAAGACCGCGGCAAAATGCCGTTTGGTCCTATGGGCAATCCGGAGGCATTGACACAGATTCTGGGTGTGACTCAAGAGGAGCTGGCTACAGAGTTGCAGGCCGGAAAGTCCCTGGCCGAATTTGCGGAAGCCAAAGGCATCACAAAAGAAGAACTGGTCAGCAAAATAAAAGATAGTATGACCGAGCAGTTAAACCAATTTGTTGATCAAAAGGGAGGCTGGCATGGAAAAGCAAAGTCCGCTTCCGATGCGGCTGCTTCGAGTGCCGAAGCCGTGAACTAATTCATACGAATCGTGCGGTCCGTTTCCGACGGATCGCACGATTTTTTTGCCCTATGGCATTCAGCGAATTTTCAGCATTCATTCAATTAACTTTCAGCTTGCGTTCAGATTGGATTCAGCAACCAATACTAGACTGTTATGGAAGGAAGCCGATGGAGAGGGGAAAGACGAATGGAGTTACGCCGCAGCAAAAAGTGGATGATTGTGATTCTAGCCGTGCTGTTATGCGGAGCGGGCACTTATTATTATGTACATAACTCGGCATCAAAGCCTGCAGCGTCCGGGGAAGCGCAGCGAACAACGATGAAAGTAACCAGGGGCGCCATTACTTCTACGGTGTCGGGGACAACCCAGTTCAAAGCTCAGGATATGCAAAATATTGTTGTTCCGGTAGACGGGATGATCAAAACGATGAACCTGACACAAAATCGGGCCGTAAAGAAGGGGGATGTGCTTGTAGAGCTTTCCGTCCCTTCGACGGAAACCAATTTGAAGGAAGCGCGGGTTGCTCTGCAGCAGATGGAAAAAGAGCTGGCCAAGCTTCGGGAAGAGCAAAATCACATGAGTTTTACCGCGCCGATCAGCGGAAAGCTTACATTGGCCTCCAATCTGGATGTGGGAAGTCAAGTCAATAAGCTGGCCAAGGTGGCGACCATTTCCGACCCGTCGCAATTCAAGGTCAAGCTGCCGTTTTATTTGCAGGAAGCCGTTCAGCTCAAAAAAGGCGATCCGGTGGAACTGACGGTTGACGGTTTTATGCTTACCAAAATGGGAACGGTGGAGACGGTCAGCAGAGACATCAAGGCCGATGCGAATGGAAACAAGCTGGTGGACGTCGAAGTGATCGTGAACAATGACGGGACACTCTCCGCGGGAACGGTAGTAAAGGGAAGCATCGCTTCATCTGACCGGAATAAGGAATCCGTGACGCAGGGTGCTCTTGATTATATACATACAGCCGCAGTTTATGCCGGGGCGAGCGGAAATATTCAAAAGCTGAACTTCAAGGATGGCGAGACGGTAAACCGGGGGGACGTGATTGGGACGATCTATAACGACTCGATCCAGGACGAGATCATCAGTAAGGAAGCGGCGATCGAGAGCCAGAAAATCAAAGTGTTCGATGCGGAGCAAAAGGTAAAGCAGCTGACCATTACAGCGCCGTTCGACGGTGTTTTTTCATCTGATTTCGCCAATAGCCAGACCAACGTGCTGAACAGCTATCCCGTAGGCGCTCAAATCGAAGCCAACACCATGCTCGGAGCGGTTGCCAGCTTAAGCACCATGCAGCTGCCCATTGCGGTGGACGAGCTGGACTTGACCAGCATCAGGGTCGGTCAAAAGGCGCAAGTGAAAGTGGACGCTTTGTCCGGCCGGACATTTGAAGGGGAAGTGACCTCTGTATCCAATGTGGGTACAACGAGCAATGGCGTTACCACTTATGTTGTTGTCGTTTCGGTGAAGAACACCGATCAGAACGAATTGAAGTATGCGATGACCGCCACAGCCGAGATTTATATTCAGGACAAGAAAGATGTTCTGATCCTGCCGATCGAGGCCGTCCAAACCCAAAGAGGAAAGACCTACGTTTCGCTCCAAAAAGCGGATGGAACAGTCGAGGAACAGCATGAAATCCAGATTGGCATTCGGAGTGAAACGCATGTTGAAATCATAAGCGGCCTGAAGGAAGGCGATCAGGTCGTTATGCCGACAAGGAGAGCGACGACGAACAATCCGCAGTTCCCCGGGGGCGGATTTCCTGGCGGGGGCGGCGGATTCAGGATTCAAGGCGGAGGCGGCATGGGAGGAGGAACATTCGGCGGCGGCGGACGAAACTAATGGGTTACATGGCGGAAGGAGTCGTTTCCATTGAATATTATCGAGTTGAATCAGATTACCAAAAGCTATAGGCGCGGAGAAGAGCAGCTTTCGATTTTAAAAGGAATCTCTTTGAATATCGCCAAAGGTGATTTTGTAGCCATTATCGGACCCAGCGGATCGGGAAAATCGACTCTGATGAATACGATCGGGCTTCTCGATTCACCGACGTCGGGGACTTATACCTTGGATGGCGTAGCGACGGAACATCTGTCCGATAACGAGCTTGCCGAGCTGAGAAACCGCAAGATCGGGTTTATTTTTCAACAGTTTAATTTGCTCCCGAGGCTGACGGCCCTTGAAAATGTGGAACTGCCCATGATCTATGCGGTGATGGGAGCAAAGGCGCGAAAAGAAAGAGCCCAGGCGATGCTCGAGGCTCTCGGAATGGGGCAGCGCGGCCATCATAAGCCGAGTGAGCTGTCGGGAGGACAGCAGCAGCGGGTAGCCATTGCCCGGGCGCTGGCCATTTCCCCGTCGCTTATCCTGGCGGATGAGCCTACGGGAGCGCTGGACTCGAGAACGGGCATTGAGGTGCTTGAGCTGATCAGAAAGCTTAACGAAGAAGGCAACACGATCGTTTTAATCACCCATGACAATCATATCGCCGATAACGCCAAACGGGTGGTCACCCTGCGGGACGGGGAAATCATCTCAGATGTGCGGAATGCTCCGATGCCTGCGAAGTCACAGGAGGCTGTGGTATGAGACCTTGGGAATTGGTTCGAATGGCGATGGCGACGGTGCTGGCCAATCCGCTTCGGACGGCGCTGACCATGCTGGGGGTCATTATTGGCGTCGCCTCGGTATTTACGCTGGTCTCGATTGGGCGGGGGTCGTCGGAAGCGATCGCCAAGCAGTATGAAAGTCTGGGCACAAATCTGCTCGTGGTCAATCTGATGGGCAATGGCCGGGCTACACAGCTGAACTATCAGGAGCTTATGCAGATGGAGAGCTTGCCCGGGTTTAAAGCGGTCGCCCCGACCATGACGAAAAACAACTCGAATATCAAATACGACCGGGAGACGGAAACCTTTAATGTGATCGGGACCAATGACCGTTATTTGGATATGCAGAAGGGAGAAGTGGCGAGCGGGCGATTCCTCGCCCAGGCGGATATCGACTTTCGGAATCACGTGGCTGTCATCGGCAGCGAGGTGGCTGCGAAGTTTTTTGGAACCGGCGATCCGCTCGGGGAGAAGTTGAATATTGACGGATATGTCTATACCATCATCGGATCGCTGAAAAGCAAAGGCTCGAATACGAGCGGAACCTCATTGGACAGTTCCATTTTTGTACCGCTGGATACGCTGAGCAGAGATTTCAAGCTTGGCAGCATTCGGACGACTTATATCGAAGCCGCAACGAGTGAGAATGTGGCCATCGTTCAGTCTATTGTGGAACGGTACCTGCAAAATAAATTTAACAGCACGTCGGGCTACAACATATTTAACTCATCCCAACTCATCAGCGCAAGGCAGTCGGCTTCGAGTACGATGACCAGTCAGCTCGTCAGTGTTGCCGCCATTTCACTGCTGGTAGGCGGGATCGGCATTATGAATATTATGTTGGTCACCGTGAGCGAACGAACGAGGGAAATCGGAATCCGCAAATCGATTGGGGCGAAGCGGCGAAACATTTTGCTGCAATTTCTGGTTGAGGCCGTCATCATCAGCGGACTGGGCGGATTGATCGGCTTCGTCCTGGGGATTGTGCTTTCCTTGGCATGGCCGTACATCAATCCGAATCAGACCACGAGTCTTTCTCTGGATATCGGGCTGTACGCTTTTTTGTTCTCCGTGCTGGTGGGCGTCGTTTTTGGGCTTTACCCCGCGAACAAGGCTTCCAAGCTCAAACCGATCGATGCGCTCCGTACCGATTGAGATCGCATGTTTAGTCTTTACTACCCCAGGGAGGTTGTTGGAATTGAAACGTAAATTACCGTCTGTTTCGTGGAAACATACAAGCATGGCCCTCTTATTGTCGGGTTCTCTAACCATCGTGTCGCCGCTAACGCCGGTATCCCTTGCAGCAAAGGAAGGGGTATACATTGCAGGCCAATCGTACTTTACGCTGGACCAAGCTGCTCTTTCTACTTCCACCCTGCAGTTTTCGGTTGTCCTGCACAATAGAGAAAGCCGGGCTATCGATTTCAACGCATACGGGGTTCGAGTAACGGACGATTCCGGACGCAGTTACACAGCCCGTCTAAGCGAAAAGAAGAGCGCTGTTGTGCTTCCGGGACAGGATCAGCGTTTCCGTTTTTATTCGGATATCATTCCGGGTATGACTGCGGCGCAACTCAAGGTGGAGATCTTCCGCTGGGACAGCAGCCAATCCGATTTTATGAAGCATTTGGGGAGGCTATCCGTAGCTTCTGTTGTACAGGAGGGTCAGGCGGCTGTTCCGGAGGAGATCATGAATTTGCATACAGTGGACAGCGCCCTGGCCAATGATGCCGCGGTCGCCTATCGATTGGGGCAAAGTGTTCGCGTGGTGGAGGACGGCAAGTGGTACTTGTACACGCAGTTGTCCGTAAAAAATATAGGGTCCGCCAGTGTGAAGCTTCCCGCCTCGCTTCAAGTACGGCTTAAAGGCGCCGACGGGTTGAAATACTCTGCTTCGTTCGCCGATGGCAGGGATCAAACCTTTTTTCCGAACCAATCGGGCATCGTAACATTAAAAACGGCGGTTTCAAAGGACCTGTCGGAAAAGGGCCTTGGGTTGGAGTTTTATTATATGAATCAGAGCGAAGAAGTATCGCTTAGCACCATGGACATCAGCTCCTCGCTGCGAACGGCCCGGTTGGGCGATACGTTGGATTATGCAAGGCAGCTTGAAGGGGAGCATTTGACCGTCAAAGCGGAGAAAGCGACCTATTCCAAGCAAGCGGACGGAATACATGTCCAAACGGTAGTTACTGTAAGCAATGAAGGGGATTCGATTGCTTCCGTGCCTTCCTTACTGGCTACATATCAGTTTGGGGGGGCCGGAGCGTCCATTACGTCAACCGATAATACATCGCGTATTTCTTACCTGTCTCCCAAAGAAACCGCGTCCTTTTACTTTAATGCGGTGCTTCCCGAAGGGATTGACCCGAATGCCGTCCGGCTCGTGCTCTGGGAGAAGAGTAAGACCGGTTCGTCTGCCAATACGGCTGCAGCAAGCTCTTCATCGAACGGTACATCGGGCAGTGGATCCGGCAATGCATCAAATAACACATCAAGCGATGCATCCGATGCGCCGGCGTCCACCGGGGCGGCAAGCACTTCATCTCAAGCCGCATCCGCTTCGGCAGCGCATGTTCCGGTTGCGGTGTACCTTTGGGAAGGGGCCAGTCAGGCAAGCAGCATGATCTCATCGGCTCCCGCCTACAAGCTGGGGGAAAAGTTGATTTTTAAAGATAACGGCGTTGTCGACAAAAATCTGGATGTATCTTTAGTAGAGCTTCATGTTCATGAAAACGATGATTTCGGCTACAAGACAGCCATCGGCAAATATAAAATTACGAATAAGGGTACGAGTTCCATTGCGCTTCCGAAGCTTCAAAACGAGCTGATTGACAAACAAGGAAAGTCATACACAGGCAGCAGACAAAGCTCGGTTCCGGAGCTCATCATGCCGGGCACCTCCTATGTGATCAGTTATTCTTACTTGCTGCCGAACTCGGTGGAGGATAAGACGTTTGCTTTGAATGTGTACGATGATCAATCCGTTTCGCAGGGAAAAGTTTCACTGGGCGCCTATCAGGTCGGAATCCAGGAGGAATCGGACAGCGATACGATATCTTTCTACCCGTTCCTGGTTCAGTTCCAAAATTATACGCTGGGCTGGTCTTACAGCAGCGGGTCTTATACGTATACTTTGAATCTTTCCATGGCGATAGAGCATCCGGATCCGGTCATTGTGGATTCAAATTTCTCCAAAATGCAGTTTGATTTGGTCGATGGGATGGATCGAGTCGTCGGTACACAGACGATGACCTTCACGGGAACCGACAGGCTCATAAACGGCAAACAAAAAATATCCTTCACCGGCTTAAAGGATGAGCAGGGTACCAACGGTATCCGAGTGAAAATCTATGAAGTCATCGAGACGGCGAATGGGACGGCCAAGCGTTTGGTTAAGGAATTAAAATATTAATATGTTCTCCATAGGGCGTCTGCAGTGTGCAGGCGCCCTTTTGGCGTGCAAAGAAGCATTTGCATCATCGCGTCGAATTAGCCATTTATTAAGTATTACTTTGACACACATAGTAATATGCGGAGGGCAGGCGCAAGTATTATAAAGTGACAGAATCGGGGATCCGGGCCTATAAACATAATCTTGCCGCCTGGAAAACCGCCAAAACGTTAATTGATCAGCTTATCGAATAGCAGGAGGTATCTTCATGGACCGTTTAAAACAACTTGTTGATCGGTTATTTTCCGGGCACAAGGAGCAGCCAAATTAGAGAGCTTAAGGAAGAAATTTTAAGTAATCTGGAAGCCAAAGTTGCGGATCTGACATCTAATGGTATGGAGTATTATCAAGCGGTAAGCACAGCAGTGGAGCAGTTCGATCATATCGATGGTTTAATTGACGATTAACAAGGAGGTTTACATGGGGAATGCTTCCAAGCAGAATTGCGGTATCCCTTAGAAGATTCCTCAGGATTAGCAACCTTGTACCGCTGGTGATATACTCAGAGATAATGACTGAGCCCAAAGGAGCTGAATAGGGTGGCGCAGATGGAAACAATGATTAAAGCCAGCGGCCTGGTCAAAAGATACGGCGACTTTACAGCGGTGAAAGGCGTGAATTTCGAAGTCTATAAAGGCGAGGTGTTCGGACTGTTGGGTCCCAACGGCGCAGGCAAGACGACGACGATGGAGATGATTGAAGGGCTCCGCCGTCCTGACGACGGCTACGCTGTAGTCGCAGGCTATGATACCCGAAAGGATCTGAAAAAAGTGAAAGAGGTGATCGGCGTTCAACTGCAATCCACCTCTTTGTTCGATCTGCTCAAGGTGCATGAAATTGTAAAAATGTACGCGAGCTTTTATCCGGAATCCGTACCGATCGACCCGCTGCTGGAAGATATGATTCTTCAGGAGAAACGGAACGACCGCGTCAGGAACTTGTCCGGAGGCCAAAAGCAGCGGCTGGCGATAGCGCTCGCGCTGGTGAACGATCCTCAGGTGATCTTTCTGGATGAGCCGACAACCGGACTTGATCCGCAAGCACGCCGGACACTGTGGGACATTGTGCTCAGGCTCAAGGAACGGGGAAAGACCATCGTCTTGTCCACGCATTATATGGATGAGGCGCACATGCTTTGCAATCGAATATGTTTAATGGACAGCGGCCAAGTTATTGCGCTCGATGCGCCGAGAAATCTCGTGCGAAGCCTGCAGTCGGAAAGCGCCATCGAATTCCGTTTGGAAGGAACGGAGGAGTGGGAACGGGAGCGCCTGAACCTGGCCCTCGTGTTGTTGGGCAGGGTGAGTGAAGTGAAGCAGGCGGATTACCGCAATGAGCTGTTCGTCCTGTATACCGACGATTTGCAGACATCTTTAGTCGAACTGATCGGTTTGGCTTCCCGGGAGCAGTGGAAGGTGCAGGATTTGCAAACGCGTACGGCGACCTTGGAGGATGTTTTCATTCATATGACCGGAAGGGGCTTGAGAGAGCAGTGAAGGCCTATATTCAATTAACGCTGGCTCAGCTCAGGCTGTTCGGGCGCAACAAACAGGTTTTGTTTTGGACGCTGTTATTCCCGGTATTTTTCATGGTCATGCTTGGGGCATTCCTCGGCAAAGATACCCCGGTCACGGTGTCGGGAGCGGTCATCGACCAGGACCGGACGGCGTCTTCGCAGGCTTTGATCCAAGCCTTGGAGGATCATCCGGTCCTGCAGCTTAAGGCCGCTCAGGATCTGGATGCGGAAGTGGAGGTGCTCAAGCGCGGGGATCATCAGCTTGTGATCGTCATTCCCCAAGGCTTTGCCAAGCACTTGGAGGCGAGGACGGGACCCGCCGCAGGGACGCCGAACCCGGAAAGCCGGACTTCTACAGCCATTAAGGTATATTATGACGAGACGAACGCCGCCGCATCGCAGATCGGTCTGCAGCTGATCACGCCCATTGTGGACGGCATCGACAAACAGCTGTCCGGCTATGTACCGGCCATCAAGATTGAGCCGGAAGGCGTGCAATCGTTGAAGCTCCGTTATATTGATTTTCTCGTACCGGGCATTCTGGCGATGATGATCATGTCCAACAATCTGAACGGCGTCGCCGCGCAAATATCATCGTGGAGGGAGCGGGGAGTTTTGCGCCGCATGCAGAGTACAACACTGCACGCTTCCACCTTCATTGCGGCGCAAATTACGGCGAGACTTATATTGAACGGGCTTCAGGCCGTCATTGTTCTGCTTGTGGGTTACTTGTTCTTCGGTACGCAGGTGAACGGGTCCTGGCTGACCCTGCTGTTCTTCATCATCCTCGGCACGCTGGCGTTCATGGCGACGGGGTTTATCGTGGCCGGTCTGGCCAAGACGCCGGAAAGCGCGGGACCGATTGCCGGTTTCATCTCGTTTCCGATGCTGTTTGTGGGCGGTGTCTTTTTTCCGATCAAAAATATGCCCGAGTTTCTCCAGCCGTTGGTGAAGCTCATCCCGATCAGCCATCTCACCACCGCACTGCGGCAGGTGATGAACGTCGGCGCGACGATGGGAACGATGTGGGTGGAAGCGGTATTTCTGGGTGCATGGTTAGTGCTTGCGTTTATCGCCGCCAGCCTGACTTTCAAATGGGAGTGAGACGGACACATCTTTTTGCTCAAAATGGGAAATACTAAATTCGTAAAGACGCATATGGTAATGGGGGAACATTTTTTAACAGTGCGTTGATGTTCCGTTAATCTTGTCCTCATGTTGGCAGGGTACCATGAAAGCAAGAACACCAAAAGCGAAGGGACGACGTTTAGCATGATCCTGTACCAAATGGCCAAAAGGCTGGAAGAGAGAAACCGGCTGCAGCAGTCGATCAACAATCGGACGGAAGGCGATGTCGCCGATCTCACGACGCTAAAGGAGCAGGTCGAAGCCCAACTAATATCGCAAGCCAGCGTATGGTCGGAAGAAGGGGAAGATGAATTCAGGCTGACCGTGTTGAGCCCGGAGACGGAATGGATGCAGTCGAACTCCCATATGCAATAACGGAAACAATGGATCCTGACGGTTCCATTTTTTTTGTTTTGTAGGTACAATTGATATGCAGACCATATCATCATGAGTCGCTGCCATACTTTTGTACGTGATAGGGGCTGGAGATCATGCCTACCCATGTGTCGGTTATCGAGGCAAAAGGGGATTTCGTTCAGGGGATTAAAGATTGTATCCCTACCCTGCTGGGATATTTAAGCATCGGATTTGCCGCAGGCATTATTGGAAAAACGGCGGGCTTAAGCACAGCTGAAGTCGCATTGATGTCCTTGCTGCTGTATGCCGGTTCGGCTCAATTCATTTTGGCTGGAATGGTCGCCGCGGGCCATTCGGCTACCGCCATTATTATTACCGTTTTCTTTGTCAATCTTCGCCATTTTTTGCTTAGTGCGGCCTTATCGCCTTATTTCCGCCATCTCACCCCGTTCAGAAACATGCTGATCGGTTCCCTGCTCACGGATGAAACCTTTGGCGTGGCGATAGGGCAGACGGCGAATCGAAAGGCTCTCGGCGAAAAGTGGATGCACGGCCTCAACTTGGCCGCTTACAGTAACTGGTTTGCAGCCAATGTAGCCGGGGCGATCCTGGGCCAATGGATTGCGCGGCCGGAGCAATTCGGGTTGGATTTTGCTCTGCCTGCCATGTTTATAGGCCTTCTGGTATTGCAGATGTTAAGCCGCGGCACCATTGCGATAGATATTAGCGTGGCGGTATTTGCGGTTATTGTGGTGATAGGCATCGGCTGGATGTGGTCGGGAAGCATCGCGATCATCGTGGCTACGGTGGCAGGAGCGACCTTGGGGATGGTGATCGAACGATGGAAGTAAGATGGGATATTTTATTGATTATTATCGGGGCATCGCTGGTCACGTTCATTCCCCGGGTCGTCCCCCTGATGGTTTTAAGCCGTATTCCACTGCCCGATTGGGCCCTGCAATGGTTAAAGCATGTCCCGATTGCCGTCATGGCCGCCTTGGTCGGGCAAGAGCTGTTCGTATCGGACAGCAAACTTGTATTGTGGAAGAATGTCGATCTGGCGGCCGGCCTGCTCACCTTTATCGTGGCCATCAAGACCCGGAGCCTGTTATGGACGGTGATTGCGGGTACCGCTTGCGCCATGGTACTGCGCATGGTGTTTCATTCATGAAGGGAACGCGGCAGGGGAGGCCGGTGATTTTGTCTTCCCTCCGGTTTGCGTGTACAATAGGTACAAATCGAGTAAGGCCAATTGTAAACAAAGAAGGTTTAAACCCAAGATGAAAAGCATTGTTTTATCCACACTTAATGCCAAATATATTCATACCTCTCTGGCTCTCCGGTATTTGAAGGCATATAGTCAAAAGGATTTTCCCGACATCCAGATTGCCGAATACACGATCAAGGACCCCGCGATGAACATCGTATCGGATTTGTATCAGCGAAAGCCGGATGTGGTCGGATTCTCCTGCTATATATGGAATATCGAAGAAACCATCGTCGTCATCGGCATGCTCAAAAAAATTATGCCCGACTTGGTTGTGGTGCTCGGCGGACCGGAGGTGTCTTACGACACGGACTATTGGATGAACCGTCTTCCGGAGGTTGACTTCATTGTCATGGGCGAAGGGGAAGAAACGTTCCACCATTTGCTGTCGGAGCTGCGGGGGGACCGCGCCTTCTACAGCGTGTTCGGCGCCGCTTACCGCAAGGATGGCCGTGTCGTCATCAACCCGCCGCGTCCGAAGCTGGCGCTGGATGATATACCGTCGCCGCATCGTTTTGCGGAGGACGTGCCGAGTCTTGCCAACCGGGTCGTTTATTTTGAAACCAGCCGCGGTTGTCCTTTCAGCTGCCAATTTTGTCTTTCTTCTATAGAAGTGGGCGTCCGGTATTTTGATATGGAGCGTACGAAAAGCGACTTGTTGTATTTGATCGAATCCGGCGCCAAGCTGATCAAGTTCGTGGATCGGACATTCAACATCAAGCGCGACTATGCCATGGAGATTTTCGAATTTCTCATCCGGAATCATCGCGGCTGCGTGTTCCAATTCGAGATCACTGCGGACATCATGCGTCCCGAGGTGCTGGATTACTTGGCGGAGCACGCGCCGCCGGGGATATTCCGCTTTGAGATCGGCGTACAGTCGACCAACGATCTGACCAACACGCTGGTGAAGCGGCGGCAAAATTTTGCCAAGCTGACTCGTACGGTGACGAAGATCAAAGAGAGCGGCAAGATTGACCAGCATCTCGACTTGATCGCCGGATTGCCGGAGGAGGATTACAGTTCCTTCCGCCGCACGTTCAACGATGTGTTCGAGCTGGAACCCGAGGAGCTTCAGCTCGGATTCCTGAAAATGTTGCGCGGTACCGGGATGCGCCACGATGCGGAAAAATACGGCTACATTTATATGGATCATGCCCCGTATGAAATTCTCGGCAACAACATTCTCCCGTTCAGCGATCTGGTCAGGATCAAGAGGGTCGAGGATGTGCTCGAAAAATATTGGAATGCCCACCGGATGGACCATACCGTAAAGTATTTGATCAAGCATGAGTTCCCGTCGGCGTTTGACTTTTTCCAGGAATTCGGAGATTACTGGGAGGAGCGGGGCTGGCAGAAAATCGGCCATCAGCTGGAGGATTTGTTTACCCGGCTGCACGCTTTCTTGAAGCATCGCGGGACGGAGGAGCTTGAAGTGATCGAAGGCTTCATGAAGCTCGATTATTTTCTGGGTCACAAGTACAGGCCCCGGAAAATTTGGTGGGACTTCACGCTGGATAAGCCCCGGCAGTCGGATTATATGCGGCTGCTCGCTGATCGCCCCCATGCCGTATCGGACGCTTTCGCGGCGCTGGCGATTGGAGAGAAAGAACTGCACAAGCATACGATGATCGAGGTGCTTCCGTTCCGGCTTGACCACTACCTGAAAACAGGCGACATCGACCGTTCCGCCGAACAGCTGCTGATTGTTCATTACCCGCCGGATGCGGCCGCCCGCGCGCAATATTTCACCATGAATGTAAAGAAGTCCGCTGTATAATCTTCAAAGCAAGTAAAAATAACACCGCCTCGCAAGGACTAAAACTTTAGTCTTAGAGGCGGTGTTATTTGGTTTATGGCAGATAGCTGCGAAGCACGGTCATGCTGCCGGTAAGCGAATAGCTGCCGAGATTGGCCGGGAGCAGGTAGCATTCGCCCGGTTTCACGGGGAGCTCACCGTCCGCCCAGCGGATGGTACCGGCTCCGTCGCAGATGATATGGATCACGAAGCTGTCCGGTGTCGTTTGCAGGCTCCAAATGCCTTCGACCTGCCCTTTGTCCGTTACGAAGAAAGGAGACCGGGCCAGTGTTAACCATTCATTAGAGGCGGACAGATCAGTTTTCATATAAGTAGCGCCAGAGCCTTCATAGGCGATCACATTCAGGGAATCTTCGATGTGCAGCTCTCTGGGCTTGCCGTCCAGACCCAGACGGTCATAATCGTACAAACGATACGTGCTGTCGGAATTTTGCTGGATTTCCGCCACCAGGATGCCCGCCCCCAGTGCGTGCACCGTACCGGATGGGATATAGAAAGAGTCGCCGGCCTGCACTGTAACTTCATTCAGGCAGTCCATGATGCGGTTTTCATTGATGGCGGCCGCAAGCTGTTCGCGGTTTACGCCGTCTTTCAGTCCGTAGATGATTTTGGCGCCGGGCTTGGCATCCAGAATATACCACATCTCGGTTTTCCCGAGCTCTCCTTGCGGAAGACGTTCATAATGATCGTTCGGATGCACCTGAACGGAAAGGTCGTCCTGGCAATCCAGCAGCTTGATCAGCAGCGGAAAGCGGCCGTTTTTCTCGGAGAAGCCTTTACTGCCGAATAAGACCTTACCGTATTTCTCCCTAATCTGATCCAGTCCCATTCCGGCCAGTTCCCCGTTTACAACGGTGGTTGTTCCGTTGGGGTGATCTCCGATCATCCAGCCTTCTCCGATGCGCCCTTCCGGCAGTTCGAGTCCGAACCGCTCCAGAGCCCGTCCCCCCAAACTCTTTCTTTAAATTCAGGTTTGCATTGCAGCGGATATGGTTTCATCGTATGACTCTCCTATTTTTTCTATTTTAAATAGAATTATATCAATTCGGATGTATCATTGGCTATAGGTTTGGAGAAGGAGGGAAAGATTAGGAAAAATGGAATGAATCGGATGGGTTGTGCTCATCAACGTTTCTCGACCGCAATCAAATAAGGAGGACGGTTGATTTGATTCATGAAACGATATTGCAGCACTTGAAACTGCTTCTGCGGAAGCTTAGAGGCCCACTGTTCGACGGCGGCCGCTTCTTCCTCCCCGCCGGGGTGCCCGGTATACAGAACTGCGGTTATGATGCCTCCGCGGCGGATCAGCCTGGCGGCCGCTTCCAAGGCGGTGACCGTTGAATCGGGCTGTGTTATCGTAGCGTGATCGGCCCCGGGCAGATACCCCAGGTTGAACATGACCGCGGCCACAAGGCCATGCTGATCCTGAGGAATGACCCGCAGCAGTTCGGCATGGCTGCAAAGATGCAGCATCACGTTCGTATCCGGCTGTTCCTTGGCTATGCGCGCCGCCGTATGATCCAATGCCTGCTGCTGAATATCGAATGCATGCACCGTACCTTCCGGCCCGACTATACGGGCCAGGAAGGCGGTGTCCACTCCATTGCCCGCTGTAGCGTCAATTGCCGTTTCCCCGGATTTAACGCGTTCTTCAATGAGTTTGTGGGTAAAGCCGAGAATCGAAACGAATCCCACGAAGGTCAGACCTCCCTGCAGATGAATTAGTTTTATCAAAGAGAACCATACTAATAGAAGGCAGACAATATGATGCCTGCCCTTCGTTACTATTCTTGACCGCCTTATTCCTGGAGGCGAAGCGATTCACTTATGCCGGACGGAATCCCTAAGCTGCTCTCCATCCTCTTCCCGGGAACGGCGGAAGATTGCGTCTCTTTAGCCGGTTCAGCGCTTATGGTCGGGGGTGCAATGGGCTCCGGCAGCATGGGGGCCGCCCGCTCTCCGTCAGGCTTGGCCGGATCGGCTCCCACCGTGGGCGGATCCACTATTCTCGTCACCGGATCCGTGGGCTTGTTGACAGACTCCGTCGATGGCGCAGAGGCTTTTCCGCTTTCCTGCAGCACCGTGGAGGCGGGAAGCTCAGGAACAGCAGGGGGCTTGGGAGCTATAGGCGCCGAAGATGCAGGTTTTGCCGCTTTCGGCGGCGACTCCGCCCGGCCGGTTTCGCTATCTTCAGCCGAATCCGCTGTCTTGGGAGGATCGGTCGCAGCTGGCGGAGCGTTCAGATCGGCCTTCGGAGTGTCCGTTTCCGCAGCGGGCGCAGGTATCGTTCCGGCCGGTGCCGGAGGAGAAGGCGGCTCGTTCGCACAGCCCGCCGCAATCAGCAGCACAGCGCCTAACGTCGAATATAGGAATTCCTTTGTGCCCCGCTGCATAGCGAACCACTCCTCGTATAGTATGTTTAGAATCTTCTTTTTGAAGAATTTCCAGTTAATCTGCAGTGAAACTATGGTGGACGTAGCCGACCCGCACCGCAGCCCGAAGGGCAAGGAGCGGAAGTCGGGGTCCAGAGAGAAAACCGCTCTTTGACAACTTTAAAAAATACAATTAGGGTCTTGGACTTTTCGTGATGTTCCCAGACAATGAGCTTAGGGTCATTTGGGGAAATTCGTCTCACTCCTGTAGTTCGACTACATCTAAAGTCTGTTTCCCCAGCACTCGTTTGAACTTCTTACCCGCTGGCTGTCCCCTTCGGCAACCCATGCTCGAAGATAGCAGCTTCGAGGCAGCTCATGGACCGAAGGAAGTTCTCATATGCGAGGGTGACTGATCGGCGAGCGCGCTGGGGGCATCCCGAAGAGTCCAATTCCCTAAATCCCGAATCCAGAAGGGAGGGATCACCCTTGAAATTATTTGTCGGTATTGACGTCAGTTCAGAAGAACTGGAAGCGTGTTTCATGAATCCGGAAGGCGATACGCTTGAAACGCTCAAGGTAGAAAACAATCTACACGGTGCCTCGCATCTGCGCGACCGCATCGTGGCTGCTGCGGACAAGCTGCCGGCTTCCGAAATCCATATCGGCCTTGAAGCAACCTCGGTCTATAGCTGGCATCCGGCTATGTACCTGCATGAGGATGCCTCGCTTCAAGAGCGGAAAACCAAGGTGTTCACGATCAACCCGAAGCTTATCAACAAGTTCCGGGAAGCCTACGCGGATATGGACAAGACCGATCGGATCGATGCCTGGATCATCGCCGAACGCCTGCGCTTCGGCCGTCTCACGACGACCATCGTCATGCAGGAGCAGTACATCGCGCTTCAGCGCCTGACGCGCATGCGGTACCATCTGGTTCACAACCTGACACGCGAGAAGCAGTACTTCCTGCAGAATCTGTTCTACAAATGCAATGCGTTTCGTTCCGAAGTCGACAGCTCCGTTTTCGGCCACGCCATCATGGAGATGCTCTCGGAAAAGTTCAGCCTCGATGAGATTGCCGACATGGAAGTCGCCGACTTGGCCGACTATCTCAAGGAGAAGGGAAAGAACCGTTTCCCTGACCCGGAGCATGTCGCCCGCTGCATCCAGAAGGCTGCACGAGCGTCCTACCGCCTTTCAAAGGTCGTAGAGGATTCCATTGATCTGGTTCTCGGCACTTCCATACAGGCCATCCGGAGTATTCAGAGCCAACTGAAAGAGCTGGACAAGGCGATCGAACGCATTCTGGCTGGCATCCCCGGCGCTCAGTGCCTGCGCTCCATTCCGGGCATCGACCGGGTGTACGCCGCCGGCATTCTGGCGGAGATCGGCGACATCGAACGCTTTAGCGATCAGGCCGCCGTAGCTAAATATGCAGGCCTGACATGGCGTAAACATCAGTCCGGGGGCTTTGAGGCCGAAGATACCAAACGCATTCGTTCCGGCAACCGATTCCTTCGTTATTACCTTGTTGAAGCTGCCAACTCGGTGAAAAACCGCGAACCGGAATTCGGCGAGTATTACCGGAAGAAGTACGTTGAAGTGCCTAAGCATCAACACAAACGCGCCCTCGTCTTAACGGCAAGAAAACTTGTGCGTCTGGTCGATGTGCTGCTACGCAACGGCCAACTCTACACGCCTGGAAGGAAGGTGACAACTGCGAAGGATTAACGCCTCCTTTGCCAAAGTCCTTCACGGATTCCCAGTTAAAATCTGGTAATTAACTCGATTTTCGACTGGGTTTAGTTTGGTGTTGCCTTTTTCCCTGAGTCATCGCGTTTTGGGCCAAAATAATTTCCAATTTCCACGAATCAGGGACTTGACATATTACCGCTGGACTTTCCATGGCCTTTACCGTATTATAACACGTAATCTATGCATTAACCTCCGCAGTCCTCAAGCTTTTCAGCCTTTTTTTGCCCTGCCAGGTATCACGGCGTCGAAGCTCCTCGTCGAAAGCGTTGAGAACCTCCCATTTTTTGAGACTCCACATCGGTCCGATGAGCAGATCGCGCGGAGCATCGCCTGTCAGGCGGTGTACGATCATCTCCGGAGGCAGAATTTCAAGCGTATCGACGACCAGGCTTACATACTCGTCTTTCTCCAAAAATCTCAGCAAACCGGCTTCATACTGCTTGACCATCGGTGTTTTGCGCATCAGGTGAAGCAGGTGGATTTTGATCCCTTGCACGTCCATGTCGGCGACCGCGCGTCCTGTCTCCAGCATCATCTCATGCGTTTCCTGAGGGAGACCGTAAATAATATGTGCGCAAACGCGAATCCCCCTTGCCCGGAGTTTGGCGACCGCATCCAGATAGCACTGCGTGTCGTGTGCGCGGTTAATCAGCCTCGACGTGGATTCATGGATCGTCTGCAGACCCATTTCAATCCATAAGTAAGTGCGTTCGTTCAGCTCGGCCAAGTAATCGATCACATCGTCGGGCAGGCAATCCGGACGCGTAGCGATGGATAAGCCGACTACGCCCGGCTGCTGCAGGATCGCTTCATAATATTCTTTCAGCACCTCTACGGGAGCATAAGTGTTTGTGTAAGCTTGAAAATAACCGATATAATGCGCTTCCGGCCATTTTTGGTGCTGGAGATCACGGATTTTGCCGAATTGTGTCACCAGGTCGTCGCGCCGGCTGCCCGCAAAATCGCCCGATCCCCGGGCGCTGCAAAAGGTGCATCCGCCTGTGGCGATCGTACCGTCGCGGTTCGGACAGGTGAAACCGGCGTCAAGCATGACTTTAAACACCTTGGTTCCGAATTGCTTCCGCATCTCGTAATTCCATGTATGGAAACGTTTATCTCCCCATGTCAGCGGTTCGATCGTTAAGGATGGATTCATAAGGCGTACTCCTTTTCTAGTAAAGCTTCTTTTTATATTTTATCAAAACCGGGCGGAAAAGCGAACTGTATCAATTTCTTCCTTTACAAAACACTCCTGTCTTGCGACAGGATAAAAAAAGTCCGCTTGATCCATGCTATATTTGCAAGGCTGCAAAACAACTCAGCTTTAGAAGGGAGAACTCCTATATCATGAACAAGCTTGGTAAAACGGTTCTTGCCCTTGCGTTGACTGCTTCGTTGGGATTTGGCGGCCAAGCCTTTGCTGAGGTATCCTCCACCGGAACGGGATTGTCCTCCACCCAAGGGACCAGCACAGCCACTGCACCCGGCAGTACGACAACGACAGGAACCGGTACGGCAACCTACACGGGCACAACCGGCACCGCGGGTACCGCCGGCAGGGGAACTGCCACTTATAACGATCCCGTTACCGGAACCCGTACGAATAATTACAATGATAATATGCTGGACCGGATGAACACCAACAATACGCGTACCGGATACGGTTATGGGGGGAATTACGACACGACAACCTACCGGACGAATGCGGCGACAGCCGGAAGAGGTATGGATTGGGGCTGGTTAGGTCTGTTGGGTCTTCTCGGGTTAGCCGGCCTGCGCGGACGCAATCGTGAAGAGGGCCGGGAGAAATAACCGATCCTTTCGGTTCCATCCCGATCCCGGAAAGTTCCCATTGACCGGTTCAGACCGCTTTAACACGGGCTGACCGGTCTTTTCATTCCTATCGTTTCAGAGTATAATCGTTCAATGACATTACGCAGGCTTGCGGCAAACTGCCGAAAGAAAATGCAAGCAGTTGGAGGACGGTACTATGCGTTTAAGAGGACGTAAGGGAATCAGGGAAGCGATCGAGGCACAGCCGGAGCTGGTAGTGCTGAATCCGGAGCCGTATAAAGGGAAATGGGCTGAAGTATTCGGCAATGACCGGCCGATTCATGTGGAGCTTGGGATGGGCAAAGGCCGTTTTATCAGCCAGCTTAGCGCTTTAAACCAGCATATTAACTACATAGGCGTCGATATGTACGACGAGCTGATTCGCCGTGCAAGCGAGAAAGCACGGGAATCACGTGAAGAGCAAGGGGGCGATCTGTCTAACCTGCGGCTGGTGCGAATGAACATAGAATCGATCGAGAACGTGTTTGAAGCTGGCGAAATTGAGCGTATTTATTTGAATTTTAGCGATCCGTGGCCCAAAAAAAGGCATGCCCGCCGACGGCTCACCCATGCGAATTTTGTAAATAAATATAGAACCGTATTAAATGAACGGGGAGAAATTCATTTTAAGACGGATTCCCGCTCTTTGTTCGAGTTTTCGCTAAATTCGTTCGCCGATCTGGGGCTTCGGATGCGCAATATCTCACTTGACCTGCATGCGGAGGGACCGCGTACGGACCTTATCATGACGGAATACGAGACGAAATTCTACGAGAAGGGCATGCCCATTCACCGGCTCGAGGTCGTCATAGGGGAAAAAGCCCTTGCCGAGCACCTTCGGCAGCTTGAAGCTGGCGAGAGCGGACAGGAATAATTCCTATATGAACGTAAACAACCTGGCGGGAGAGTCCCGGCAGGTTGTTTAACGTCCGTTCGTGCGCGGTGGTTTATCCTTGCAGCATATTTATAATGGCGCGGGAGCAATCCGCCGGATGGTATGCATCCGTTCTGCGTCTCAAGCTTCCGCGGCGCTTCTCCAGATCTGGATAATGCTCAACCAGAAACCGGAACCAATGGGCGACCGTTTCCGCCGATTTGATGGGTTCTCCAAACCCGTGCTGCGTAAAATACTGCAGATTCTCTTCCTCTTGTCCCGGTATCGGCTTATAGAACAGCATCGGAATTCCCTTGGCCAGCCCTTCGGTACAGGTCATACCTCCGGGCTTGGTGATCAGCAGATCGGAAACCTCCATCCATTTGTCGATTTCTTTCGTAAAACCCAAAAGCCGGATATGGGGATGCCGGAACCGTTCGTCTTTTTTCAGCTCGGCAAGAGCCTTCTCGTTGCTGCCGAGACAGACGACAAGCTGTATCCGGTCCCGCCAGCGGATCAAATCGGTTAAGAAATCCTCGTTTTTGACAAGACCCCAGCCTCCGCCCATGACGAGAACGGTGGGCAGCCGTTTCAGTCCGAAATGCGAGCGGAGCTCTTCTCTGTTGTGTCGCTCCCAGAAGTTCGGATGAATGGGAATTCCTGTGACTTGAATGCGCTCCGATGGGATGCCGCGGATCAGAAGCTTCCGCTTCACGTCGGGAGTGGAAACCAGGTAGGTGCTTACTTCTTTACTGACCCAAGTCCCGTGCGCATCGTAATCGGTAATAACGGTACACAGCGGAACGGTCAATCCGAAACGCTTCAGCCTGGAAATTACAACGTTCGGGAACGGATGGGTGCATACGATCGCATCCGGCTTCAGCTGGCGTATCACTTCTGCGGCTTGTGCATAAAAAATCCGGTGAAGTGCAAGCTGCGAGATGCGGTTCAGCGACTTTTTATATTGTGACCGATAGACGAGCCCGTAAAGCTTCGGCTGTTTCGATACAGTTTTGCGGTAGGCGGTCAAAATCCATGGAGCTAAGGTTGGATGTAAAAACGTACCGAGCTCAAGTACATGCGTCTGGATGTCGGGCGAGAGCATGCGAAGACTGTCTGCCAGCGCATAGGCCGCTTGCGTGTGGCCTGCTCCGAAGCCCTCGGATAATAATAAGACCCTCTTATTACGCATAACTCTTCACCATACCCTTGTTTCTTTTGAACTTATACCGAATTAACATTACTGCTTTTACCCCAAAAATGCAACGGTGGTCAGGGCGGTCGTCGTTCCGATCAGCAAGCCAGCCAGCACGTCGGACGGGTAGTGCAGTCCCAAATAGATCCGCGACATGCCAACGAGCGAAGCCACGGGAAGCAAAATTGCCGTGACCCAGGGAGTAATGAGCATCATGGGTACAGTTACTGAAAAAATGGCCGTCGTATGCCCGGAAGGGAACGAGTGGTCTTTCAGCGGTTTTTTGCATGTGTGGGTGCCTTCAAGAACAAGATAAGGACGCAGCCGCGGATATTTCTTTTTATGATGGCGACAGGAACATGACTGAGTCCCAACGCGACACAGCTCAGCATTCCGGCCGATTTCCATAATCCCTCGGCAAACAGGGCGATGCAAAGCGCCGTGGCGATGGATGCTGCAGCGCCCCCCAGATGGGTGATGATGTTGAAAAAGAAATCCAGCGCTTGATGCCGAATCTGTTGATTGACAAAACAGAACATCCGGTGCTCATGATACTGAAGCCGCGTGACTAATCTGTTCATCATAGGATATGCCTCCCTGCAGTAAAATAAGCTTTTGTTCGGTTCTCATATGATTGTAAGACGGAATTGTTATTGGAGTATCAACAGGATATGAAAGAATCTTATATTGACGAGGAGTTCATGGCCCTATATTATATTTGACAATGGGTTAACATGGTTCATTTACCATAAATTACGAATCATATGTACAGCTTTGTCCAATTTCCGGCGAGTTCATGTAGGAATAGTTTCGCGTGGCAGCAACATTTTTGCAGACAAGTTCGTCAGTAAAGTTGCCGGTGCAGATGACTGCCCATACAGGGGAGCATCCGCCGGTATGGAAAATGGCAGCCGGGGCGATTTGGTTTACGGAGCCGCGATGCGGATTCCGGGATAAGGGTTGTACAATCGTCGCCTCTACAAATTGGCAAAGAAAGTTTTTCCAGACGGCGCTTATAAAATAATTGAAAAACGATGAAAATAAGACGTAAAAAGCTGGATAGCAGAGAGTCCGACCGATACCGCTGCTGTTTTTCCCAAAAATGACAAAGAACCGACTTAATCAAGCGGTGTGAAGCTTTTGACAAATGACAGTAAAGAGAGGAAAATCATATTCGGCTACCCTCGCAATTGAAGAGGCATTATCGAATCCGTTATTAAACTGCTAAAGAGAAAAAAGACATAGGGGTACATACAAAAAAAGGGGGATGAATCATGCTGGACAGTATTATGCTAGGCCTTCAGTTTACGCTAATTGTCGTCGGGGCCTATCAACTGGGCCTGACGTTTTTTGGCTGGTATCGCCGTAAGAACAAGGCCCAGCACGCGCCGCAAAAAACGTTCGCCGTCTTGGTGGCGGCTCACAATGAGGAGCAAGTTATCGGAGCGTTAATTGAAAACCTGAAAAATCTGGATTACCCGAAAGAGTTGTACGATATATTCGTAATTGCTGACAACTGTACGGACAAGACTGCGCAAATCGCCCGCGATATGGGCGTATATGCCTGCGAGCGCCATAATCCGAACCTAAGAGGTAAAGGTTATGCGATTGAATGGATGCTCAAGGAGCTGTGGAAGATGCCTCGCCAATACGACGCCGTCGTCATGTTCGATGCGGATAACCTGGCGAGTCCCGATTATCTGAGACACATGAATAACGATTTGTGTGAAGGCTCGAAAGTTATTCAGGCTTATCTGGATACCAAAAATCCTAACGATTCCTGGATTACCGCTTCGTATGCCATATCTTATTTTTTCAGCAACCGGTTCTGGCAGCTGCCCCGAACCAATCTGAAGCTGGCGAACTTTCTGGGCGGCACGGGCATGTGCTTTGAAACAGGACTGCTCAAGCAGATCGGCTGGGGGGCGACAAGTCTTGTCGAGGACCTGGAATTTTCCATGCGATGCGTCAAACTTGGCGTAAAGCCCACCTTCAATCCGGATGCGAAGGTATACGATGAGAAGCCTCTTACGTTTAGGGCATCGGCAAGGCAAAGGCTGCGTTGGATGCAGGGGCATTTTGACGTTTGCCGCCGTTATTTCTTCGTTCTGCTTTGGCAGGGGATTAAAGAACGGAACTGGACGAAAATTGATGCCGCGATTTACTCGGCCAATGTATATAACTTTTTCCTTGGTTCGATTGTCACGATGGCGGTTTGGTTTGATAATATCGTGCTGGGCGGCTCGCATCTCACCAAGCTGTATGAAGTATCGCCTACGCTGTTTAACGTGGTGACGATCTCGATTTACGTCCTGCTGCCGATCTCCATGATCATGGATAAGGCATCTCTGAAAACCTATAAGTATTTGATATTGTATCCTGTCTTTATGTTTTCCTGGTGGCCGATCACGATTTATGCGTTCTTCACTCAAAACAACAAGCAGTGGAGCCATACGGAGCATACCCGCGTGATTCGTCTTGAGGACATGCACAGTAAACAGGCAGGTTGAATCTGTCGGACAAACCGATGTATCCGTTGACTTTTACAAACAGATTGTGGTATATTATTTGAGTGCAAAAGAAGAAGCGCCCGCTTCTCACCTGTCCGACGAAGGTTGGCTGGTTATGAATGATAGTGAGCTTACTTGAATATCTGATGCTTTATCGGATAGATCGATCACTTGAAACAAACTGCGTGGGCGTTTTTAACGCCCGCGTATTTTTTTTAATAACCTTTGGAGGTGGCAGGTTATCAGTACAGAGCACATGATTAATGATGAAATTCGAGCAAGAGAAGTGCGTTTGATTGGTGCGGACGGAGAGCAGCTGGGTATCAAGCCGATTCGTGAAGCGCTGCAGATTGCAATGGATCAGAATTTGGATCTGGTCAATGTGGCTCCGACGGCGAAACCGCCGGTTTGCCGGATCATGGATTACGGGAAGTACCGCTATGAGATGCAAAAGAAAGAGAAGGAAGCCCGTAAGAACCAGAAGATCGTTGAGCTGAAAGAAATTCGTCTGAGCGCGACAATTGACGAGCACGACTTTCAAACGAAGCTTCGCAATGTATCGAAATTTCTCAACGACGGCGATAAAGTAAAGTTGTCGGTTCGTTTCCGCGGCCGGGAGATCGCACATGCCGAAATCGGGCAGCGCGTTCTGGAGCGGATGGCCGCCGAGGTGGAGGATCTGTGCGTTGTGGAGCGCAGGCCGAAGCTGGAAGGCCGGAGTATGATCATGATCTTGTCGCCGAAGCAACAGCAATAATTTTACTCTTTAAGGAGGAACACCCCATGCCAAAAATGAAAACACACAGCAGCCTGAAAGGCCGTTTTAAAATTACAGGTACCGGTAAAGTAACGCGCTACAAAGCGTATAAGAACCACCTGCTGTCCGGCAAGTCCGCCCGCCAAAAGCGCGTGCTCGGCACGAACCCGGTTATGGCTCCCGGCGATGTAAGACGCCTGAAGCAGCAGCTGGCTAACATCAAGTAATTTCGTTAATATACTCAACAATTCTTGGAGGTAGATCGTCATGGCAAGAGTGAAAGGCGGATTTATCCGTACTCGTCGTCGCAAGAAAATTTTGAAGCTTGCTAAAGGGTACTTCGGTTCGAAACATAGATTATTTAAAACAGCAAAAGAGCAGGTTATGAAATCCCTGCTGTACGCATACCGTGACCGCCGTCAAAAGAAACGCGATTTCCGCAAGCTGTGGATCGTGCGTATTAACGCGGCTGCCCGTCAAAACGGTTTGTCCTACAGCAAGCTGATGCATGGTCTGAAGCTGGCCGGCGTAGAAGTTAACCGCAAAATGTTGGCGGATCTCGCCGTTAACGATATCAACGCGTTTAACTCCCTGGCTGAAACGGCAAAGCAAAAAGTCAACGCGTAATGCAAATGCATGAATATAAAAGCACCTGCTGCACAAGATACGTGAGAGCGCATCTTGGACAGCAGGTGCTTTTTTTTGTCAGCCAAACGATGGATATGGAAGAAAGCTACTGCGGTCCTTGACCGGATTTAAGCGGATTGCAGCTGCTGAAGATCCGCCGTTACTTTTTCGATCATCTGAACGAACGAGGATAATTCTTCTGCGCTGGCGGCCTGCGTCTGCGCCTGGGTGGTGGTGTGTTTTGACTCCTGCTCTACTTCTTTCAGCAAGCGGGAGATGGTTCCGAGCTTTTCCTGTATTTGTTCCAGAGCCTGTTTGGATCCGCCGGCTAATTTGCGGACCTCGTTAGCGACAACCTCAAAACCGCGTCCTTGTTCCCCCGCACGGGCTGCCTCGATGGCTGCATTGAGCCCAAGCAAGTGAGTTTGATCGGATATCTCCTGAATAAGCGTTCCCATATTTTGAATTTGTTTTACTTCCGCAGTCAGTTCCTGTATCAAGTAGTGGGATTTCTCCTGCGATTCCGCCGAATGAATGGCCGATTCCGCTACCGACTGGCTGCTGCTGCTCAATTGGACCATCATCGAAACCAGCTCCTGTACTGCGGAGTTGATCCCCTGCAGTAAACGCCCTTGTTCATCCACAAGCTCCTGAACCTTTTTCTTTTCATGGTACTCATAGGCTTCCAGAACCAGCTGCGAGTCGAAATTGAACATTTTGGTAAGGGCGTGAATGACCGGGAGCCATGCGTCCGGCAGCATCCTTTGGAAGTGGTTTGTCGCCAATTCGAGATACAGCATATAGGTTCCCAGGTACCATTGGGTCGTCAACCCGATCCGGGAGTGCACCTGGCCTATGTAAATTCTTTTTTCAATAAACGCTTCGTCAATCGTGCCTTCCGTGAGCGAAAGAAAATACCAGTGCTGCGTTTCTTTTAACCGGTCTACCGTGCTGTGTCTTTCTATGATTTGTTTGAGTTCCGGATGCTGCATGATTCGTTCATAAAGCTCGTCAACCAAATCCCGGACGATTGCCTTAAATTCGTTGGCCTTGCTTTTTAAGAGAAATAAATCTTCGTTGGTGATGCCGATGTAATCCAGTTGTTGTTTTCGTGTCTCGGATAGTTTGTTCATGTTGCTCCCCTCTGCCTGTGTAAATGTGATTGTTATCACAATTAGGATTCGCTATCGGAGTGTAATTTCCTTCAATTGGATATCAATAATTTTTTTTAGGCGCGATGCCCCATGATGGGCAAGGTCGGCGCGGAGCCCGCTGCCCCTGAGACCTGTTTTTTTGAACCATGAAAGAATGCCCGCCTGCAAAACAGCTCCCCGTAAGGCATGTCAACCGGGCGGAGGGATGGCTTTAATACCGCTTGACTAAAGCAAAGGTTCGGCATATAATAAACAAAAAAGTACAACAGTGTTATCGGCTATGAAGAGGACGAAGTGATAAGGGCTCTTATGTTCAGAGAGCGGCGGAGATGCTGAAACCAATGCCATTAATCCCTTATGTACGAGCTCACCTCGGAGCTGTTTTCCTGAAAAGCGCGGCGCCTTTAAAGCATCGCGGTTATTAGGGAGAATCGGAGTGGCACACGTTACCGTGCCGAGGGTAAGCGACATGCCTGCTAGCGGCGTGCATTACCTGCTAAGGTTATTTGCCGTGAGGCATTTAACAAATCTGGGTGGTACCACGGAAGATCAACCCCTTTCGTCCCGTCAGACGCAACCATTGCGTTTGGGGCGAAAGGGGTTTTTAGTTGTTATCGGACTTTTTGAGAGGAGGGCTACACATGATCGTTCAAACCAAACAAAAGTCGAAAGAGCAGCTGCGTGAAGAGCTGCTGAAGCCGGATGTGATAACAGGATCGGAAATGCTGCTGCGCAGCTTGCTGCTGGAGGATGTAGATTGCGTCTTCGGCTATCCTGGCGGAGCGGTTTTATATATTTACGATGCCATGCACGGCAATCCGGATTTCCGCCATTTGCTGACAAGGCACGAGCAGGGCGCCATTCATGCGGCGGATGGCTATGCCCGTTCGACCGGCAAGGTCGGCGTATGTATAGCCACTTCCGGACCGGGAGCGACCAACCTTGTCACCGGTATCGCTACAGCTTATATGGATTCGGTGCCGCTGGTGGTCATCACGGGAAATGTGGCGACGACGGTGATCGGTACGGACGCGTTCCAGGAGGCGGATATTACCGGCATTACGATGCCGATCACGAAGCACAGTTACCTGGTGCGGGATGTGAAGGATCTGCCGCGGATCATTAAAGAAGCGTTCCATATTGCTTCGACCGGCCGCAAAGGACCGGTGCTGATTGATATACCGAAGGACGTATCGAACGATACCGCGCCGTTCTACTATCCGGAAAAAGTGGACATCCGCGGCTATCACCCGACGGTACAGCCCCATAAGCTTCAAGTGGACCGTATGCTGGAGGCGATTGCGGAAAGCGAGCGCCCGGTCATTATCGCAGGCGGCGGCGTCGTTTACGCGGATGCGTCCAAAGAGCTGGTCGAATTCGTGGAGAAAACCCGCATTCCCGTCGCCACGACGTTGCTTGGCCTGGGAGGCTTTCCAAGCGCGCATGAGCTGTGGCTCGGGATGCCGGGGATGCACGGAACGTATGCGGCCAACCATGCGCTGCAGAATTGCGATCTGCTGATCGGCATTGGCGCGCGTTTTGACGATCGCGTGACGATGAAGGTGAACGGCTTTGCCCCCAAAGCGAAGAAAATCGTCCACATCGACGTGGATCCGGCGGAAATCGGCAAAATCGTTGAAACGGCGATTCCGGTGGTTGGGGACGTGAAAAAGGTGCTGCAGCTGGCTAACCTCAAAGCGAAGCCGTCCCAGTCCAAAGACTGGATCGCCTGGAACCAGGAAAACAAGAAGAACTTCCCGCTGACCTACCAGGATTCGGATACGGAGCTGAAGCCGCAGTATGTCATCGAGATGATCAATGAGACGACCAAGGGAGAGGCCATTATAACAACGGATGTAGGCCAGCACCAGATGTGGACGGCGCAGTACTACAAGTTCAACCATCCGCGTTCCTGGATCACTTCCGGCGGTCTCGGCACCATGGGCTTCGGCTTCCCGTCGGCGATCGGCGCGCAGGTAGCCCATCCGGATCGGCTGGTCATATCGATCAATGGCGACGGCGGCATGCAGATGTGCTCGCAGGAGCTGGCGATTTGCGCCATCAACCAGATTCCGGTGAAGATTGTCGTCATCAACAATCAGGTGTTGGGGATGGTCCGCCAGTGGCAGGAGATTATCTACGATAACCGATACAGCCATATTGATCTTGCCGGCAGTCCGGACTTTGTGAAATTGGCCGAAGCTTACGGCGTGAAGGGACTGAGAGCTGCCAACAAAGAAGATGCCCGCCGCGTATGGCAGGAAGCGTTGGACACCCCGGGTCCGGTGCTTGTCGAATTCATCGTGCCTAAAGGGGAGAACGTCTTCCCGATGGTAACACAGGGCTCGACGATAGACCAAATGATAATGGGGGATTCGTAAATGACTCGCAAACACACCATATCCGTTCTAGTGAACAATCAGCCCGGTGTGCTGCAGCGCGTATCCGGCCTGTTCGGCCGCCGGGGCTTCAATATCGAGAGCATTACTGTCGGCGAATCCGAGGAGCAAGGCTTGTCCCGTATGGTCATCGTTACCACGGGTGATGATCATACGCTGGAGCAGGTATCCAAACAGCTTTACAAGCTGGTCGATGTCATCAAAGTGGTCGATTTGAGCTCGAATCCGATGGTAGCTCGCGAGCTCGCGCTGATCAAGGTCAATGCGGAGCCGAACGTCCGTCCCGAGATTCTCGGCGTGGTCGAGACGTTCCGTGCAGCTGTCGTTGACATCGGTCCGAACACGCTGGTCGTGCAGGTGGTAGGCGATTCGGAAAAAATCGATGCGATGACCGAGCTGCTCAAGCCTTACGGGATCAAGGAATTGTCCCGAACCGGCGTCACCGCAATGATTCGAGGCATGGTGAAATAAGCGTTTGAAGATTTTCCGGAAATCGTAGTACAATGTTCTGTGAGCGGGGGCTCAATCGGATGACATAACTGGAAGACGCTCGTGGTCCGCTTGAGCACCCGCTCACAGGGTTTATATTAAAGGAGGAGCTATTATATCATGGCAGTCACTATGTATTATGAGAAAGATGCTGATTTGAACGTATTAAAGGGCAAGACGATTGCCATCATCGGCTACGGCAGTCAAGGACACGCCCAAGCGCAAAACCTGCGTGACAGCGGTCTGAAAGTGATTATCGGCCTTCGCCAAGGTCGTTCCTTCGATCAAGCGAAAAACGACGGATTTGAAGTATATTCCGTTGCGGAAGCGACCAAGCTTGCTGACGTCGTTCAAATTTTGATGCCGGACGAAACGCAAGCGAGCGTTTACAAGAATGAAATCGAGCCGAACCTGAAGCATGGTGCAACGATCATGTTCTCTCACGGCTTTAACGTCCATTTCGGTCAAATCAATCCATCTGCGGATAAAGACGTTCTGCTTGTCGCGCCAAAATCCCCGGGTCACATGGTACGCCGTGTATTCGTGGAAGGCTTCGGCGTGCCTGGTCTGATCGCAGTTCATCAGAATGCTACGGGTCAAGCCCAAGCCATCGGTTTGGCTTATGCCAAAGGTATTGGTTGTACACGTGCAGGAGTTATTGAAACCTCTTTCCGTGAAGAAACGGAAACCGATCTGTTCGGTGAGCAGGCCGTTCTTTGCGGCGGCGCATCCGCACTGGTAAAAGCCGGCTTTGAAACGCTGGTAGAAGCAGGCTATGCTCCTGAAATGGCTTATTTCGAGTGCTTGCACGAGTTGAAGCTGATCGTCGATTTGATGTATGAAGGCGGTCTGGCAGGCATGAGACATTCCATCTCCAACACGGCAGAGTACGGCGACTATGTAACCGGACCTCGTATCATCACAGACGAAACGAAGCAGGAAATGAAGCGCGTTCTGTCCGATATCCAACAAGGCAAATTTGCTCGCGACTTTATTCTTGAGAACCAATCCGGTCGTGCGTTCCTCACGGCTACCCGCCGTATGGAATCCGAGCATCCGCTGGAGCAAGTCGGTACCCAACTGCGTGAACTGATGCACTGGATCAAGAAGTAATCGAACTGACAATGAATGATTAGCGGCATAAGGTCAGCTTGGGAAACTGTGGGGAACGGACGGCAGGGCAAGTTCGTTCCCGGACGGTTCCCGGGCTGTACCTTTTTCTGCTTTAATAAAGTGGTTAAATTTTGATAAAGCGCAGGTGAGACGGCATGAGAAAAATTTATATTTTCGATACGACGCTGCGCGACGGCGAGCAATCGCCGGGCGTGAATTTGAACATGCAAGAAAAGGTGGAAATCGCCCTTCAGCTGGAGAAGCTGGGCGTAGACCGGATCGAAGCCGGTTTTCCGGCGGCCTCCCCAGGCGATTTGGCCAGCGTGAACGCCGTAGCCCGGACTGTGAAGAATGCCACAATCGTGGGTCTCTCGCGCTCCCGTGTGCAGGACATTGATGCGGCGCGCGAAGCGCTCAAGGATGCGCAGGATCCGTGCTTGCATTTGTTCCTTGCCAGCTCGCCGATTCACCGGAAGTATAAGCTGAAGATGGAGAAGCATCAGGTGCTGGAAACGGCGGAAGCGGCTATCCGGTATGCCAAAAAATATTTCGATAAAATTGAGTTTTCGCCCGAGGATGCCGGACGTACCGAGCTGGATTTCTTGTGCGAAGTGACGGAGATGGCCATTCGGGCAGGAGCAACCGTCGTGAATATTCCCGACACGGTTGGCTATATGACGCCTTACGAGTTCGGCAATATCTTCAAGACGCTGAAGGAAAATGTGCCGGGCATCGAGAAAATTCAGCTCAGCGCGCACTGTCACGATGACCTTGGCATGGCGACGGCCAATGCGCTTGCGGCCATTCTGAACGGTGCCGATCAAATCGAAGGAACGATTAACGGGATCGGCGAGCGCGCGGGCAACACGGCAATCGAGGAAGTAGCGCTGGCGCTGGAGACACGTCAGGAGTTCTACCAGGCGAAGACATCGCTTACGTTGTCCGAGATCGCCCGTACGAGCCGTTTGGTGAGCAAGCTGACAGGCATGGTCGTACCGGGCAATAAAGCGATTGTCGGGGCTAACGCGTTTGCCCATGAATCGGGCATTCACCAGGACGGCATGCTCAAGGAAAAAACGACTTACGAAATCATGTCTCCGGAGACAATCGGTCTGAAGGAAAGCAAGCTGACGCTCGGCAAGCTGTCCGGCCGCCATGCATTCCGTGAGAAGCTGGTCGATCTCGGCTATAACCTGAACGATGAGCAGCTTAATGCGGCCTTCGCCAAATTTAAGGATTTGGCCGATAAGAAGAAAAACGTGACGGACGACGATATCCTGGCCTTGATCGAGGAGAAGCTGATCGAGACGCCGGAAGTGTTCTCTCTCGAAACGATTCAAGTTTCTTACGGCAACCAATCGACACCGACCGCAACGATTCGCTTGAAGACGATCGAAGGCGAAACGCTGGAAGAAGTAGCGCTGGGCAACGGTTCCGTCGACGCGATCCTCAATGCGATCGATAAAGCGACGAAGGAAGAGGTCGAGCTCGAAGATTACTCGATCCAATCGGTCACGCAAGGCAAGGATGCGCTTGGTGAGGTGCATGTCGTACTGAACCAGGGCGATTATTCCGTACAGGGCCGCGGCGTAAGCACCGATATTCTCGAAGCAAGCGCGCGGGCCTATGTGGATGCGATCAACCGGCTGATAGAGAAGCGGAAGTCCCCGGCTCGCAGCCGTGATAATGTATCGTTGATCTAGCTATGTTCATGAATAAGGGGGTGTCCCAAAAGTCACCGAGGTGACGGGGATACCCCCTTTTTTAAACATATCAGAATCTTTAAGTCCTTTACAGAACTAAAGCGTAAGGGGGTACCCTTTCTAAGAAATTTTCGGTATGCTAAGGACATGGAGACGAACGTACTGAAACGGATCTTTCTGGAGCATTGGCCCCAGTTTTATGAAAAGAATAAAACACGAATCCGGCTGGTTGTCGTTAAAGAGATCGAGAAATTTCTTGGTTGCGGGAATCCCAGGAACGGCTTTAAGTTGCTGGTTTGTGAAGGGTGTCATGACACGAGAAAAATTCCTTACCGCTGTAAGGGACGGTTCTGTACGACGTGCTCATGCGGAGAAACAGAAGAGTGGAGCCGTGTGATGGCGGAAGACGTGTTTCAAGTGAACCATAGGCATGTCATCCTTACCATCGATGAAGGATTACGCGACATTTTTCTGAAATACCGGGAAATGCTGAAAGAGTTCATGGACGAAGCAGCCCGACTGGTTCAAGAACACTTTGAGAAGAAACATAAAGTAACGCCTGGGATTATTGCAGGCTTACATACCTTCGGATCGAAACTGAATTTTAACCCGCACGTGCATATGCTTGTGACAATGGGAGGTATGACAGCGAACGGGGAGTGGAAGACCTACGACTACATTCCGTTTAAGAAACTGCGAAAACAATGGCAGACGGTGGTGCTGAAGCTCATTCGCCGTCACTTAACGGAAGAGCAGAAGAAACAGGTACAGCCGTTGCTGCAAAAAGCCTACTCCGAAAATGAGGAAGGCTTCTATGTACATGGCCCAAAACAGAAAGGGGACGTAAAAACGCAACTGGGGTACATTGGACGTTATATCCGTCGTCCGGCCATAGCGATCGAGCGAATTAAGGAATACGATGGAGAGTATGTCGTATTTCGCTACCATGACAAGACGGATGATATGGAAAAAGAAGAGAAAGTAACCGTGGAGGAGTTTATTTCGCGGTTAATTCGTCATATTCCAGATGAGCATTTTAAGATGATCCGCCATTATGGACTATACGCGCGGCGGATCAAGAAAGAATGTAAAGAAAAAGTACAGACATGGCAGGAGAAGGTTAAGAAGACGATTGTGAAGGTACAAAAGCTGATTCGTCGGCGGAACTGGCAAGAACGGATCAAAGCGCAGACAGGGAAAGACCCTATGGTTTGTCCAAAATGCCAATGTTATTATGAGTACAAGGGAGAAGTCTGCCTTGAAGAGGGGCAGCTTGTCGTAAAGCATGCCGTTTGTGCAAAAAGCAAGGCGGTGTTAGAAAGGATGATTAACGATCTCACCGGTATCGAAGAAACGAAAACCAGCGAAGAAGAAGAAACCAACGCAGTTAAGCCTAAGCAAGCACCTGCAGTCCAAAGAGGTCGTCAAATATCTATGTATGACGTGCTCGCAGAGCGAAGAAATACCGCTTAGTGTGGTCAGAGATTTTGACATGATGGACGATGGGGATCCGGAAGTTCCGCCACAATTCGCTTGTGAATCCTGTGGTGGAGAAATGTATCCGGAATACTATAAGGGTGTTCATGGATATGAATACCGCATCGAAGATCGGTTAAGGAAAAGAGAAGTGGAAGAGAGTTCGAAGTCGATCAGATGAGGGAATGGGTATGGGGTGGAAAGTTTACGGGCCGCCTTTGAAATCGTGTTATTTCCGCCTAATCAATTCAATAAAACACGATTTCAAGAGCGGTTGGAACCCCATACCCATCCCTCCCCACGCTCAAATGTATGGGTTTGCACAAGGATTTTAGAGGACCTGGCCAGCGGCCAGGTTTTTCTTAATTTTGTGCGGGAAAAGCTGCGAAGTGAGGAAGGCTATGCGTTGTCGGTTCGACGTATGATCGAACCGGAGAGTGTGTTCGGACAAATGAAAAACAACCGGAACTTCCGGCGTTTCCTGCTTCGCGGCTTGCCCAAAGTGAGCCTGGAGGTCGGGTGGCTTTCCCTTGCCCATAATTTATTAAAGTGGGCGGCGATGAACCAAAAAGGTCGGGTAAGAGAGCAAGTATAGCCCTCTACTCGACCTTTTTTTCTGTATGGAAACGAGAAGTTAAGAAAACAGGGCCGTCCCTGCGTAGTTAAAAACTACTTATGGGACGGACACTTTGTAGTTTTGTGCAAGCGGCCGGGACCGGCCCGCAGCGGAAGCGCAAAAGCCCGTCCGGATTCAGGCGTTTCCGGACGGGCTTTGAGCTGATCTACTATCAGTGAGCGGCGGTTTTCATGCGCTGCAGCGCTCGTTCCAGCCGGTCAAAAGCAAGGACCATCTCCTCGCTGTCCGTATGCGTAAAGTTTAGGCGCATCGAGTTCCTTTGAGGCTCGTCCGCAAAAAAGCTGATTCCTGGAACGAAGGCGACGCCTTCCTCGACGGCCAGCTTGAACAGCTCCTGCGTATCGATCCCTTGCGGCATCTCCACCCAGATGAACATGCCGCCCTTCGGCTCGTTCCAGCGGACCCCTTCCCAGTTTTTGGCCTGCAGCAATCTGACCATCTCGCGCATCCGCGATTCGTATTGCGTCCGGATCAGATCGATATGCGAGTACAAGTCAAACTGCTGGAACAGCTCGTGCAGCGCCTGCTGGTCCATGGTGCTGGAGTGCAGATCCGCAGCTTGCTTGGCGCGGGTCATATGAAGGATCACGTTCTTGTCGCCGACAACCCAGCCGGTACGCAGCGCCGGGGCGACGATTTTGGAGAAGGTGCTCGTGTATACGACCGCTCCTCCGTTCGGACCGTCGTCCAACGAATAAATGGACGGGAAGGTTTCGGTGTCGTTGAAACGCAGCTCTCCATAAGGGTCGTCCTCCAGAATAAGCACGCTATTGGATTTGCACAGGTTCAGCGTGCCCTGCCGGCGCTCCAGGCTCCATGCTTTGCCAGTCGGATTTGCGAACGTAGGAATGACATAAATCATTTTAGGACGATGCTGCTTGATTTTGCGTTCCAGATCTTCCAGATTCATTCCGTTTTCATCGCAATCTACGGAAACGAGCTTGGCTTTATAGGATTGAAACACTTGAATGGCAGCGAGATAAGTCGGTTTTTCGACCAGAATGACGTCACCCGGGTCGATATATATGCGAGTCAGCAAATCGATTGCCTGCTGAGAGCCGGTGGTCAGCAGCATGTTTTCTATGCCTGCTTTGATTCCCTTGCGAGCCAGATGCTTCGTCAGGCTTTCCCGAAGCGGCGTATAGCCTTCCGTAAGCCCGTACTGCAAAACGGATTTGCTCCCCCGCTCAAAAACGCGCGCGAAGGCGTCGCGCACCGCTTCATGCGGAAAATACTGCTCGTTGGGAAGTCCTCCGGCCAGTGAAATGATCGAACGGCCCTGCGTCAGCTTGAGAATTTCGCGAACGGCTGAGGATTCAAAGCTATTAATCGTATCTGAGAAATGATAGTACATAAGCGCAAGGCTCCTTTTTATTAAAAAGAAGTAAAGTCATTGTATAAATTTCATTTTAATCCTTTCCAAGCCCTGTGACAACTGTGAAAATGAACTGATCGTTTGCCGGTCCATTCATTGCGTCATGCCATGGCGATTCAAAAGTCGGGTAGAGGACGCAGCCGGCGGCCCGAGAAGGCGTCGCAGCATCGTCGCGGCTGCTGTATTGTCGGCAGTAGGCATAAGTTCTTGCTGCAATATGATACGATATGTATAATTATTTGATACATATTGTATCATGGAGGAGATTGAATGAATGCTAATGTCGTGAGCGAAATTTTTTGGTTGTCGCATTCCTCATTAATTTTGTATATCTCGCAGCGTTTAACCTGACAGACCCGGTATCGGGTGTTCCATTTAGCGGGTATATATGGAATCGCGGTTACTTTATGTTATTCCCGGGATGGATTTTCTACTTTGCCCTGGGATACTATTGCGGCGCTCATTATGACATCTTAAAGTCAAACCTTCACAAATACAGAGTTATCGTTCTGCTTGCGCCGATATTAACTTTTTTGTTGTCCGTCTCCATTCTCAACTATACGGGAATTGACCTGTCGTCGAAGCGGTTTGACAATATATTATTTTCGACTTCCATGATTTTTTTACTGATGTACATTACATCAAAGCTTAAAAATGTCCCCCGCTTTATTTATTTAATAAGTAACTATTCATTCAGTATTTACTTATTACATCTGGCTTTTATTTTGGTATTGCGTCCATTGCCCATAATGGGCGCAATAGCTTATATCATTTACTTATTTGTTACAGCGATTGCGGGGTCCATCCTGCTGGCGGCGATCTTGAACAGATTTCCATTCGGTAAATATATCGTCGGCAACGTGCAGACAAGAGGCAAATCCAAAAAGAAAGAAAGGTTATCCATTCCAATACTATCGGCTAATGAAGTTGGTGACAGGAAGAACCTTTGATTTGCATATGTTTTTCATTTTCATAAGGATTATATCTATAGCTTTTGCCTATCAAGATGATAGATTTTATATCTTTGTAAAACAGAGGGAAATATGCTACAAAAGATATAATGAACTAGATTAGGAGTGAATGCAACTCATGGCAGACGTGAAAAAAATTGCCGTAATCGCCGGAGACGGTATCGGTCCCGAGGTTGTGGCGGAAGCAATTAAGGTTATGAAGAAAACAGAGGAAGTGTTCGGCTACCGTTTTGAGTTTGAACACGGCCTGTTTGGCGGAATCGCCATTGATGAGAAAGGAACGCCGCTGCCGGAAGAAACGCTGGAGATATGCAAAAAGTCCGATGCCGTTCTGTTGGGGGCTGTCGGCGGGCCCAAATGGGACAACAATCCGAAGGAGCTGCGTCCGGAAACAGGGCTTCTGGGTATCCGCAAAGCGCTTGGATTGTTCTCCAACATTCGTCCCGCGGTCATCTTCGACTGCCTGAAGGATGCTTCCACGTTGAAGCCTGAGGTTCTGGAAGGGACGGATCTGATCGTTGTCCGCGAGCTGACCGGCGGCATCTATTTCGGCGAGAAGTTCCGCCGCGAAGGAGAGAACGGCCAGGAAGCAGTGGACACCTGCGTTTACAATGTAGCGGAAGTGGAGCGCATCGTTCGCCAGGCCTTCGACATTGCCCGGACCCGCAGAAAGAAACTTGCGTCCGTCGATAAAGCGAATGTACTCGAAACGTCCCGCCTGTGGAGAGAAACGGTCAACCGCATCGCGCCGGACTACCCGGATGTAGAGCTTGAGCATGTGCTTGTAGACAACTGCGCGATGCAGCTTCTGCGCCGGCCGTCGAGCTTCGACGTTATCGTGACGGAGAATATGTTCGGTGACATTTTGAGCGATGAAGCGGCTATGCTGACAGGCTCTATCGGTATGCTGTCCTCCGCTTCGCTGGGTGAAGGAGCCTTCGGTTTGTACGAGCCTGTACACGGTTCCGCGCCGGATATCGCAGGTCAAGGCATTGCCAACCCGATTGCGACGATCCTCTCTGTAGCATTGATGTACAGACTGACATTCGGATATCATGATGCTGCGGAAGCGATTGAGCGGGCCGTGAAAGAAGTGCTGGACGCCGGCCACCGTACGGGAGACATCGCCGTAGACAAGAGCAAAGCGATCGGAACGAGCGCTATGGGTGAATTGATTGTAAACGCCATCCGAAAATAAAATATAAAGCAATCGGAAAACTCTTGAGAAATAGGACTTCTTAAGAGTTTTTCTGCACACACAGAAACAAATGTCAGAAATATAACAGATTATAATATTTATAATAAGATAAGGATTCCAATTATTGACTTTCTATAGGTCAAAATGTTACCATCTATACCATGATAACCATTATCAATTAAGGAGGATTTTCAGATATGACGGAAAGATTGGTAGGCAAACCGGCACCGGATTTCACCATGGCAACGGCAACCGGAGACGGCCAAGAGTTCGGTAAAGTTTCTTTGTCTGATTACAAAGGCAAATGGCTCGTACTGTTCTTCTATCCGCTCGACTTCACATTCGTATGCCCGACTGAAATTACGGCGCTTAGCGAAGCAGCCGGTCAATTCAATGCTATTAATGCTGAAATCCTCGGCGTATCGACGGATAGCATTCACTCCCACCGTGCATGGATCAACACTCCGGTTGACCAAAACGGTCTTGGCAAGCTGAACTTCCCATTGGCTTCCGACATTACGAAGCAAGTTGCCCGTGACTACGGTGTATTGATCGAAGAAGAAGGTATTGCGCTGCGCGGCCTGTTCATCATCAATCCAGAAGGCGAACTGGTATATCAAGTGGTACATCACAACAACGTTGGCCGCAGCGTGGAGGAAACCTACCGTGTGCTTGAAGCGCTGCAATCCGGCGGTTTGTGCCCTGTAGGCTGGAAAAAAGGCGACAAGCACCTGGTTGCGAAGTAATCGTCTTTAAAAATAGATTCCTCAACCCGCCTCCCCGGCGGGTCTGAGGTTTTTTACTACATAAGCAAAGGGGAGCAGGAATGGAAATTTTACAAGGGCTCAAATATAGCGAGAACCATGAATGGGTGCGGTTGGAAGGCAAGCGTGCGATCATCGGATTGACGGATTTTGCCCAAGAGGAATTTGGCATGATCGTCTTCGTGGAGCTGCCCGAAGCAGGAGATGAACTGCAGGCGGGAGAGCCGTTCGGCAGTATGGAATCGGTAAAAACGGTAACGGAGCTTTACGCGCCGGTATCCGGTAAAGTGATCGAGGTAAACCGCAAGCTGGCGGACAACCCCGGATTGATCAACCTGTCGCCATACGGAGAGGGATGGATGATCGTAGTCGAGCTGACCGACCCCTCCGATCTGGAACGGTTATGGGACGCGGACAAATACGAAGCAACCTACGTTCATGAATAAGAAGCAGCCTGACGAAGGTCGGGTTGCTTTTTTTACTAAAAAAAGGTTTCAGCGGAGAAGAGCCATGAAGGCCGGATTCAAAGAACTGCCCGGTTGAATCCGGCTTGTTTATCGTCAGGCCTTGGCCGGGGGCTTCAGCTTTTGGTATTTCTCGATGTATTTCACCACGGCCAGCACGTAGGTTGCGTGGGACCAGGAGAGCGGGGCGACGGATACCGGCCCGCCGTCGAACGGATCGAGCTGCTCCGGCAGAATGCCGCTTTCCATCGCATGCTGGACGACCCACTCCAGCGTGCGTCTTGGAGCCTCCAAATCCTCCACCGTCTTGGCACATTCAATTTCCCATTCAGCGATCCACAAAGTGCAGATGATCCAGGGATTGCCCGGGATGTTCTTAATGTCGGACGAGCGCTGAAAGTAATAATCGTGATGATAGCGGGCAACGCCGCCGACATCGGTTTTGATCGTAAGCCCGGCGCGGTTGGCTTCGATCGTCTTGACCACGCGGGGGTCATCGGCGGGCAGAACGCCGAACTCGAAGATGCCGTAGACGCTGCTTTCGAGCGTTTTGTCCTGGATCCAAACGCCGTTATCCAGAACCAAACCGCGCACAAAACGGCCTTCCTCCTCATTGTACAAATGCTTCAGGATTCCAGACTTGATCTTCTCCGCCGTATGGCGGTAACGGCTGGCCCGTTCTTCGTCGCCGAACAAGCTGCAGAAGTTGGATGCGGCGATGAGTCCGCCATACACCGCCGATGAGGTGAAGGTGAAGATGCCGTACCGCTCCTCCCATAAGTCGTAGCTGGGCTTCGGCAGGTTCAGGTCGTGCTCGATGTAGCTCGACATGAACCGTGCGGCGGGGCGGATCAGCGTTCGGTACAACGATTGCGGGAGCTCGATATCGCCGTGTCTGACATAATCCTGCCAGAGCGCGAACAGGACAAGCGCCGTTTCGTCCTCTTGAATGGGGAGCTGCATTTTTCCGCCGTTCAGATAAGGATGCCAGCTGGAACCGACCGTTCCGTCCGGGTTGTATTTATGATGCAGGTAGCCTTCCGGCGACAGGCTGTTCGCGCAAAAATGAAAGAAAGGCGTAATCATTCCCTGATATCCCGCCATGGTCATCGCATAGGCGATCAGAGCGCCGTCGCGCGGCCACATATAGCTGTAATGATCGCGGTTGGACTGCATGATATCGGAATCGTTCGCGGCGATAATGGCGCCGTTCACATCCGTCTGGGTACGGACGATCAGAAGGCTCTGCTTGTAAAGACGAATACAGGCCTTGCTCAGGTTGCCGTAATCGCGTTCCGATTTATTCACCCAGCGCTGCCAGTAAATTTTAACCCTGTCCAGAAGCTTGCCGGGATGGCTTTCTTTGACATAGGCGTCGAGCTTCTTGACCTCTTCGAGGTTTTTGCCCGCCGTCATCCAATAGTAAAGCCATTCATCCGAATTCGGGGGCACATGAAGCCGGAAGCTGATGGTGCTGTCGACAGACCCCTGGGCGATGGCGTTGCCCATCAGATGGCCGTCCTCCGCATCGCGCCAGGTGCCTTCGGCGTTGTAGAAACGCTTGACCCCGGTTGTATATTGAAACAGACCCTCGCTGCCGGTCTGCCCGTTGAACATAAAGTAGCGGTCTTTTTTATAATGAAATACCGTGTTGTTCTGCGGGTAGTAGGCCGCCGTATCTCCGACTTCGGTCTCGTTAATGACCAGATCCTGATTGAAGAACATCCTCACTTCGCGTACTTTGTCCCAATGATTGTGAACTTGCACCCGCTTCAAATATATATTTTCACGCTGGTGGACGCCGTCGTTAATGAGCAGGGTAATTCCAAGATGATAGTGGGAGGCCTTGACCTCGGTGACCAACGAATCCTCTGCATAGGAAAGCTCAATATTCCAGTCCGGATCGGAGAGCCAGCTGAACGCGCCGTCAACCCACAGGCCGATTCTGCACTGATAGCCGCCGACATGGTTTAATTGGCCTACATAAGGATAATACAAATCGCGGATATACGTTTGACGATCCAAATTGATCAAAAATTTGCCGTTCCCGATGACTAAATGCCTTGGCAATCCACCCACATCCTTCTCTATCCAGAATGCAATCTAGTTTTCAGAGTACCTTTTTATGACAATCCGGTCAATCCATGAAAATGGAATGAAAACGGAGACCGGCGCGCTTTCGGCGAAAGCTCAAGGGTGAAATCGCGCTTCGATCCTATGAAACTATTATTTCCGGTTTTCCAGGGCGTATACGGAAATAATAAAATCTCCAATCCGAAGCTGCGGTCCGGGTGCATCTTCTTCGATGTCCGCCGCCAGCCAAGTGGAGATTGGGGTGAAGCTTTATTCGTTATTCGTTATCCTGTGCTTATGCGTTTATTGGATGCGAGGGGGCAAAAAACTTTGCTCGGTTGTCAGCTTCATGATCATATCGTACCGGTTGGGGGATTGCAGCAGCGACTGGTATTGCTCCGGTTTTATGCCGCTGCAGGTGAGCGTTTGGCCCGTATGATACTGAATATGCATTTGCGAGGATTGATCGTCATAGCTCACAAATGCGATCTGCTTCGAACCGATCGGAAGCAGCTTCATAAACTCATCTCTCCTTTTAGAGGCTGATCATGAACAATCCGTCTGCGTGAGGAAGTACCTGCGGCGGAGTTTTTTGTTTTGGATGGATACCTTACCTTATGCCGAAGGCGGAACATTTAGAATCGTTTAGCTGAGGAGTCGCAAGTTTGAAAAGTATGCTCCAGCCGTATATGCAAAAAGACCTCGTCCGCATATGATATAACATAAAAGGACGACCTTATTTCATACAGTTGACATGACCTATGCAGTTCGTGGTAAGACCTGGTAAAGTTCTGGTCTGGGTGTAACCCAAAGAAGCATTAAATAATGCTCTGGCCAAAACAATTCAATTAGTCTTGCAAATTGCCGCACTTGTATGTCACAATCAATAGAGATTCGCTGAATGCCCTTGTGGTTTTTCACGCGAACCTGACAACGAGTGTGGAAGAGGCCACGAACCATTTCGCCGTGGGTGTAGCCTTCATCACTCGTTTTTTCTTTGTTCAGTTCGAAAAGCGCAACGGCTAATAATGTCTCAGCGGCGAACAATAGCTCGAAATGAGCATGGTGATGCGCTTCGGATTGGGCATGGCACTTTTCAAAAGCCAGTTCCTGCTTGGCTGCACGAAAGAACACTTCGATCCGCCAGCGTTTTACGTAGGTCTGCAATGCTTGCTCCGGCGCATCAAAGCGGTTACTGATGAGCAAGTACGCGCCTCTGTAAGTGGCAGGGGACTCTTCCTCTTCTGTCTGGACGGGATTCGAATCGGGTTGTTCATCTTCCTTTAATCGCATGGCGACAACAGCGGCGATCGGTACAAATCGTTGTTTGGTCACTTGCTTTCCTTTTCGATTTATAGTGGTGTAAGGGCGCTTCATGTAAATACCCGGAATGGAAATGGAACTCAATCCGGATGTCGCTTGACGAGTCAAATCCTTGAACACTTCGCGGATGAGCATGACCGGAGTCAGCGGCACGAAGCGTTCTCGACGGGTACCGGGTTCAATGACTTTACGGAATAAAGCGGTGTTGCGCTTGGCCTTGGTTACCCAATCAAAGTTGTTTTCTTCTAGGAATACGAAAAATTTCTTGCACAGATACCACCGGTCCATCGCCACCCACAGTCGGCATGTGACGGATTCACGCAGCATCAAAAGCATCTGTCTGGCCAGATCCAGCTTCGTAAGACCCTCACCCTTCGTTTCCGGCTTATGCCACACGCGGTAAAACAACGGATATTCCAATCCGCTTTTTAGGACAGCTTGCAGGACCACAAGATTCATCGCCCATGCATATGTTTTTGTGGAATGGTCGTAGAGCCAGCTGAGAAACGGAAGTTGTTTGGCGTAGGGATGCGCACTATGCGTATCATCGAGATTGACCACATCCCCATCGGAGAGTCGGGTCAGGGTATCTTGCTGCAATCGCTCGACACGCTTTTTTCCAAAGGTCATCCAGGCAAAGCTAGTCGTGAAGAAGCGGCTCAACGTATACTGAGTGAGCTTCCAGGGCTGGAACATGACTTTCAGCAAGGCATCCTTGTCGGCTAACTGTGCCATTTGAACAACGGATGAACAATTGGAAACGAGACCGACGACATAAAGGAAGCAAAGGAGCCAAGACGGTGTTCCACTACGCTTCATCATGCCGGATTGGGAGAGCAGCAGAGAGAAGTCAAAACGATCCCACAAACTTTTTAGGACGGGGGCTCCCGCGCATTCACTATGATTGAGCTCAGTAAATCTCGGTTTTTGTAACGCTGACATTGGCAAACCACCTATAATCTAGAAGATATACCCTGCAAATAGAGGTATCCTTCGCGATTATGGGGGTGTTTCCAAAATGTCAAGTGGTTTTTCGTCCTAATTTCGAGAAATTAGTGACATTTGTGCAGCAAAAACCACCGTTTACCAGTTAATGACACGAACTGCATAGATCATACAGTTGAAATAACGCTGTATTTCATTTCAAGTTTGTCCAAATCCTAGGCGAAAGGCGGTTTTTGAACGGGGTCAGGAAAGATTTAACTGGCCTTCAAAAGATGAAAAAAGAGGATTTTTGTATCCTTAGGTCGAATATAAGTCTAGGATATCGGCATGTGTTTTTTTGGCTCGGATTGAATATAAGTTGAATGAATATAGGTTGAGAGGATTTTAAACCGGGATTTGGAGGCGAAAAGGATGAGCTTTTGCTGCGGTGCCAGCATGTTGGGAACGAAAGGGACGTTAAAACATATCAGAACGTATATACACAATGTACCTCTGTTATTCTGCCCAGTGTGCCACCGAGTGGAAGTGCACCATCTGGTCGAGAACGAGTATGAAATCCTGGCCGAATATGCACACGGAGACGGTGCCCCTGAAGTAGATTTTGGAGATTATGTTGACGGCCACGATTCGTCGAAGCTGTTTGAGAATTGCGTAAACCATGAGGACGAGGAGCCGCTTGAGGTTGTCCGCAGCCAGATCGATATGGCGCTGGACCTCCTCATGGTGGCCAAAGAAATCGGGGACGCCGAATGGGAGCGGCAGCTGAAGAAGCGGCTGAACGTACTTAGCCAGCGGCGGCATAAGTTAAAGAGCAAAAAAACCATGCGAGGCCTGTCCTAGGCCGTCTAAACCATAACGTCCCTTCATTAGCCCGCTTCTTCCAGGCTGGTGCATAAGACCGCTTGTCGGCCTGTGCATTCAGCCGGGAGCCGCGCTTTCGGCAGCATAGAGCATGCAGCCCAGGCCAGCGGGACCGATCCGCAGGAATTGCGGCTCGGGAGGGGATGTTTTTTTGTTGTCGGACGATATGGAAACGATAACCTGGGCATCCAAAATATTGTGAAAATTTAGAGAGGGAAGACCCTAAGCTTACCCCCGTAATCGTTAGGGAACCAGCGAAAAATTTGTAGTGTGAGGTGGAACGATTGCTGCTCGTTTTATTTAAGAAGTTTTTAGGAAAACGCCAGTCTCCCCACCCGGATAACGCGGATTCGCAATCGCCGGAACAAATCGTAATTCGCATTCAAGAGGGTGATTTGCGCCTTCGCAATCAATTTATTACGGATTATCAGCCGTACGTTGCCAAGGTGACGAGCAGATTTTGTAAAAGATATATAGATCCTACCCGGGACGATGAGTTCAGCATCGCGCTCGGAGCTTTTAATGAGGCGATCAATCAATTTTCTCCTCAGGCAGGACGTTCGTTTCTTGGTTTTGCCGAACAGGTGATCCGCCGTCGGCTTATTGATTATATTCGAAAGGAGCAGCGGTTCTCGCAGCAGATCCCTTACAGTACGTTTGAGGTGGAGGACGAGGAGGATAACATTGTTAATCCCATCGAGATCCACCAGGCGATCGAACAGTATGAGAAGCAAAAAGGCAACCAGGAGCGACGTAGTGAAATTATGGAGCTGAACCGTTCACTGACCGATTTCGGGATTGGTTTTGCCGATCTGGTCGACGCTTCGCCCAAGCACGACGATTCGCGCCAGGCGCTCTTCGCAATTGCGAAAAAGCTGTCCGAGGATGCCGGGCTGATGCAGACGATGATGTCAAAGAGAATGCTGCCCATCAAGGAATTGCTGGATCAAGTGGAGGTGTCGCGCAAGACGCTGGAACGAAACCGTAAGTTTATTATCGCTGTCGCTCTGATATATAAAGGACCCTATCCGTATCTTAGAGATTACCTTCATATCAGAAGCGATTCGGAAGAAGGGGGGGACGTGAATTGAACAAAGGGATCGTGATGGAAATCACGGAGAAAAGCGTCATTGTCATGCGGCCCGATGGCCGGTTTCAGCGGTTGGCCCGCAAAAAAAGAAACTGCGAGATCGGGGAAGAAATCACTTATGCCGACGAAGGCATCAACTGGAGGAATTTGTCTGTCGCCGGGCGTTCGGCCATCGTGGCGGCGGTGGTGTTCTGTCTGGTGCTGTTCGCGAGCTTTCACGGCAAGCTCGGAAGCCAGGAGGTTGTGGCATATATCTCAATCGACATTAACCCGAGCGTGGAGATGGGCATCGACATCCGGGAGCGGGTTGTTGAGCTTCACGGTCTGAATGAAGACGGCGAGGCGCTGATTCAACAGGTCGATTATAAGAAAAAGCCTCTGGAAACCGTGACGGCGGGCATTTTGAACAGGGCTGAATCCATGGCGTTCTCCAAAGGAGAGGCCGAAATCGTCATTGCCAGCACGGTCATTCAGCCGGACAGCAAGATCAGTGACATACTGATTGCGGAAAAGCTGCGCCTGCAGGTGAAGGAATACATACAAGCATCGCACCCGACGCAAGTAGATTCATATCAGATAGCCTCCTTCGCCGCTCCCCAGGAAGTTCGTGAGGTCGCCAGCCAGAACGGTGTGTCTATGGGGAAATATACCGTATATCTGAATGCCAAAAGCAGCGGCGCCGCCATTACGCTCGATGAGCTGAAGACGCGTTCGGTATTGAGCATCTTCAAGGAAAGCCCGGAAATGGCTCAGATGATGGCGCCCGACCGTCTTCCGACGAAGGCGGCCATCAAGCAGTTGATGGAGGAAGAAAAGTCCGGCGAGCTGGATAAGAGGCTTCAGGAGCGGCTGATCAATAGGGAAAAGGCCGATACGAATAAGGGAAGTACGATAAGCCTCCCGGACAATACTGCCCCTGCTAACGAACAGAAGAGCTCGACTGTTCCGTCCGGCAGCGGGAAAAATGACAATAATAAGGATGACAAGGATTCAGGGAACTCCAGAACCGTCAATGCCAGGCCGGGCTCACCCCATTCGTCCGTCGTCACGATTCCGGGTGTAGTACGTCAGGCTGATAAAAAGGACGACCGGGATGACAGGGACGACCGGAGGAGAGGCAACAATCGCGACGACGATGACGACCGGAACTCACGCAGCATCTGGGATAACAGGAATAGCGCAGAGAAACGCCTCCGCGAGGAAGCGGCAAAGCGCCTAGAAGAGCAGAAGAAGCGGGAGGAAGAAGCGCGCAAGAAGCTGGAAGAGCTTCGCGAGAAGGCTGAAGAGCTGAAGAAAAAACAGGCCGAAGAGTATCGCAAACGGTTGGAAGAAGAAAGGAAAAAGGCTGAGGAACAGCGGGGTAAGGACGAGGAGAAGCGTAAAGAGCAGGGGAACAGAGACGAAAACCAGCGTAAGAAGAAGGATGACGATGACTCCGACTCGAAAAAAGAGCCGGCTTCCGGAGGCCAATCGCTGCAGAACGCCGACAGGGAGCCGGAGAAGGTTTGGAACGGGTCGTTCACTTTTCCGATCTTTAATCCGCATCCATAGAAAAATCATTTGCCGCCCGACCCAAGTCCCCGCAGCAGCCGACGCCATCAGCGTCGGCTGTTTTTTTTGAAAGATATGTTCCGTCAGCGGGTATCAGGCGCCGGAAGCGCTGGAAAATTTGGCGGACAGCATTGAGATTAAGGATCGGGGGTCGCCACAGTTCTGCTGTTTTTTTGCCGGAGATCGTAATATAATGGCATAAAGGTTAGATTCAGCTTATCGGGCAAGCGCAAGGTTGACGAATGGGGAGGGAAATCTGCGATGCGGTATACCATGTTCGGCCATACAGGGCACCGCGTATCCTCGCTGGGGTTTGGGGCGATGAATCTGCCGGGAGTCCCTTTTGAGCAGGCCAAGGCAGCCCTGAATTACGCGCTGGATGAAGGCATTAATTATATCGATACGGCGGCGGGCTACCGAAACAGTGAGGAGATTATCGGGGAAAGCATTTCACACCGCCGCTCGGAATTTTTTCTGGCGACGAAAACGAAGAATCGGGATTATGCCAGTGCGATGGAAGATATGGAACGCAGCCTGAAGCGAATGAAGACGGATGTCATCGATCTGGTGCAGATTCATTACGTCAATACGGTTCAGGAGTTTAAAGCGGCGATGAATGAAGGCGGCGCTTATGAGGCCGCGCTGGAAATGAAACGGAAGGGGTACATACGGTTTATCGGCATTACCGGACACCGGCCTGAGCTGCTCGCGAAGTGGATAGCGAAAAGACAGTTCGATCAAGTGTTGTTTCATTTGAATCTGGCGCAGCCTTTTTCTCTGGATGAGCTGATCCCCGAGGCGACACGGCTAAATATGGGCAAAACCGCGATGAAGCCGCTGTCGGGAGGATTTATTCAGCCTGTATCCAAGGCGATGCGTTATCCCTATAGCCAGGACGTGCACGTCGTGCTGTCGGGTATGGTGAGCGTTGAGGAAGTCAAGGAGAACCTGGCCGCCATCCGCGAGGAAGTGGGCGACGACGAACGACGGGAGCTGGAAGCCTTGGCGGCGGAGCTGGGGAATCATAACTGCCGGCGCTGCAACTACTGTACCTGTCCTCTTGAGATTAAAATTCCCGATGTGATGATCTCCAGCCAGATCCGCAAGACATTGGGATTATTGCCGAAGGGCGACGAATTTTACCAAATCAACAAGGATAAGATATTATCCTGTGCGGATTATGAGCCCTGTAAGGACAAGCCGCTGTGCGAGCAGCAGTGCCCATACCACCTGCCGATGCGGCGGATGGTCATGGAGGCGGCGAATGATTACGATAAACAACTAACGACACGATGAACCCGGGCCGTCAAGACACGTGCCCGCAGGGACGGAGGGATGAATGAAGTGGAACCGCTTGACCGGTTGGTGACGCAAGAACTCAGCATGAAGATTCGTCCGGTTTGGGATGAGCCGCGGGAAGACAACGAAGCGGAGGAGGACGCTTCGCAGGCGCTCGCGGTGTTTATCACGCGGGAGGAGCTGGAGTCGGGCGCATGGACGGCGGCTGCCGGTACGGAGGTGCCGGCAGCCATCGTCGGCGCGGTCCGCGAGCTTGCGGCGCGCGGGCGGTTCTCGGGCCGCCTCGGGGAGACCGAGGCGCTGCCCACGCTCGGCCTGATGCCGGGCTATCAGGCCCTGCTCTTGTGCGGGCTGGGCGAGGCCGCCCGCGCTGAAGGCACAGACGCCTGGCGCGATGCCGGCGTCTACGCGGCGCGCGCGGCGCTCGGCCAAGGGCTCGAGCGCCTGGCGGCGCCGCTGCCGCGCGCCGGGCGCGCGGCTGTCCGCGAGCTCGTCTACGCGCTCGCGGAAGGGCTCTGGCTCGGCTGCTACCGCATGCCGAGCTTCGCCGCTTCGCGCGGGACCCGGCCGCCCGCGCTGAAAGAAGTCGCCCTGCTGTGCGGCAGGGCGACAGCGGACGAGCGCGCCGGGCTGCAGCGCTCGCTGGAAGCGGCGTACGCCATGGCCCTGGCGACGCATTACGCGCGCGACCTCACGAACCTGCCCGGCAACTATCTGGTGCCGGAGACGCTCGCCCGCGAGGCGCAAACCCTGGCCGCCCGTTACGGGCTGGAATGCACGGTGCTCGACGAGCACGGCATTCGCGAGCAGGGCATGGGCGGCTTGGCCGCTGTCGGCGGGGGAAGCGCCAACCCGCCGCGCATGATCGCCATCCGTTACCGCGGGACGGCGGAGGAGAACGCCGATGTGATCGGCCTCGTCGGTAAAGGGATTACGTTCGATACGGGCGGGATCTCCCTGAAAAAACCGGAGGGTATGGAAGAGATGATCAGCGATATGGGCGGCGCTGCGGTGCTGCTCGGTCTCATTCATGTTTTGGGGCGGCTGCGGCCGCAAGTTCACGCGGTGATCGTCATCCCTGCCGCAGAGAACATGCCGTCCGGCTCCGCCTTCAAGCCGGGGGATGTCATCAGCGTCATGAACGGGCAGACGGTTGAAATCCTGAATACGGACGCGGAAGGGCGCGTCGTGCTTGCGGACGGCGTGCTGTACGCCAAAGCGCTGGGCGCTACCCGGCTCATTGACGTGGCTACCCTGACCGGCGCGGTGCTCGTAAGCTTTGCCGACGTAGCGACCGGCGCAGTAAGCAACGACGAGCCGTTCCTGCAGGAGCTGCTGTCGTATGCGCGGCAGGCGGGGGAGAAGGTTTGGCCGTTTCCCAATTATCCCGAATACCACGACATGCTGAAAAGCCGGGTGGCCGATATTAAGAACGCCGCGTCGCGGGACCGCTGGGCGGGCAGCATAACCGCCGGGTTGTTCATTGGCTTTTTTGCGGGAGACGCTCCCTGGGTGCATCTGGATACCGGCGGCACGGCATGGCTGTGGAATGAACGGGGGACGGAGCCGCAAGGCGGTACGGGAGCAATGGTGCGGACATTGGGGCATTACTTGTGCGGATCGCCGGCGGCTGAAGGGGATATTTGACTTGCAGGAATGTTTGAATCACACCTGCAGCTGTTTCCCGGTGCCGGAGGGCAACCCGGTTTGGGGCGCAACGGGCATGACCACAGCTTCCAAATCGCTCATGCGAATCAGCAGCCGCGTTACCTCGCCTGCCGTATAGGGCAGGGTGCCGGCGCGCTGTGCGAGCTGGCCGAGATCGATGCCGACCCAGCCCTGCTTACGCGGATGAACGGACAAATCAAAGGGAAGCACGGTTAAAGAGGCTTCTTTGTGCCCCTGGCCGGGAGTTTCGTCAAGCTCCGGATTCCCGCTGATTTGACTCCATTGAAAATACAGCTTGCCGGTCGCCCGTTTCCAACGGATATACCCCGGGGAAAACGATATGGCGAGCATGGGATCGCCGCCGATCGTGAGCTTGGCGAATTGTACGTTTTTATTCTTGGCTGCATCCGCATACCGATGCTTGGCCATATCGGGCAGCAGCGGCACAATCACAACCGGAAGCGCGCTTGCTGCGTACAAATAGACGGCAGATTCAAAATAAACGGCAAGGCCCAGTAAAGTGATGAACACAATAATGGAGAGACTGAGCCATAACGCTTTGGACTTCCATTTCAAAGTGAATTCCCCCAGATGTTAAGCTTGTGTGTTGCAGCAGTGAACGTATTTATCTTATCATAATGACGTATAGTCGTTGTACCGGTTGGATGGATGGAAAATAGTAAACATATTGTAATGATATGGTGCGACGCTTCCTCCGGGGCCTCAAGCGATGAATACCGGTTAAGACGGCCGGGAAGTTAATGATTCTCTGCGATCCGGGACAAATTAAACAGGTAATCATTGCTTTTATGATCGGGCATCACGGAGGCACAATGGTTATGGAAAGCGGCATCCATGCAGGAAAGGCAATGGAAGTGACTTTACCCCCGCTGCGTCATAAGATAAGGCGTCAATTAACGAAGAGGAGTGAGAATTAATGAACTTCGAACAACGATCGGAAAGCAAAGCTTCGTTGGCGGACCGCATCCCTCCCGGGCAGACGCTGACCACCGGTTTTCCGGTGCTGCATTACGGCGACGTGCCTTATTACAGGGATATGAGTAAATGGAATTTGCGCATTTTCGGTTTGGTGGAGGAAGAGGTCACCCTCAGCTATAATGAGTTTATGAGCTTGCCGCGGCAGGAATATAAGAACGATATCCATTGCGTGACCACCTGGTCGAAGCTGGATAACGTCTGGGAAGGCGTTGCCGTATCCACCGTTATGGAGCGCGTAAAGCTGAAGCCGGAGGCGCGCTATGTGATGCTGCACGCGGAACAGGGCTGGACGACGAACCTGCCGATCGAGGACTTTACCCGAGAAACCAGCTTCTTCGGCATCAAGCACGGCGGCGAACTGTTGACTCCTGAGCACGGCTATCCGGTTCGCATGGTCGTCCCGCACCTGTATTTCTGGAAAAGTGCCAAATGGCTCCGCGGCATCGAGTTTATGGAGAAGGATAAGCCGGGATTCTGGGAGCGCAACGGGTACCACATGTATGGCGATCCGTGGCAATCTCAAAGATACGATTTTGATTGACGGGGAACAAGCTCTATAATGACCGGCATACTGTAGCGACCAGGTGCCGGTTTTCCTTCTGGCTTCTCGGCATCAACGGTAACCCTCTCGAACAACTCTCTAATAAATGCCTTCTTCTCGGCTTCATCCGCGCTCTGCATTGCCTCTTTGGCGTCGACAAGGATGTCCGCAATCATTTCCTTTGACCAAACGTTTGAAGTCCCCTGTGGTAGTGTAGCGAGTTCCTGCGAAATCTCCTTTTCCCGTTCAGCGTCTTCCCTGGTACGCTCCCGTAAATCTTCTAGGGATATAACGTCGTCCGCATAAGCCATTTGCCATTTTTTCTTACGCTTTCGAATTTGCTCTATCTCTGCTTCGAGAGCTTCCCGTCTGCTCTTTACTTCGTCGGACCGGTCTGGAACGTCGATTAGGTTACGCACTTGGTCGGAATCGTAATCCAGCGACGCGAGAAAAGCCTGCTCTAACCTCCCCGAATGAATAGCTGGCATATCGCATGTACCGGCGTTCGCCCGGCCTGTGCATCGGTAGAATCTCGCACCGCGGCTAAACCCAACCATCGCCTTACCGCATCTTCCGCATCTGAGGACGCCAGAAAAAGCATATTCACTTGTTGCAGCTTTCCCGCCTCTTTTTCGTGACACAATTTCACCGTACACTTTTTCGAACAATTCAACTGGAATGATTGGCGCGTGATCGCTGTCCGCAATTATTTCTTTCCCCGTAGGTTTGCCAGAAGCTTTACGGTAGTTCCAGCGAAGTTTACCACAATAGACTGGGTTCATTAAGGCATATCGGACGCTTGAATACGTCCATTCCCGCCCATTACCTCGATTCAACTTGACAGCGATTTCTCTAAAGCCACATGGTCCGTTCTCGTCACCGTAGGCGTACCAGTTAAATATTTTCCGTACGACTTCCGCTTGTTCCTCGTTCACGATCAACTGGCCGTTTTTTAGGTCATACCCATAGGGAGGTTTAGCGCCGTTACGCAGCCCTTTGTTATGTCGCTCCATCATGACGAAATGGACACGCTCTGATATTTGTTCCCTCTCGAACTGTCCTAAAAGCACGTTTAGCCCGACGTTGAAGCGTTCAAACGCTGTCCCTTCGCTCAAATTTTCGCCTATTGCGCTGCGGAGGGTAACACCGTAGGGCTTGAGCTTATCATTAAGAGCGTGCCAATCGCGCCCGGCCCGCGTCCAGCGGTCGAGCTTCCAGAAAGCAATAAAGTCCGGTTTAAGAGTTGCAATGTCGTTCATCAACCGTTGTAGATCGGGGCGGCGAATGTCTTTAGCTGAATACCCGTCGTCTATGTAGACCCCTGCGACCGTCGCGCCCCACTCTGCAAATTTGCGGTCTAGCAGGGCCTTTTGCGCTGTGATCGAATAGCCTTCAACAGCCTGTTCCTCATCGGAAACCCGAATGTATTGGAATCCACGCATAAATGCACCTCTTTGATTTCAGTGTGTATTCAAAGGTAAAACATTCCCTAATGGCCTGGCCAGAATTTGCCGTGGCCTGAAACTGGCGGGCGGGTACAAACAAGAAAAAAATGCTACTGAGTAGCAAAGCAAAGATGCTTTATTCTTCCGCAAATAGGTATTTAATTACGCCTGTTACCCTCATTCGATCATGGTCAGAAAGTGTCTTTCCCATATAGGTAATGCCTGGCTTTTTCAGGAATTCGGATAGGTCTTTGACCCTTTCCAGTTCCTCTAAAAATTGCAACTCATATTCAGCTATTTGCAGTTCCCGGTTTGCTACTTCAAGGTCTTTATCTGCTTGTAACTGGCGTTTGGTAGCTTGTTGGAGTTCAGTTTGCAAACCTTTCAGCAAGGTTAGACGGTCAATGTTCTGGGATAGTTCTTCCGGTACATAACCAGCTTTAAGCATTAGTTCTGCGTAGCTGATATTAAGCGCAGCTGCCAGTTTTTTCAGTATTTCTGGTGACGGTCCACGCTCACCCCGCTCAATCTGTGAGATGTAAGGTTGTGATACACCGGATTTTTCAGCTAATACGGCCATTGAAAACTTTGCCGCTTTTCTTATGGATTTCAGATACTGTCCGAAGTTAGGTTCCAAAGCTCACTCCTCCTTATAACCGAAATAATAAACGAAAATATCGCAAAGTGCAATAAAATTAATTGCAATCAGAAATAAAATGATTTATGATAATATTGCAAATAGCAATATATTGCATTAATCAATATCTGGAGGTTATGCCAATGGGAGCTTTATGGGATGCTGCAAAACTGGCGGAGTTTTTAGGAGTTAGTCAATCGACCATTTATGCAGGAGTGCGGGAAACTGGCCCCGGTAGAATTCCGCATGTCAAAGTAAGGGGGCGTATCTTATTCCAGCAGGAAAAGATCGTGGAATGGCTTGAGATCCAGCCTTCCAACAAAATTCCCGAAGTCGGTATGGAAGTGGAGGGTTAACCATGCAAAAGTTAACATTAAGCGAAGCGCGGGAAGAAGCAGGCTTTTCGTTGGAAGCTGCCGCCGAAAGAAGCGGCTATACGGTCCGTCAACTCAAAGCCATTGAGCGCGACAACAGCCGTACGCCCTGGCACGTATTGCTGTACCTAGCCAGCCTTTACAGTTACCCAATAGGCGCAATTAAGCTGGACAAGGATACCAAAAGCGGCGAAGCGACTTTACGCAGCCTTAGAAGGGACGCGCTATTAACGCAGGAGCAGGCAGCGGAACGAATCGGCATTTCTGTTCGCAAACTTCGAGCGATTGAAAAAGACAGCAGCTGCCTAATGCGTGATGAGCAGCTATTTACGGTATTTTGTGACGCTTACGGCGTGTTCCCGCACTATGTCTACTTGGGGCGGGAAGCCGACTTTATCCAGCAAAGGGGCGCTGCACAATGAACGCTGTTAGCCGGGAACACAGCCGTCACGCCGTATGGCTGGCCGTCAACAGCGAATACGGCGACCGCCTTACAGAAATCACGCGAGAGCATGTCGCGCTGGCAAAGTCGCTTATTATGGACCGGGAAAGCCTTTCAGACAGCGACCGGGGAATATATTCCGCCCGAATCGTCCAGCTGCGCCAGGAACGCGACGCGATTATCCAACAATTCGAAGAGAAATAACAAAGCCCGGCAGCGGGAAGGCTGCCAGGCTTTAGGTATGGCCCGGAGTGCGGGCGAATCATCCCGATTCGATTATACCAGCCTGCGCCCCGGTAAAACAATAAACGGGGAGTGTTTCGAATGGAATATAACGTTACTATGGACCGTCTTAACCAGGCTGCGGACCGACTTTATCGGGCTATCAACCGCATGGAATCGGCTATAATGGACGCAGTAGAAGCTTACAGGCTACAAATGGAAATCATTCGGCAAATGGCCGAACGGGGCATAAGCCCGGAAACGGTCCAGGACGAGATCGAACGGCTGACGGCTGAAATCGAAAGGGAGATTAACGCAGCTGCATAGTGTAGTACATAGCCCTGGCGCATAGCTGGGGTTTTTAACTTTATTAAGGGAGAATAGCGGGGTACAGGGCTTGCAGGGCCTTTCTGACGGTTCAGGGGTAAATATACCCTGCACAGTAGCATCCAATCCACAGCGTACTGCACAGTAGCATCCAATCCACAGCCGGGGCTTTTGTTGCCTGTAGATAACAAAATTTTACAAGAGTTTCGGGGCGTGATAATTTGTTATTAGAAACAATAATCGAATATGGCGTTTACGGCTGGTTCGTCGAATAAAAATCAGCCGGACGGGTACTTTCCGAAATAGATAGAGAAAGATTGCGAGAAAGTGCTAAACCAATGGCTGTTGTCGTGGTAACGCATGACAGGTTGTTTTTGTCAATATCTTTTTGAGCCAGAGCGATCATATTAAAAGTGAGCCACTTTTGTCTTTTGGTCTTACATAAATGTTTAATATTGTAAGGATTAAAGGGTTTAAAAGGTGCCCCCCTAGGGGGGCGGAAATTTGTAAATATGTTCCTTATTCCAATCCGGTCAGGAGATGCCGGAACCGTGTGTAGGCGGCGAGATGGTCAAACGTTTCGTATAGATCGCTGTGTAGATCCGGAAATGGCTTGTCCTGCCCCTGCGGTGTCAGCCGATTCATCTCCTGACGCAATCCTACCACCTGCTGTTCCAGACTCCTGCAGTACGCAGCGAGTGCGGCGATGAGTTCTTCTGTCTCCTGCCCTTCGAACGCCGCCAACGATTCCACATCATACATCGGCTCTCGAGTCTGCTTGTCATCCATGTCCCTGTTCCTCCTTGTTATCACAGGCTAACAGCATATACGGTTCGTCGATGGAGGACAAACTTGGTATCCTGCATCAGGACGTACCAATCGGTATCGAGCTCCAAGCGGCATTCGTACGCTTTGCTGCCCACATACAGAGTAAAGCATTCCCCGCAGTGGAGGGGGGACGGCCGCGCCGACGTGGGTACGCACCAGACATCTCGGTCGGCATCATAGCGGATCGTCTCCCTTTTACGCATCGTGTTCCTCCTGCGCTCGTCGCTGAAGACTTTGACGGAAGCGGTGGGAGTCTCCGTTCATCATCAGAATGTGCGCCCGGTGCGTCAGGCGATCCAGCAGGGCGGCGGTCAGCTTCTCGTCGCCGAACACCTGCGTCCACTCCGCAAAATCCAGGTTGCTGGTCAGAATGCTGCTCCCGCGTTCATAGCGGCTGGAGAAAAATTGAAACAAGAGTTCCGCACCCGCTCTGGAGAAGGGGACATAGCCCAGCTCGTCACAGATGACGACATCATATTTGAGCCACTGCTTCTCCATGTTCAGAAGCCGGTGTTCTTCTTTGGCCACGAGCAGCTCCTCGACCAAGTTGGCGGCAGTGATGAACCGCACCCGGAAGCCCTCCTGCACCATCTGCATACCGATTGCAATCGCAAGGTGGGTCTTTCCCGTACCGCTGTTGCCCAGCATCAGGACATTCTCTTTCTTCTGCACAAACTCCCCCTGCGCCAGCGTCATGACGCGGTTTCGATTCAGACTGGGCAGCAGGTGAAAGTCGAAGGTGTCGAGCGTTTTGCGGATCGGAAACGCGGCGCGCTGCAGCTTCTGCTGCCGCTGGTTCGCTTCGCGTACGGTTTGCTCCTGTTCAAGCAGTGCCAGTAAATACGCTTCGTAGCTTAGATTGCGCTCTTCCGCTTCGCGTGCCAGGGAGCGGTACTGCTGACGAATGGTCGGCAGTTTGAGCAGCTTGGTCAGGTTTTCAAGGAGCAGTTCAGTCGTTTCGCCTCTCACTTCGCAGCACCTCCACGTGTGAGCTCGCCGTAGCGGTTGGGATCGGCTTTCCGAACGCGGTACTCCGCGAGATCCGCCGGCAGGCTGGCTGCAGGCAGCGCGGCCGGATTCGGCTCCTGTCCGGTAAGCTGCTGCACGATCTGGCGCAGTCCTTCGTAGCGGAAGATCCCAGCGGCCTGTGCTGTCTGAACCGTCCGAATCAGGATGTCCATCCCCACTTCACGGTGGAGCAGGAGGAAGCGGACAAATCCGCGGTCGCCATCCGCACCATACTTCGCATTCATCTGCCGATGAAAGCCGCGCAGCTCCTGCGGAACATCCGCCGTCTGCATGGCACGGGCGTCGCGGACGGCTCGCGGTTTGCGAAGCAGCGCCTCCAGATAATGATCGAGCTTCAGGTGGATGCCGCCGTCTTCGTAGACGCGCCGGTGCTCGGCGATCACTTGGTTTTGAGCCACCACGATCACCTGATCGACAAAACCTTTCACCCATACCTGCTGCCCGACATAGTCGCACGGTACGGAATATTGGCTGCGGTCGAACGTGACGGTGGAGATTTTACTGACCCGGCATTCGGCGGTTCTGCAGGCTTCATAATCGGTGGTCGGAAGCGGATGAAGAGCCTGCTTTTCTTTGAGCCACTGCTCGTGAATCGTTTCCTGCGTGTACGGGACTTTCTTCTGCTGCGCACTCCGCTCGCACCAGGCAAGCAGGAGGTCGTTCAGTTCATCAAGCGACTGCACGTGGGGGACGGGGACGAGCGCGTTTCGCCTCGAATCGCCGACCAGACCTTCCACCTGCCCTTTTTCGTTGCCGGCCTCCGCGCTGCAAAATTCGGCTTTGAACACGTAGTGCGCCTGTAGGGCTTGAAACGCTTCCTGCTCCAATCGGTCGCGGCCCTGCAGCACTTTAATGACCGCCGTTTTGAGATTGTCAAAGAGCCCGATGGCGGGGACGCCGCCGAAGTATCGAAAGCCGTGGACAAATCCGTCGAGGAACGCTTCCTGCTTTTCGTGCGGATAGGCGCGGACAAACCGCTTGCGGCTTGCAGATAGCTGCATGCAGAACAGATACACGCGCGTCAGCCGGCCGCCGAGCATCACGTCGGCTTCTCCCCAGTCGAATTGAAACTGCTGCCCCATCTGGAATTCCAGCGGGATATACACTTCCGGCAGCAGCGTCCTGCGCTGGCGTACGAGGCGGCGAATGTTCGATTCTGAGCCGGTAAAGCCGTATTCGTCCACCAGTCGGTGATAGATGCGTGCTGCGGTATGCCGCTGCTTTTTCCACACGTTCTGATCAGCTTTGAGCCACTCGTCGATCAGCGGCACAATCCGCTCGGTTTCCCTGCGGAGCTTCCGTCCGCCGTAAATCCTCCTGCGTTCCATGGTTGTAGGCGGCAGCTCGGCCTCCAGATGTTTTTTGACGGTGTTGCGTGAGATGCCAAGCTTCTGAGCGGTTTGCCGCTGAGAGAGCCCTTCCCGCTCGATGCAATGTTTGATAAGATGAAACTGAGCCACGGTGATCATCCTTTTCTATCCTCTCCGCCAGATTGTCGACAAATCTAGCATACGAGGAACGTGATAGAATTGGAAATTCGGTGGCTCACTTTTATTTTGATCAAACCGCTTCCGAGTGGCTCAATTTTATATTAGCGAATACAACAGGTTAATCACCCAGTAACGCGGGTGGTGAGACAGGCAAGGAGCGTCCCATTCCTAAAAGCAGTTTTTGCTTTTGGGCGTGGGGCGCTTTTTATTTTGAAAAGCAGGAGGTAATCGAAGTGGAACAGCAGGCTTTAAGCCGGGAAGAACTTGTACGCGCAGGCTTTCGGGCGTATTACGAACAGAACCGGGAACGCATTAAGGCAAACAGACGGCGCTATTACCAAAGGCAGAAGGAACGTTTACAGAAAGAAGTAAGTGAAGTTGCACGCAGCATGAGAGAAGCGGAATCAAAACATCGAGAAGAGAACTTGCCATGAAAAAGGAAAATACAGCCCCGAAGGCTGAACGCCCCATGCCGGTGCAATTAAAAGTTTTCATCCCAGCAGAACGTATGGCAGCAGCACTTCGGCATTTAATTCCGGGCGTCATTTTGAGACTGGAACGGGAAGCGCATGAAAAAGAGCAACAGAAGATTGGATAAACAAGCCTTACGGTGAGAGGTTAACCGGGAACCTACTGGCGGCGGTCAACCAGGCATAAGGAGGTAGTACTCAACTTTTAGGGGAGATTAGCTATGGAGGACCGAGAAAAAGAGAAAGGCCGTCCCGAACAGGGCGACCCAAAAAATATAGAGCAAGTTAGTAATATTATACCACAAAAACGGCGAACGGTCGCTAGTTTTGATAATATCCCGGCAGAATTAAAGGCGCTTAAACAGTGGATAAATTGGAATTATGAAACGCGCCCAGGAGAAGAAAAGCCGACGAAAGTACCGAAGCAGACCAACGGACGGAACGCCAGTACAGCGGACCCGAATACCTGGACGACGTTTAACGCAGCTGCGGAAGCCTACAGCGCAGGCAGATTCGACGGCATAGGCTTATGCTTTAGCGAAGAAAACGGCTACATAGGCGTAGACCTGGATAAGATCGACGGCTGGAAGGACGAAGCCGACGACATTGTACGACTCCTGGACGGCTACACCGAAGTCAGCCCATCAAATAACGGTTACCGGGTATTCGTGAAAGGGAAGAAGCCTGGGACGCGAGAAAGAAAAGGCCCTTTCGAAATGTACGACCATACCAGCACAAGATTCTTAACAGTAACAGGGAACCATGTACCGGGTACGCCGACGACGATAGAGGAGCGCCAGGAAGCCGTAGAAAAACTGTATAACGACTACCTGGGGGCAAAGGAGTCAGCCAAAACAAAGAAGGGCGCGGCTAAAAAATCCCCGGAAATGACCGACGACGAAGTTAAAAAGAAAGCTATGCAGGCGGGAAACGGGGAAAAGTTTACGAAGCTGTACCGAGGGGAATGGGAAGAACTAGGCTACCCGTCACAAAGCGAAGCAGATATGGCTTTCACGGGAATGCTGGCATTTTTCACCCAGGACGCCGAACAGATCGACCGTATTTTCCGGGAATCGGGGCTGTACCGTGACAAATGGGAACGGGACGACTACAGGGAGGAAGTGATAGAAAAAGCCCTGGACACTCTTGCAGAAGTGTATACCGGGGGAGGGGGGAAAGAAAAGAAATCACAGGCGGAAGTTATGCTGGGACTGACGCAGGGCCTGGACTATTTTTGCACGGTTGAAGGTATCGCGTACGCTAATATCCCCCTGGAAGGTAAAAGCATATCGGTCCGGGTTCGTAGCGAAAGGTTTAAACAATGGCTGCGGAATCAATATTACGAAACGCATAAAAAGATACCTGGCAACCAAGCTGTACAGGACGTAGTTTACCAGTTGGAAGCCAGGGCTAGTATGACCGGGCCGCAGGAAGACGTTTATGTACGGATTGCTGGCGACTTTCGAACGATTTACGTAGACCTAGCGAACGAACGTGGGGAAGTCGTAGAAATCACAGCGCAGGGCTGGCGCGTCGTCCAGGAATCAAAAGCGCGGTTTCATAAGACCCAGGGTATGCTTCCGCTGCCTACGCCCAAGCGCGGCGGTACGATTAACGAATTACGGCCTTTTGTGAACGTTACGGAAGAAGAATGGCCCTTGCTAGTCGCGTATATTATCGGCTGCTACCATCCGAAAGGGCCGTACCCGCTTCTGATTCTACAAGGCGGCCAGGGTTCGGCGAAATCGACGCAGACCAAGGTTATTCAAAGCCTAGTAGACCCGACGACCGCCGTACTTATGAGCCTGCCGAAAAGCGAAAAGCAGCTGGCAATTACTGCGAAGAACGGCTGGGTAATCAGCTTCGATAACCTTTCGGAATTGTCGCCCAGTATGTCTGACGCCCTTTGCCGCCTTTCTACAGGCGGGGCACTAACAGATCGGACGCTATACACGAACGACGAACAGCAAATTTTCGCCTTTAAGCGCCCGGTAATCCTAAACGGCATTACGGATCTGGCGGAACGCGCAGACCTGGGCGACAGGGCCGTAACGATACACGCGCCCGAATTAAAGCGAAGGGACGACGAAGCGACGTTCTGGCCCCGGTTCGAAGAAGCGCAGCCCCGGATACTGGGAGCGATATTCGACGCCGTAAGCGCCGCGCTGCGGAACCTTCCAGGCGTAAGGCTGAAAAGTACGCCACGAATGGCCGACTTTGCGAAATGGGCCGTAGCTGCGGAAGATGCTTGCGAGCTGAACCAGGGCGCATTTATGAAGGCGTACGACGTTAACCGGAAGGATAACGCGCTGGTAGCCTTGGAACATGACGCGGTGGGGCGGGGCATTGTTCAAATTATGAAAACTACGACTTTTTGGGAGGGGAATTCCGAAAAGCTGATAAAGACCCTAAAGGAGATTAACCCCGAAGAAAGATGGCCGCCCGTAAACAAAATTAAAGGCCATATCGACCGCTGTAGGCCCGCGCTGCTTCACGTTGGTATCGAGATCGAACAGGAGAGAAGCCGCAAGAATTACCGCATTACGAGAGTAACGAAGAAGCCGACCGTACCGCAGCTGGCCGAAATGCCGGGCTGGACGCTGGAGGACGACCACTACAATCGGGTATTACGTCCTAACGTTCTGCTGTCTATCGAAAAGGATGAAGACGGTACATTCATGGCGTATGCTGCGACCTGGCGGGAAGGCCGCGAAATAGGGGACGGCAGGCCACGGGTTACGGAATGCCTGGCCGAAGGCGTAAGCTGGGCCGAAGCGTTCCAGGCCGCCGAAGAATACGCTGCGCGGTTCATGGGGAATGTGTAATTTCCAGATATTAGGTAAAAATCGCTACGGTTGCTACGGTTCGCTACGGTTGTTTTTCCTTTTTATCTAAAATGAAAAAAGAAAAGAAGAGAAGAAACCGTAGCAGCACCGTAAATAGAAAGCGCGTAACGTCGTATATAGATATATCGTGATTTTAACCGTAGCAACCGTAGCGTAAACGCGCAAACCCGCGCCCCGCCTGGGTTTAGGGCGCTACGGTTGTCAAAAAACAACCGTAGCGCAACCGTAGCGTGCTACGGTTGATTAAGACGAACCCCCGCTTTCCGGGCCGCTGGCCTGTAAATATACGGAACAAACTTATGAAGGGAGTATTCAAAAAATGACGGATTGGAACGACGAATACGTACGGGAACTGGAAGATTCCCAAAACTGTGAGTGGGCCGAGGACTACGAGGAATGGCAGCAGCATATGCGGGAGTTGGCCGCCGAACTGGAGGAACTTTGCGACCTGGCAGGACGTTCTGCCGACTCAAAAGTACGCCTGTTCGAAGCGCGGGTAGAATTCGCACAGACCAAGCTGCTAGCCGACGAACTAACGAAGACCTACAGGGTGTACCCCGAACTGCTGCGTGGTCCAGCGCGGAAAGAGTACCTGGCAAAGCTGCGGCAGTGTGACAAAGCGGTATGCAGACTTTTCGAAGCCGACAGCGCGAAGCGCGAAGCGCACCGCGAGGTTATCGAAGCTGTAATGGACCTTAACGATTGGTGGCGGCAGGACCAGGAACGTATGCGGGAGCGTACGCAGCGCCTACGAGAATTGAAGAAAGTACGCAGGGAGGGCTGATAGCGAAATGGCCGAAGAAGCGAACGCCCGCCGACCGCCGCAGGACAGCCTGGGAGAAAAGCGTAAGTTTCACCCGAAAGCCGATTCGCTAAACATGATCGGCGAACGGCAAGGGAAGCCCGCCCTGCTGTGCGGCGCAAAGCGAAAGAACAAAGACGCCAGGTGTCGGCAGTATGCAGGCGCTGGGACCGACCACAGCGGATACGGTCGTTGTAAATTCTGTGCCGGTCGCAGCACTGGGCCGCGTACCCCGGAAGGGAAAGCCGTCGTAGCGCAGAATCCGCGAAAGCATGGCTTTTACAGCCCTGCGTTATATGGCGCAGAGTGTGAGACATACGAACAGCTGCGGGCGAATGGCGTAGTATCGCTGGAAGACGAAATTTTCATGTGGAAAGCGAAGCTGCTGACGTACCTGCAGAAGTGGGAAAGAATTCGCCAAGAGAAAGGCGAAGAAGCTACGCGCGTTTGGTTTAAAGATGGGCACGAAAGGGCTTATTACTATGCCGGTACTGCCGAAGACCGCGTAGTAAGCCGGAACCTGGAAACGCTGGGCCGTCTCGTAGAGAAGTACGCCCGACTTCGCCCTGACGACGGCGAAGACCTGTTAAGCCAGATTAACACCGAACTGCGGGCGGCGTCTAAAGCACAGATAGCCATAACCTGGAGCGGCCCGGCGCAGCAGCGCTTAACTTCGGAAGAAGCCGGGAAATAAGCCGCAATAAGCTTTATCAAAATGAAACATAGTGAACGCACGAAAAAGGGGCGGCGCGAATGATTTACGACGACCACTTTACCGAACTATCCAGGCAGCACCTGGTAACAATAAGCGGCTTTTGCCGCAGCTGCCGGGAAACGGAGATATTCGACCGTTACCTGGTAACTGGCATAAACGAGATAACCGGGACGAAAGAAAGCCGCAGCGTCCAGGTATGCCAGGGCTGCGGACTCGAAGAACCTGGGAGGGCATAAACTTGCGACGGATACAAGACGTTATTTCCAGGAGAAACATAGAGCGCTGGCTAAGAAACTATCAGACGATACAAGCCGGGGACCGTATCGACGACGGCAGGCCAGTAAACAGCGGCCCGCGACCGCTGGACGGCGTAAGCGGCGGCAGGCTGAATAAGATCATGCTGGACAAGGCGCTGGCCGACTTAAAGCGCGAAAGGCCTTTTGTCTGGCGCTGTGTACTATGCCGCTGGGTAAAGCGCGTTACGCGCCGGGAAGCTTTGCAGCTGCTTGAGGTAAGCGCCCCGGACTATGCGGAGGGCTGCCGGGAAGGCGTAGACTTCATTTTTAACCATGTGAACGGTGGGGCCGCTAGCTACATTAAGCTGCTAACCGCAATACGTGACAGCAAGTAGTAAAGAAACAAAGAAATAAAGAAATCTTTACTTATCTTAACCTTCCCGATAGGCGGTAAAATCGGCCCCCTTCCCGATTATGAAAATCGGCAGCCTTCGACGGTGGGCGGTAAACCGATTATCAGTAATAGGTGGGGGTAATATGGCGCGTGAATTCGTAATGGGCGTAAAGCTGACCCTAAACGACGCTTTCAGCGGGCCGATAAAGGCGGCGGCGCGGGCGACGGGGGCCTTTAGGGAAGGCATGGCAACCGCGACCAGTCAAACAAACAGCTTCCGAAAAGGCGTGGAAGACGCTACCCGGCAGTCTAAAAGCTTCCGCGAAGGCCTGGCAGGGGTAGCGCACAGCGCCGACAGCGCAGGGATGGGCCTAAAGGGGGCTGTAGCTGCCATAGGCGGCATTACAGCGGCTGTGGGGCTGTTCAAAAAGTCGGTCGGCGGCGCTATGCAGATGGAACAAACGCAAATGCAAATATCGGCGCTGGTCGGGGACGCTGAAAAAGGCGCGAAATTATTTAATATGTTGAACGATATGGGCCTAAAATCTGTGTTTTCGGAAAGCGACTTCCTAAACGCGGGGAAAGCATTTCTGCCGATAACGAAGGACCTGGGACAGTTAAACAAAATGCTGGGCATTACGGAACGGCTGGCCGCGTCGAATCCGCTGGAAGGCATGGAAGGCGCAGCGTTCGCCATGCGGGAACTGGCAAGCGGGGATATAACTTCTGTAGCCGAACGCTTCAATATCGGTAAGAATGCCCTAAAAGACGCGGGTTTCGATTCGGCGGGCGACGCAATGAAAAACATTATGGCGCTGGATAAGGTACTGAACGACTACGGCTTTACTTCCAAATATATCGAAAAAGTAAACCAGTCGGGCGCTGCACAGTGGGACATGCTACAGAGCAACATGGCTACAGCTATTAAAAAATCAGGTATGGCTGCCCTGGACATGCTGAAAGGGCCGCTAAAGGAATTAAACGACTGGATGGGTGGCGGGGGGCTAAAAGCTTTCACAGATACGCTATCTAAAACCTTGGCGGGTACGGTGAAAGTGGCTATTTCCGTCGGTAAGGCGTTCGTTAAGTATTCAGAACCTATCAAGAACGTAGCGACAGCTGCGGGCCAGGCCTTCAAAATGGCCTACAATATCGTAGCGGGTGCATTACAGGGAATATGGAATGTATCCCGCCCCATTATCGCCGGGATAAAGAAAAACTGGTCCACATGGGGGCTTATTATCCAGATTACCAGCTATGCGCTTGCCGCATTCGCCGTAGGCCTGGGAGCAGTTAAGACGGCCCTTACGACTTCCAGCGTGGCTATGCGGCTGCTAAACGCGGCTATGCTGACGAACCCGATAGGCTGGATTATTCTAGGCATCGGGCTGCTGATAGGCGCATTTATCAAGCTAAACGGCGGCATAGAAGGTACGAAGAAGGTACTGGCAGGCTGGTTTAACCAGGCGAAAGCTTTATGGAAAAGCGACCAGGTACAGGGCTGGGTAAGCAAAGCTGTAACGGCCTTTAACTGGCTGGTACAGAAGGCAGGCGAAGTCATAGCCTGGATTCGCACAAACTGGCCGCAAATCCAGGCGGCCATTGTAGGGGCATTTATGAAAGTATGGTCCGTCCTCGGCCCCGTCGTAACGCAGATCGTAGCGAATATCGTAAGTGCCTTTTCAGCGGTCTATAACTGGTTTATGCAATACTGGCCGGGCATACAGCGTTTCTTTATCCTCTTTTGGGCCTGGGTGGGGCCGTACGTCATGGCTGCGCTGAAAATCCTGTGGTCCGTCATTTCCAACGGTTTCACGCTGATATGGAACACCGTACAAAACGTCTGGAACATGATAACGGGCGTAATTCAAGTCGCCTGGGGCATTATCAGCGGTATCCTGGGCGTAGGCCTTTCGCTGCTAATGGGCGACTGGAAAGGGGCCTGGGACGCTATGCTGGGTATGCTGCGAAACGTATGGGACGGCCTGGGTAAGTTTTTCAGCGGGCTAGGCGGCCTATTCTACGACAGTGGTAAGGCGATCATTAAGACGCTGGTAGGAGGTATCGAAGCTATGGCTATGGCCCCTGTAAACGCGGTAAAAAACGTCTTCGATAAGGTGCGCGAATTCCTGCCCTTTTCGGATGCAAAGCGCGGCCCGCTGGCCGAACTGACGTACAGCGGCGGGGCGATAATGACGACCCTTTCGGCTGGCGTCTGGAAGAAGGCTAGCAGCCTATCGAAGTCCATAAGCGGGGCCTTCTCCGAAAGCGGCATAAACATAGCCCCGGAACGGGTAACGGCAACGGCCCCGGCAGCCCCAGCTGTGGCAGCTGCGGCCCCCGTAATCAACGTCGGGGACATCATTGTAAACGCGCCCGAAGGAACGGACACCATAGCCCTGGCGCGTGAAGTGATAGACCAGCTTTACAGCCAGGCAAATGCCGCGGCGCGTACCCTTTCGTCGGGTAATAAGGCCGCGCTGCTGGGGTAAAGGAGGAATCGACGAATGAGCGATAACCAGGAAGGCGAAAAGCTGAAAGAAATGCTGGCCGCCGTAGGCAGCAAGCCGGGCGGCAGCTTAAAAGCCAGCAAAGCAGCCTTAACGCAGGAGCAGGAACAGCAGTTAAACGAAATGCTTGCAGCTGTAGGGATTAAAAAAGACAGCGCCCAGCAATAAGAAGTAAAGATAACTTTACCTATTAAAATGGAGGAATGTAACCATGATTAAAGCGTACGAAGACATGCTGGAGAATATCAAAGCGTTCGAAGCCGCCCAGGAAGCGGATAACGGGCAGCTGGAAGCCGCAGCTGCGGAAGTGGAACAGGCCCGCCAGCGGTATAACGCCCTGCTGGAAAAGGCCCTGGAGGACCCGGAACTGGCCGCAGACGTTGCCAAGGCCCAGGGGCTGGTAACTATCGCCGAAGCGAAATTACAGCGCCTATGGGCGAATCTGGACGCTGTAAAGAAGCCGTACCCGGACGGCATGGCGGTAGCCTTTATGAACGTCCAGGCCGAAATTCGCCGCAGAATTGCCGACGGCAGCCTGCTTCGAGAGGAATTTGGCCCCATGCTGGACAAAATGAAAGAGCATATGCAGGGGTATATGGACACGCTGGCCGCTGTATTCGTCAAAATGCACCAGGTAAACAAAAGCCTAGCGCATATCCAGCACAGCACAGCCAGCGCCGTACTGCGGTACATGGGCAAGGAAGAACGCTTCGGCTTAATGGGACCGGAACTGATTAAAGAATCTGACTTCAAGGAATGGGCCTGGGTAGATCATTACCAATACAATAACGACCTGGCAGCGATTCGCAAGGCAGCCCTGGAGGAAACAAGCCCCGAAGCGAGGCTGACCCCTGTGTATTCGCCGAACGTCATTACGCCGACAAGTAAGCAATTCCAGGACGCTAGGCAGCTGTAAAAGAGAAGAAACCCGGCGTAGCCAGGCTGTGAAGCCCCTGCGCCGGGTTCTTTAGTTTACTGCGCCCTTCGGCGTTCGAGGTACGCGCGGCACGTTACCCGAAAAGCGGACTTGGCCGAACGCCATTTCTATAATAATCTTTGCTGACAGCGGATTCTTCAAATGTTCGGTAAACGTCACAGATGGAACTGGCCCTACAGGTGTACCTTCCAGCGACAGCGCCAGGAATTCTACGCGGCGTACTGCTTCGGGGCTTCCTGACAGCTTCCCATTATCGTACGTAATTTCTGCCGTTTCGCCGCCTATCCTAACTTTCGCTGTGAATTTCATACCCCGGCCCCCTCAATTTGTAGGCATAGTCGCGCCGCAGCGTTTCAGCTAGTACCTTTTCGCCCATGCCTTCCAGTTGACGAAGCCGCCACTGGTAATGCTGGGTAATACCCGGCATTCTTACGTCACCTTCAACGAAGTCGGAAATAATCTGCTGCGCTACATGCGCATTTTCAGGGTTTTCAATCAATCCGGCGTAAGTGTAGGCGTTCATACCCCGGCCCCCAGGGCTGCCGCGACTTCTTCCCACAGCTGCGAAACAGGCTTTTTCCCTTCGGCCCACTCCCGCAGGAATGCCAGGGCGGCTTCCGCGTCGCGGTAGGATAGTTCGCTAATCTTTTTATGCAGCGTTGCCCGCTTGTAAATGTATTCGCGGTCTATCGGCAGCGGTGTTTCGTTTATCTCAGCCATAAGATACCCCCATAAAATATTCGGCAGAATAGCAACAGCATTTTAAAGAAACTGTTTTTTTACTTCCTCTGTGATCTTTTTTAATCCCAGGCTTGTCTTCGTGCTGCGCTTCTTCCTGGGGCCGCCGTTGTTCATGTAGCCGAACGGGTTAGGCGCTACGGGTACGTCAACCTGGAATGGTGTTTCGCCGTTAAGGTACGCCTTTAGGACCAGCTTATCTTCGTATAGGACCCCGGATGGAAACAGCCGCCCGATTAGCTCCATTTGTTCCTGGGGCGTCATTTCTTCGTCAAGATATAGCAGCGCTTCGAAATACTGGCTTACAGCTACGTAGTTAAACATTTGCTGCATTACGGCTTCTTTCTTGTTTTCCAGCTGGCGCTTCCGGGCAGTATGAACCTGGCGCTGGCTTTCTAGTTCTGCCTGCTTCGATTCCAGCAGGCCCCCGGAAAATCCCCCGCCGCCTTTAAGCACTAAATCCAGCAGATTGTCGTACATTTGCTGTACTTCGTTTAGCTGCTTGTTTACGCCTTCTATTTCCGCGTCTATGTCCTGGGGGTTGTATTCGAACTGAATATAGCGTCGGGCTGTTTCTTCGTTGTCCAGTATTTCCTTAACCGCCCGGATTAAATTAAAGTCAATGCGAATCGAATTTATGGACATTCCGCAGCCTGGGCTGTAGTCGGGCTTATGTTCGCGTCCATGCTTGTAATAAAAGTGTATGCCGTATTTTATGCTGCCGCTTTGTTTAAGCGAAAGCTTACGACCACAATCGCCGCATGTTACCGCGATATTCCGCATAAGGGCTGGGTAGATCGGGTTACGCCTTTGGTACTTCTCTTTTCGTTTCAGTTGGATTCTATGCCAGGTTTCTTTTGAACGTAGAGGCGGGTATACGCCTGGGGTTACAATCGTTTCGCCGTTTGAAAAGGACTTTTCCATAACGCCATGATAGGCCTTACTGGTAAGGCGCTTACTGATATGCTGGCTATTCCAGGGCTTCCCGGACGGCGGCTTTTTGATACCGTTAAGCACTTCCGCTATTTTTTCGTCGCTTAAACCCTGTTTTAAGTACAGATCGTCAATAGTCGGGATAACCCAGCTGTAGGCTTCGTTAACAGTATGCTTCCCGGTATTTTTGTCGTACAGGTATTCGAAAGGCGGCTTACCCCAGCCCTTACCTTCGCGGGTACGCTGCCGCTTCCCCCTCATCATGCGTTTAACTATTTTCTTCTTTTCCCGTTTGGCGAATAAGTTTTTTAAGTCGCTAAAGAATTCGTCGTCTTCGTCGGCTAGATCGGTTATTTTACCAGGTTCGGCTATCTTTACGCTGTTTTCGCGCAGCTGGCTTTTAAGGTATTCCCAGCTAACCGTATCCAGGCGGGAAAGTCTATCCTGGTCAATACATAAAACTACGTCGCCTTTGTCGTCGTCTACATCGTCCAGCATCTGCGTAAGGCCTGCCTTATCCAGTTTGCCGCCGCTATCTACGTCGCGGTAAATGCCGACGATAATCCAGCCCATTGAATGGGCGTACTGTACTAATTCCTGTATTTGTGCTTTAAGGCTGAAACGGTGTTCCTGTAACTTTGTCGAAACGCGGATATAGATAAATATCCGATAGTCTTTACCAGGTAAGGCGGCTTTATTGAAGTAGTAGACCGCGCTCCCTTTCGTGAAATGATCGGCTATATACTGAATATCTTCTACGGCCTGCATACCAGCACCCCCATAACCGCGTATGCTACTAATGTACTGTTTATTCATTTTACGATAACTAATCGCAGTTGTAACCAATTATCTCCAGATAATAGTCGTGATACAATATGGTAACGAATGTGAGTTTTCCGCAGTATACCGGATTCATGAAAGCATATCGGACGCTCGAATATGTCCATTCCCGCCCCCATAAAATAAAAAATAGATTAATCTACTGGTGCATTTGTGGTATAATCGATTCAAGAAATGCTTACAATGCAAAAGGAGCCGTGCTGAGAACACGACTCCCGATGCAATAGCCGCTTTTAAGGGCGGTAGGCTTGTATTAGGTGTTACGGTAAGAAATGACCGCTACCTTTGGACGAGGGCGGTCATTTCTTTTTCAGGTAGGCAAGCAGCGCTAAAATAAACATTCCGAACAGGAACATCAATTGCAGCGCTTGAAATACCTCCATGGCGTCACCTCCCTTCCGGGAGACTAAGCCAGACCGCCCTCGCAAGCCTATTCTATTGCACACCGATTATAGCATAACGCATCTTGGTAAGATAGCCGCATCGTCCGCCGCTGGATTGACTCGCTCCCGTTGGATTATACATTGTATTTTAGATCACCACGGCGATCCCTTCAAGGAGCAACGCTACGATTTTGATTGACGTGCAGAACGGCTTTTGCACGCGGCTGATCAAGGATTCTCAGCTGCAAATCATGAAACCCGGCAACGAGCATGATAAAAGCCTTGCAAATAGAGCACAAGACCAACAGCAGCCAAACCGGCTGCTGTTTTATGTGTTGTCAAGAAAAAATACCACTCTCCTCACGGGAAAGCGGCATTCGGTGATCAGTGTTTAGTTGGCTGATTTTGCAAACTCTTGAAGAAGATTTTCACTGCTCTTTTCAAGAACCATCGGATACAATTCGACCTTATCCGGAGCTAATGCTTTTAATTCAGAATAGACGGCCGCGGAAGCATACACCTTATCAGACTTCTCGATGTTTTCTTTCAAGAGTGCCTCATCATCTATGCCAATGGCATGGGATTGAATGTGTGTAATATTGGCATCCTGCACCCGGCTGGCCATCCATTGGCCGCCTGCTTTTCCAAGGCAAACGAAGCTGACCTGACTGCCTGGTTTGAGCTGCGCGATTTGGAGGAGCAGCGGCATTTCGATTGTCGCTCCTATGGTTAATACATTTTTTTGATAGCGGGCAAATAATTTTTTTACCTCATCAGAATGATTCAAAGTGGTGACAACGACGTTCGAATAGTCAAGCGCTTCGATCGTGACGCTTTCGGTCGTCAATAGATCCTCTAAAAAAACCGTTTTGATTTCGGCGCCCGTTACCCGTTTAATTTCATCGCGATAGAACGTATGATCATGTCCTTTGCATTCAACGAACAGGAGCCGCAATTGATCCGTCGGTGTTTGATGATGCAAGAGAATATATGCGAGGCTGGCTGTGAAAAATTCGGTTAAGGGAATACCTTGCGCTTCGGCTTCTGCGATTGTCTTTGTGACAAGCTCATGCATAGGTTGCCGCATTTTTTGTAATTCTTTGATTTTGGCGCTGTCGATGACTTGTGTGCCTCGGCCTTTTTGCATGGAAACATAACCTTCGTCACGTAACTGGTTATAAACCAAGTTAACCGTGTTTCGATTAATGCCTAATAAGTCCGCCATCTGGTTTGCGGGAGGAAGCATCTCGCCTGTTTTGATTTTTTCGATGCCGATCAGCCACTTCAATTGTTCTTTGATTTGGGTATTTATACAAAAAGTTAAGTTAGGGTCGACTTTCAAGAGGATATCATTATCCATTAAATATTACCCCTTGCATAGTATACTAGTTATTATCATCATTATACACCTATGCGCAATATATTCAAACCGGCGAAAGATGCAGACCCATTGCACGGTGTTGCGGTTGAGATTCAACCCGATCGGACAATGGATCTGCAGCCGGCAGAAGATCTCCAGGGTAATTTCTAATGAAATCTTGAACAGGACTATTGACACTCCGTAGTTAGCTTATTATCATTAATTACTAAATAACTATGTATTTATGAATGGAGTGAAGAGTGTGAATTCGCATTTTATTGGTTTTCTCATGAAGATGAGGGGGAAGGCCAGGAGCCCCCTGAAAGCCAATCCGTGGAATGCCTTTATGGGGTTTATTGGCGGGTTTCTGGCCATAGGCTTATTAGCTTTCTTGACAAATGTTACTTCCGATTTATGGATTATGGCTCCGTTCGGCGCGAGTTGTGTATTGGCTTTTGCGGTTTGGGATGCGCCCTTCTCACAACCCAGAAATATTATAGGAGGGCATTTCATTTCAACGCTGGCAGGCTTAGCGGTATATCATGCTGCAGGCAATGGTCCTGTTGCGATGGCTATTGGGGTTGGCTTGGCCATCAGCCTAATGGTTTTAACGAGAACAACCCATCCGCCGGCCGGAGCTGATCCATTAGTTGTCATGATGTCTGGAAGCGGCTGGAGTTTCTTGGTAGCTCCCGTTCTAATTGGGGCGGTCATGATTGTGTTAGTAGCTCTTCTCGTTAATAATCAGGACAAAAAGCGTAATTACCCGACGTTCTGGTTTTAATTTCCGGATCGGATGGCGCCATCGGCGTGGGTTCCGCCGTGATGTTCCCGGACCTAGTGTAACACTGCACCGGCCTCCCGATCGGTTCATTAGTTACGTACCACGAAAATGATAAGAAGAAAAAAATAAGCTTGTATATCCAGTTCATCAGGTAACATGACAAATGGATTTCAAGCTTACAGCTATCGGGGTTTGTGAATGGTAACATGATTTCGGATATGATTTGATTACTCCATACCAAAAGCGGCAATGCGCTCAAGAGCCGGCAGATCCATTACACAAAGGGTTCTCTTCCGCAGCTCAACTATTCCGCGTGCCCGCCAGTCATTCAGCACCCGCGTAACCATCACCCTCGAGGTACCCGTCAAAGCGGAAAGCTCCTGATGAGTAATAGCCAGCGAACGAAACCCTTCAGGCTGCCGCTTCCGTACGCGCTGTCCGGCTGCTACGGCGAGATGCGCTATCGAGCAGCCCTTGTTCAAAGAGGTTGGGCACGGCCATTATGCGGCTTGTCACGATCCTGTGATATAAGGCGGACAATATGCCGAGCTTTCAAGCGGCCATCGAAAGTCTCGTTTCAATTTCTTGAATTCCAATTGACATACTTGGTAATAATAGGTAAAGTATAGGATAAATCTATAGCTGTCAACCAGCTTTGGACTTTCTGGGACGCTTCTACGAACATCACGATTTCTCGCAGTATCCGCTTGACGCACCGTTTCCCGATATCGGGGATCTTGGAAGCAACAGCTTCCAGAGCGCAACGGACAAGATGAAAGCCTGGGCCAAGCAGGAGGGTCTCACCCTCCGTCAGGTGGCGCTGCGGGTTGCGACACCGAAGCCGACGTTTATCGGTACGCCGGAAGCCGTTGCCGATAAGCTTCAAGCCTGGTTTGAGGCGGGAGCGGCCGACGGCTTCATTGTCAGTTCAGCCGTGCCAAGGGGACTGGAGGAATTCGTTGATCTTGTCGTGCCGATTTTGCAGCAGCGCGGGTTATTCCGCAAGGAGTACGAATCGGATACGCTGCGGGGCCATCTCGGCCTGCCGGTTCCTGAGAACCGCTACGCGCAGAAACGAAAGGCCGTCACGCAGTAATAAACGTTGGAGAAGAGGATCCCCTCGGAAGACAGCACGAGACTGTCGATACGGGGGGATTTTCGATTTATATGGAAAAGTCTAAAACATCTTCATTTTCCTCGCGCCTGCTGCTTTGTTTTATCCGATACTCCTTTGGTGAGACGCCGACCATTTTCTTAAACGCTTTGGAAAAGGTAAACAGATCGGGGTATCCGACCGATTGCGCAATTTCCGTCATCGTATAATTGGTCTGCTCTATCAGCTGCTTCGCCTCCTTCATCCGCAGCTGTTGAATGTATTGGATGGGCGTAACCCCGTAAGCTTTGCGAAATTGTTTCGTATAATGGGTTCGGTCCACGCCGACAAACTCTGCTGCACGCTCTACAGTAATCCCTTCCACATAATGAATTTCCAAATATTCCTTTCCTTTCTGAAGCCAGGAGACCGTCCGGTTGTCCTGCGCACTGGGCTGGATATTCGCGCCGGAAAGCTCTTCGAAGATGCTGTAGAACATCCGGAGCCTCGCTAAATCCGTATGCTCGTGAGAGCTGACCAGACGGTAAAATTCCCACATCAGTTGAATAGATTGGGGGGTGAGGGCGTCCGCCGCATGGGGAGTGTGCGGCCGGAGACCGATGCGGTCCAGCAAATGGAGGGCTTGCTTGCCGTCAAACGCAAAAAATATTTTGCGCAAAGGGGCATCCGGGTCCGTGTAATATTCATGTATCACCTGAGGAAACAGGCAAAACATATCATTTTTCTTCAGCCTGAAGGTTTGATGGTTTTGAATGAATGTTCCCTGACCCTCCAGTACAAACAGCAGGTAATAGTATGGAGACGTTCGAGGGCCGATATGGTAGTTAGGCTTTGCTATATTATGTCCCAAGCGGATCGGCCAGGCCGCCCCGGATTTCTCGAATTCGGAGGGGGTGAAAAAGTAAATCTCCAGGTATTCATGATGGTCCTCGCGCATATTGCCAGTCATGGGTTTCACCTCATTTTGCTATGTTTATCCGGTTCATTTTGTTCATTATTGTATCATAACGCCACAAAATGACAAATTAAAATCACCTCATAATGACATTGACCCCATCCGGGGCGCTTGCTATAGTTTAATCACAAACTATTCCAAGTAGTTTTGTTGGATATCGACCGGTTCACTGGAGAATGTTCAAAAAAGGAGACTACAAGATGAGCAATCAGCAGAAGGAAATTCAGTTTGGGTGGTTTTTGCCTACAGCGGGTGACGGAAAGTATGTGGGGGTGGCACCGGAAAGAAAACCGACACTCGATTATTTGATCCAGGTGGCTCAGGCGGCGGAACATGCCGGATTCGGGTTCGTACTCATTCCGACAGGGGGAGCTTGTATGGATGCCTGGGTCGTCGGGTCCGCCGTGATGAGCCATACGAAGACGCTGCGGCCGTTGGTAGCGGTTCGTCCCGGTTTGATGGCTCCCGTCCTGGCGGCCCGGATGGCTGCGGCGCTGGACATCCTGTCGGAAGGCCGCGCGATGATCAATGTGGTGACGGGCAGCTCGGTTCAAGACTTGGAGGAGCTGGGAGACCAACTGGCCCATGCTCATGACGAAAGGTACGAAAGAGCACGGGAATATCTCGAGGTCATGACCCGGGCCTGGACACAATCGGGCGGCTTATCCGCTTCGGAATTTACAAGGAGTAACATCGGGTCGGATCCGGAACGGCAGCAGCAGCCTTTTGTCGGCAAGTACTATCAATTTCAGCGGCCGGTAAGTACACCGCTGACGGTCCAAAAACCGTATCCGCCCTTCTATCTCGGGGGCAGCTCTCCGATTGCCAAGAGAGTGGCTGTTGAATATGCAGATACATTCCTCATGTGGGGCGAGCCGCATGCCTGGATTCAAGAGCAAATCAAGGAAATCGAGAGCATACGAGCGGAGTACCGTGCGGAAAAGGGCATTGACCGTCCTCTGCGCTATGGCCTTCGAGCCCAGGTTCTTGTGCGCGACACGGAAGAGGAAGCTTGGGCTGCGGCATGGGAACTGATCAGCAAGGTATCTCCGGAGGCCATAGAACAGGCGCAGCGGCAGTTCGCCCAAACAGACGCAACGAACCAACGCAGGCAGAATGAACTGAGGGAGCAATCCAGGAACGATCGCTTCGTAATCGGCCCTAATCTGTGGACGGGACTGTCGCTGGTGCGGTCCGGGGGAGCGATTCTCATCGTCGGCACCGCTGAGCAGGTGACTGACCGGCTGCTGGAATACGCTGAACTCGGCGTATCGACCTTCATCCTGTCAGGCTATCCCCACCTGGAGGAAGCGGAAATTTTCGGACGGGAAGCACTGCCGCTTTTCCGCAAAAAATGGGCACAAAAGCAGCAATCATAATCCAAATATGGAGTACAGGAGGTCTTCATGGTGAAATGGAATCAAGTTAGATCGATCTTATTGGCTGGCGCCGTATCCTCAATTTCCCTATTATCTGCTTGCGGCGGAACAAGCGGAGGAACAGCGTCTCCATCGGCTCCGGCTTCGGATGCCGCGTCTCCGCAGGCTTCCGACAAGCCGGTCACGATCAGCTTCCTTCATTGGCGGGGCGAGGACGTAAAGTCCTTTAACGGCATCATTGAGCAGTTCCAGAAGGAATATCCGAACATTAAAGTAGAGATGCAAACGATGCCTTCCGATCAGTATCAATCCACAGCGCAGGCGAAGCTTGCCGACGGATCCGTAGGCGACGTTTTTACCTCCTTCCCGGGAGCCCAGTTTCAGGCGTTATCGAAGGCAGGCATTTTTAAGGATCTCACCGGAGAGAAATTTCTGGAGAATTTCAACGAGCCTTTAATTCAGGTCGGGAAGAAAGACGGGAAGCAGCTTGCTATCCCTTATCAGCTCGTATATAACGATCCGATCTATAACGCGAAGCTGTTTGAGAAATACAATCTGACCCCGCCGAAGGACTGGGAAGGCTTTCTGGCGCTTTGCGAGAAGCTGAAGTCGAACGGCATTATTCCGATTGCGTTCGCGGGGGCCGATATCGGTCCGGGACAGTTGATGAACACGATGGTCATGAACAACGGACCGGCCGATATCTTTACGAAGGTCGAAGCAGGAGAAGCGAAGCTGACCGATGAATTTTGGGTAAAGACGTTAACGCAGTTCAAAGAATTAAACGATAAAGGCTATTTCCAGCCGAACGCACTTGGCACGAAGGATGCCGCAGCAGGCGCACTGTTCATCCAGGAGAAGGCGGCCATTCTGGCCAGCGGTTCTTATCAGCTGGCGCAGAACAAGCAGCAGAATCCGAATCTGGTGCAAAAGCTGCTCGCTCCGATCACTGTCACCGCCGACAAAGCCGTCTATGAAGGCGTTCATACAAGCACCTTCCTGTTGGCGGTAAATAACAAGTCCAAGCATCCGGAAGAAGCTAAGAAATTTATTGAGTTCTTAAGCCGCAAGGATATCGCGGGCCAATATGCAAACGAGACAGGGCAGAATGTGACCGTTAAGGATGTGCAATACACCACCGATGAGCTGAAAGCAGCGGCAGAATGGGCGAATAAGAAAACCTTGTTCCAGCCGCGATTTACGATTACAAATGCCGAGAATCAAAAGGCGGTCACCAATTCCATTCAAGCCGTGTTGAGCGGCAAATCGCCAGAGGATGCTGCGAAGGAAGCGCAGGCGATTGTCGATCAGCAGCTGAAGAAATAAGCGATGAGAAATCGTAAGGCTCTATGGCTTTTTATTCTGCCCGGCACCTTGCTCTATGGTTTTTTGTTTCTGTATCCGACGATATCGGGTTTATTCTATTCCTTCACCAACTGGGACGGCGTTTCGCCGTCCTATCGGTTCATTGGCTTGGACAATTACATCCATACGGTACAAAACATTGTGTTCCAAAAAGCGTTGGCCAATAATGTAAAGTTTATGTTGGTTGTCGTTCTTTTTCAAACGCTCATTTCGTTATCCTTGGCGTTGCTTTTGGTCAAAAATACAAAAATCAACGTATTTCTGCGCGCCCTTTATTTCTTTCCAACCATTTTGTCCTCGGTTTCCGTGGGACTGATCTGGGCATTTATTTACGACCCTTCCATCGGCCTGTTGAATACGGGATTGCAACAGGCGGGGCTTCAAGCCTGGACGCAGAGCTGGATCGGAGATGTGAAGATCGCATTGTATTCGATTGCGGCCGTTCAGGTTTGGGCGCATGCCGGACAGATGATGATCGTATTCGTCGCCGGGCTGCACTCCATCCCTGTGGAGCTGTATGAGGCGGCGAAAATAGACGGCGGCGGACGATGGCAGGTTTTTCGTATGGTCACCTGGCCGCTGCTGGCTCCGTCGGCAACGATTGTAGTGGCTTATACCACGATTCAGTCGTTCAAAGCGTTCGATCTCATTTTTACGATGACCGATGGGGGACCAAACTATTCGACTGAAATTTTAACGACTTATATTTATCACCTGGCCTTTGCCAGCTATTCCTTCGGAGAGGCTTCGGCCGTTTCGGTATTGTTTCTCATTTTATTGTCTGTTCTGACGGTACTGCAGTTTAAAGCCCTGCGGGCAGACCGTGTATCGTATTAAAGAGAGGTTGAAGCGTCATGCTGATGAAATGGACTGGCCGACTGATACTGCTTCTGTATGCGCTGCTGATCGCGCTGCCTCTGTATGTCGTATTGATTTCCGCGTTCAAGTCGCCGCGGACGTTTTTTGCCAACCCGCTGAACTGGCCCAAGCCGTTCACGTTGACTAATTTTGTGTCCATGTTCAAGGAGCAGCCGATCTGGAGCTATTTTCTGAACAGCATCATCGTAACCTTGGGTTCCGTACTGTTGGAGCTCTTGCTTGGCAGCATGATCGCTTATGCGATTTTTCGCCTCGGAGGCAAAATAGGCAAAGGGATCTTCGCGTTGTTCGCAGCGGGTCTGATCGTTCCTTCGCAGGTGAACATGCTGCCGATCTACTCGCTTGCGCACAAGCTGGGCTGGTCTGATCAGCTGTACGGACTCGTGCTGGTCACCGTCGCCTTATTGCTGCCGGTGACGGTCTTTATGCTGGCGGGCTTTATGCAGCTGCTCAGCAAGGAAATTCTAGAAGCGGGGAGCATCGACGGAGCGGGAGAGTGGACGCTGTTTACCCGATTTGCCCTGCCGTTGTCCGCCCCCTCGATCGCAGCTGCGGCCTCGTTCCTGTTCGTGATGGTATGGAATGACCTATTGATTCCAATGCTGATGATTAACGGCAAGTCAAAGCTGACGCTGCCGCTGGCCATGCTGCAGTTTCGCGGAGAGTATGTCACCAATTATCCTATGCTTTTAACGGGAGTTGTGGTCACCTCAGTGCCGATGGTCCTGCTGTTTCTGTTCCTCCAGCGCTATTTCGTTGCAGGACTTACCGCGGGTTCGCTTAAGGGCTGACGTCAGGACTTTTGAAAATAAGGATGGCCAGAATGGTTCTTTGCCATATAAACTCTCTCCAGGTATGTCACAGATCATTGCGATTTGCTGTGATTGCAATCACACAGCCGGGCGGTTTCAGCTATTATACTTGGCTCATGGAAAGCAAACAGCTTGTGACAATGGAGGGAATGGTTATGCTAAGCAAAGAAACGATTCGGATCATCAAGTCAACCGTGCCGGTATTGGAAATCCACGGAGTGAACATTACCAAACGTTTTTATCAGCTGTTATTTTTGAATCATCCGGAACTATTGCATATTTTTAATCATGCGAATCAGAAGCAGGAACGGCAGCAGACCGCTCTTGCGAATGCCGTCTACGCCGCGGCCATGCATATCGATCATTTGCCGGCTATTCTCCCCGCTGTAAAGCAGATTGCACATAAGCACCGCAGCATTGGCATTCAGGCGGAGCATTACCCGATCGTCGGGAAATATTTGCTTGTTGCCATCCAGGATGTGCTGGGCGAGGCCGCAACGGAGGAGATTATAGCGGCATGGGCTGAAGCCTATAAAGTCATTGCTGATGTTTTTATTGGCATGGAAGCCGGCATGTATGAGCAGTCCGCGCGGCAGGCCGGCGGCTGGGAAGGGTATCGGGACTTTGTGGTGAAGCGCAAAGTGAAAGAGAGTGACGTGATCTCGTCGTTTTACCTTGTTCCCCGGGATGGCGGGCCGTTGGCCGGTTTTGAACCAGGGCAATACGTAAGCGTCAAGCTGGAAATTCCCGGGGAACAATATACTCAAATTCGGCAATACAGCCTTTCCGATGCTCCCGGGAAACCGTACTACCGCATCTCCGTCAAACGCGAAGAGGGGCATCCGGATCGCCCGGCGGGCAAGGTGTCCGTATATTTGCACCGGCAGGTGAAGGAAGGCGATATCCTCCGGTTATCGGCTCCCGGCGGTGCCTTCACGTTAAACCGCGAGGACCCGCGTCCGGTTGTTTTGATCAGCGGCGGAGTCGGAATAACACCGATGATGAGCATGCTGAATACACTGGCCGATACGGATCCGCAGCGTCCGGTGATCTTCATACACACGGCTGTGAACGGAAACATGCATGCCATGAGGGAGGAAGTTAAATCGCTGCTGCCCAAGCTTCCTCATCTATCGGTTTACTTCTGTTATACAAGACCGACGGATTCCGATAAAACGGCCCGTGTGCACCATCATGAGGGATACTTGAACCTGCCGTGGATGAAAACGGTGATTCCGACCACGGATGCCCAATTCTATTTTTGCGGTCCGGTTTCGTTGATGAAGACGGTATACCGGGCATTGAAAACCTGGGGTATTCCCGCAGCCGATATGCATTATGAATTTTTCGGACCGGCGGGGAGTCTGGACGATGTCGCCGAGCCGGCGGGAGCAGGCGGCTAACCCGATCTGAATTTAAACGTCGGCTTTATTCGATTGGGCCCGCAGCAGCCTGTTGACCGTCTCGCGACGGAGCCCGATCAGTTGGCCGATTTCGTCTTGTGTGAGCACATCCGTCAAAGGTTTGGGTCCGATATAGGTTGCAAACCATTGCTGCAGCTTTCGCAGTTTGTCCGCAGGAGCGATTTGGCTCAATTGGTCTATTCTTTGCTGCATCATGCGAAGCTTGTCCTGCAGGAGCCGGGCGATCTCAAGGCATTTCTCGGGCTCCTGTTTCAAGCTGCCGTACCACTGCTGCGGGGGAAGCGTTTCGATTTCGCTTGTCGTAAGTGCAATAGCCGTTGCGTGATAAGGCATTGGACTGATCAAGGAATGATGAGGAATGATTTCCCCGGGTACGATGATATTGATTAAAACCGGATTTCCGTTTTCGTGTAAGCGTACGATTTTGAGCAGTCCGCTTTTTACGTGATAGAGGGGGCCGGTTTCCCCTTGGCGAAACAGTGTCTCACCCTTATGCAGCAGCATCCCAAACACCTCATTTATTGGAAACGCCCGATGGTTTATGACGGGCGTTTTTTACTTATTTAAAGATATAGACTTTTCCGGACGGCTGCAAGAACATACGAATGGAGAAGGGAGACCGCGTTAAGCAGGAATCCCTTTCAATGCATCTTCCCTTGGAACTGTGTTATGATACTTGTATACTGGAATGGACAAAGGGGAAGTCTTATGCAAAATATTCAACAATTTAAATCGGAATTTTTCAAAGCGTTGGCTCATCCGATGAGAATCCGGATTCTTGAAGTATTAAGCGAAGGAGATAAGAATGTCAACGAACTGCAAAATATATTAGGCTCTGAAGGTTCGGCCGTTTCGCAGCAGCTGGCCGTGCTGCGGAATAAGAATGTGGTTTATGGCCGAAAAGAGGGGACTTCCGTCATTTATTCTTTACGCGATCCATTAATTAAGGATCTGTTGGCTGTGGCCAAACAAATTTTCGATAATCACCTGGTCGATGCGATTACGCTGCTGGAAGATATCCGTAAAGATTAGTTCCGAACAAGGAAAAGGGCAGGAAACGAAGCGTGGTTTCGCTTTAAATCGATTTGATGATTGTACTTTAAAGAGATGATCATTCTTGGCATTTGACAAAGGTGGAACAGGGACGTATCATCCTTTATATATTCAAATAATCAAATATTTAAAGAAAAGAAGGTTAGTCCGAATGAAACCCACTGGCAGATTTAAAGGTTATACCATGATTGCTTTTCGCAAAGATCTGGTTTCCGGACTGATTGTGGGGGTTATTGCCATTCCGCTTGGAATGGCTTTTGCCATTGCATCCGGCGTCAAGCCGGAATATGGGATTTACACAACCATCGTAGCCGGAATTTTAATTTCCTTACTGGGGGGCTCTAAATTTCAAATCGGCGGACCGACCGGCGCATTTATTCCGGTCCTGCTTGCCATCGTATTGCAGTATGGATATGAAAACCTGCTGATTGCCGGATTTTTGGCCGGGATACTTCTCGTCCTGATGGGAATATTTAGATTAGGGACTCTGATCCGGTTTATTCCGAAGCCTGTCACGATTGGCTTTACCGCCGGCATCGCCATTATCATATTCAGCGGCCAGATCGCCAATTTTTTGGGCTTGCGCGATATCGCCAAACATGAAGATTTCTTTTCCAATATGAAAGAAATCGCCATCCACCTACCGACGTTTAACGGCTACAGCATTCTGACGGCGTGTATTTGTTTGGTGATTCTTTTATTGTGTTCCCGGTTTACGCCTAAAATTCCGGGGGCATTAATAGGGCTTATCGTTTCCAGTGTGGTTGCTACTTTGTTGTTTAACGGGGAAGTGGCTACGATCGCTTCGACCTTCGGGCCTATTCCAAACACCCTGCCGCACTTCCAATGGCCGTCTCTGACCTGGGAGAAGATCGAAATGATGCTGATCCCGGCTTGTATTATTGCCATGTTAGGCGGAGTTGAATCGCTTTTGTCCGCGCTGGTTGCCGATGAAATGACAGGAACCCGCCACAACAGCAACCGGGAATTAATCGGTCAAGGCATTGCCAATATGGTGACTCCGTTATTCGGAGGCATACCGGCTACCGGGGCTATTGCACGGACGGCAACCAATATTAAAAATGGCGCCGTTTCCCCCATGTCCGGTATTATTCACGGCTTTATTGTACTATTGGTGCTGCTTCTATTGGCACCGTACGCATCCCTTATTCCGCTTGCAAGCATGGCTCCGATTTTAATGATGGTCGCCTGGAATATGAGCGAGCGCAAAGAATTCGTACGTATCCTAAAGACGAAAACCAATGATTCCATCATTCTCTTGGTCACATTTTTATTAACCATATTTACAACGCTGACCATTGCAGTAGGGATAGGTTTAATTTTATCCGTATTATGGTTTGTCAAGCGAATGAGTGACCTGAATACCGTTTACCAAATGCCGTCGAACCATTCGGCCAAGCAAGTGAAGGTGAAAGCGCTTATGGACGCCGACAGCCGGGAATTGCACCATATGAACATTTATACGATTGAAGGGCCTCTTTTTTTCGGGACAGCTCTTCCTTTGGAAGAGAGCATTCTCGGCAATCTGCATCATAAGTCAAAGATACTGCTGCTTCAGATGGGGAAGGTTCCGTATATCGATACGACAGGGGCGGCCCATCTGGACCGGCTGATCGGGCATGTGATGAAATCGGGCGGTGTGGTGCTGTTATCGGAAATAGGGCAGCAGCCCTTATCCATTCTGGAAAGGACAGGGCTGCTCCAACGTGTAGGTCGTGAGCACGTATTCGGTCATACGAGCGAGGCGATCGAATTTGCTATAAAAAGACCGGCGAGAATCCGCTATGCCGAAAGCACAGCGATGAAATAATTTCGCCTGACGGCATGTCCATGGTGCTGCGAACCGGTACATCCGGCCGGCGCCTGAGAACGATCCGGAAGGCCGGCTGCACCAAAAATGGGCCGACCAACTGCAGTCAAAACGACTGCGGTTGAGTCGGCCCCGATTTTATGTACCCATCTTGTTAAGAGCGCCATGAAGAACAGGGCCGTCCCTCCGTCATTTTCATGACTTTTGGAACGGCCCTTTTTCAATTAAGGATGAATGTTCTTTATAAGGTTAGACCGATTTGGGAACACTGTTTCTGATCGGTTGAGTTTCTTCCGCCGTTTGTCCAGCTGCGGATTCAAGCTGCCCGCCAGGATGAAATTCGTTTTCCGATTTGGCGACGATGACGGTGGCTACGCCGTTGCCGATCAGATTCGTAATGGCGCGCGCTTCCGACATGAACCGGTCGACGCCGAGGAGCAGAGCCATACCCGCCAGAGGGATGGAGGGAAAGGCGGCCAAAGTGGCGGCAAGCGTGATGAATCCCGAACCGGTGACGCCCGCCGCGCCTTTTGAGGTTACCATCAGTATGCCAAGCAGCGTAAGCTGCTGCCAGATGGTCATTTCCACCCCGGATGCCTGGGCGACAAACATGGCGGCCATCGACAGGTAGATGGCCGTGCCGTCCAGATTGAACGAGTAGCCGGTAGGGACGACCAAACCGACGACCGACTTGGAACAGCCGTATTTTTCGAGCTTATCCATCATGCGCGGCAGTGCCGACTCGGAGGAAGAAGTGCCCAACACCAGCATGATTTCCTCTTTAATGTAAGCGATAAATTTAAATATGCTGAAGCCGTATGCTTTGGTGATCATTCCGAGAACGACAATGATAAACAAAGCCATCGTAATATAAACCGAACCCATCAGCTTTCCTAGAGAAGTAAGGGACTCAATCCCGAATTTGCCGATCGTATACGACATGGCGCCGAAGGCGGCAATCGGAGACACTTTCATGACCATGTTTACGACACCGAAAAAGGCGTGCGAAAGTTTATCGAACAGATCAATGACCGGCTTGGCCTTGTCGCCCATAGCGGTCAAAGACAAACCGAACAGGATCGCAAAGAACAGAATCGGCAGCAGATCTCCGCCGGCCATGGCGGCGACGACATTATCGGGTACGATGCCTACAAGAAAGTCGACAAAGCCGTGATTGGATTGTTCCGCCGCTTTCTCCGTGTACTTGGAAATGTCTCCGGTTGCTTTGGAAGCGTCGATCCCTGCACCCGGTTTAACCAAGTTGACAACCACAAGACCGATCGCCAGCGCGATCGTGGTAACGATTTCGAAATATAAAAGCGCTTTCCCTCCGATGCGGCCAACTTTTTTCATATCGCCCATGTTTGCGATCCCGTGCACAACGGTAAAGAACACGATAGGCGCAATAACCATTTTGATTAACTTGATAAAGACATCTCCAAGGACTTTCAATTTTTCGCCCGTTGCGGGAAAGAAATGTCCAAGGAGGATGCCTAGTATGATGGCAATAACGACTTGAACGGTTAAGTTTCTCAAATTGATCCGGAATTTCATGGGACAGCCTCACTTTCACTTTTTTGAAAACGTTTTTTCGTGTCCCAAGTGTATTAAAGAAAGCGGATCAAAACAATAATACGGTCATATTGTTTGTTTAGTATCTTTTGGTCAACGGATCTCATTCATCAAGTCTTTCCCGATGATGACGGTGAATTCCTCGTATAACGGCTCAAAGCGTTTTTTCCAGAGGGCCTTTTCCTCATCGGAAAGCGTGATGATTTGCAGAGACTGATTTTGAAGAAGGGATTGCAGCTGATTCTGGTGCAATAACGATTCACGGTTATTCCAATCCGACGTTTCCTTTAACGCTTCCTGGAGAAGCTGCTGTACGTCGGGAGGGAGATTTTCCCAAAACCGCTTGTTGAATGTGACGACATAGCCAAGATAACCGTGGTTGCTTATCGTCATAAAGCGCTGAACCTGGTACAGCCGTTTGCTTAGAATATTGGAGATGGTATTCTCCTGCCCATCCGCTTTGCCAGTCTCCAGCGTCCGGTAAAGTTCATTAAAAGGCGTGCTGATCGTCGATGCGTTCAGCGCTTTAAACTGCCGCTCCAACACCGTGCTTGGCTGAATCCGGAATTTCAGGCCTTGAAAGTCTTCAGGCGTCCGCAGCGGACGGACGTTATTGGTGACCTGCCGGAAGCCGTTATGCCAGAAGGCGGCTCCTTTCAAACCTTTAGCCTCCAGCGTCGCGAGCAGGCGCTGACCCAAAGCTCCTTGAAGGGATCGGTCGACTTCCTCCTGATTCTGAAAAAGGAACGGGAGATCCATGACAAGCCACATGGGATCGATTTTGTTCATATTAGAAAATGAGGGAGCGATCATTTGAACGTCGTCATGCTGCAGAGCGGCGATTTCGGTGTCTTCCGTGTACAGCATGCCGTTCGGGAACACCTGGACTTCGACCCGGTCCTGCGACTTCTCTTTGACGAGCTGGGCAAAATGAGCCGCGGCGAGTCCTTTGGGCGTATTCTCGGCGACGACGTGGCTGAATTTGATGATAATCCGGTCTTTGAGGCCGGTAAACTCCTCATCGTAAGGCAGTTCGCCCTTGATATCAGGTTGAAAACCGATGACATATGCGGCAAGCAAGCCAAGCACAAGAAAGATGCCGATTCCCGCAACCGTTTTGATATGAACTCACCTCCGGGTTATTGCTATTTCAGCCCTATTATTTCACAATAAGGTAGAAAAATAAACCGCACGAAAGGAAGGGGAAACGGTGAACCGGCTGCGCATCTATTGGAAAATCATGCTTCTTTCGTTCGGATTGGTCCTTTTCTCCCTCCTGATTGGCGGCATTGTACTGATCGGCAGCCTTACCCGGCTCAAGGAGGATGAACTGAGAAACCGGATTACGATAACGGCGCAAACCGTTGCCAATCTGCCGAATGTCATCGAAACCATAGATGATCCCGATGCCGCGGCTCATATTGCTCCGGTTGCGGACAAGATCCGGATTTTAAATCGTGTCTCCTATATCAGCGTGCTTGACATGAACCGGAGACGATTGTCCCATCCGTTATCGGAGCGCATCGGCGGAACGTTCGCCGCAGAAGAGAACGAGACGGCATTCGCCGAGCACACGTATGTCTCAAAGGTGCGAAACGAAGCGGGCGTCGGCCTTCGGGCTTTTGTACCGGTCATGAACGCCGCGCATGAGCAGGTCGGGGTGGTCGTGGCGGGCGGCCTGCTCCCGGGCATAGATGAGCTGATCCGCGAGGAAAAACGTCCGCTCGCCGTTACTTCCCTGATATCGCTTCTGTTCGGCATTTTCGGCTCCGTACTGCTGGCCCGCCATATCAAGCGGCAGATGTTTAATCTGGAGCCCCAGGAAATCGCCAGAATGTTCAGGGAACGTACGGCGGCGTTCCAGGCGATGCAGGAGGGGATTATTGCTATCGACCGGAGCGGAGCCATTACGATATTCAATGAACGCGCCAAACAAATTTTCGGCATAAAACATGATGCGACGGGACGGCCCATCGGCGATGTCATTCCGGAAACCCGGCTGATGGAAGTGCTCGATTCGGGACAGCCGGCGCTGGGCAAGGAACTGAAATTCGGAGGGACGATCCTGTGGAGCAACCTGATTCCGATCCGCGAGGCGGGGGATACGGTCGGAGCCATCGGGATCTTCCAGGATCGGACGGAAGTGACGAGGATGGCCGAGGAATTGACCGGCGTACGTGAATTTGTCCATGCTCTACGGGCGCAACATCATGAGCATATGAACAAGATACACACCGCGGCGGGATTGATTCAGCTTGGAAAACAGCAGGAGGCGCTCAATTATCTGTTCGAAATCGCAGATCAGCAGGAGGAGATCACGCGGTTTCTGCAGCAGCATTTTGACGATGACGGCGTGGCCGGACTGCTTCTGGGCAAGATCAGCCGCGGCAAGGAGCTTGGCATTGAGCTCCGCATTAACCCGAACAGCAGGCTGAAACGCTTTCCGGAGCTTCTTGACCGCCATGACTTCGTACTGCTGCTCGGCAACCTGATCGAAAATGCCTTCGATGCCCTTGCCGATGTGGAAGCCGAGCATAAAGAAGTATATGTCAGCATTGAGCAGAATGAGGAACTGCTGTCCATCGCGGTCGAAGACAACGGGTGCGGCATGTCGCAAGAGACGATTGACCGCATGCTGGAACGCGGTTTTTCCACCAAGGAGGGGGAGAATCGGGGGATGGGCCTGTATTTGCTGAACGATATTGTAACCAAAGGCAACGGCAAGTTAACATGTGAATCGTCGGTCGGTTTGGGCACAACGATGGAAATCATATTTCCGATGAAAGGCGGGACAGGTACACGTGATGAATAACACAGAGAAGCCGTATTTTCGGGTGCTGTTGATTGAGGATGATCCTATGGTCCAGGAAGTGAACCGCCAGTTTGTGGAGCAGGTGGAAGGTTTTCATGTTGTAGGCATGGCAACCAACGGTTTAGAGGGACTGAAGCTGATCGAGCAGTTGAAGCCGGATCTGGTCTTTCTTGACATCTTCATGCCCTCGCTTGACGGAATTGCCACCCTGCAGCGCATCCGCTCTGCAACGATGCCTGTCGACGTGATCGTCGTGACGGCTGCCAAAGATGCCGAGACCGTGCGTTCGATGATGCGCAACGGCGCGTTTGATTATATCATTAAACCGTTCAAGATCGAGCGGGTTCACAAGACGTTGGAGCGGTACCGTGAACGGCACATGACGCTTAAGCCCGGAGCATCGGTAACCCAGGATCAGTTGGATAACATTCTGATTAGCGGCGAATCCGCAGGTGAAGCGGAAATGAAGAAAACGCCGGTGGATTATTGGCAAATTTCGTCTGACGATCTGCCTAAAGGGCTTAATGCGGCGACGCTTAAACAGGTGCTCAGCGTCATGGAGCATCAGGGCGGCCGCCTGTCCGCGGAGGAAACGGCTGCAGGAGTAGGCATCTCCCGCGTGACGGCAAGACGATACCTGGAATTTCTTGAGAAACGCGGGATCGTGCGTCTTGAGGTACATTACGGCACGATAGGCCGTCCCGTCAATAGATATGAATTGCTGCATGATCAAAATGACCAAAAATAAGTGCGATAACGAAATAGATAGGACGATCGCGGGAACGGTTGAAAAACAACCTTGCTTACGATCGTTTTTTTGTTGATTTTTTTAAAAAAACTTATATACAAGAATGGTAGTGTGGTTGTATACTAGTGTGGGAGGAGTTGATCCAGATTGGAATGGGGAAGAAAGATGATGGCCAGATCTACCCGGGATCATGTGTATCAATTACTAAGAGAAAACATTTTAAACATGCAGTTGGAACCCGGAACCAACATTTCGGAGAATGAGATTTCTGAAAAATTCACAGTGAGCCGAACCCCGATAAGGGAAGCCTTTCTTCGCTTGGCTCAAGAGGGCCTGCTGGAAATATATCCGCAAAAAGGTACCGTTGTTTCTTTGATTGATCTGGAACGGGTGGAAGAAGCCAGATTTATGCGCGAGCAGGTAGAAAAAGCCGTCATTCTTTTGGCTTGTGACCATTTTCCAAAGGAATATCTCTTTGAGCTTGAAAAAAATCTGAGAATGCAGGAGCTTTGCACTCAGGAGCACGACTATACCAAATTGTTTGAACTGGACGAGCAATTCCATCAAACGATCTTTGAAGGCTGCAATAAAAAGCGCTCATGGCAGACGATTCAATCCATGAAGATGGACCTGGACCGGATTCGTATGCTGAGATTGGCTACGGATTACAATTGGACCGACATTCTGATGCAGCATCAAGAGATCGTACAAGTGATCAAAGAACGGCAGTCCGATCGGGCTGAAACCATCATACGGCAGCATCTGAATCTGGTTACTCACGATCGGGATGCGTTGAAAATGAAATATCCCGCATTTTTCAAATAGATAAAGCGCTTCCTTGCAAACAAGGAGCGGATCGGATTTGAAAGCGGATACATATTCTGAATTAACATAGGTGGTGATAAGGGGCAACGGATGAAGGTTCTTTTTGCAAACGCTTTAATTCATATGATCATTAGGAGGTCAAAAACATGAAGAAAGCACTCATTTCCATTCCGCTTGCTGTTCTTACAGCAACAACGCTGCTTGCAGGATGTTCAAGTAACGAAGAGGCGCCAGCTTCACCCGGCAGCGCTTCTACGGAACCGGTTGAATTGAATCTTTGGGGAGGCCATCCGGAAATCGATCCCTGGTATAAGAAAATGGCTGAAGAATATAAAAAGAGAAGCCCAATGTAAACGTGACGATTTCATCGTTTCCTCTGCGTGACTTTGAAAAGAAAATTGCAGCGGCCCTGCCTTCCCAAAGCGCGGCGGAAATTGTAACGATCAATCCTGTCGTGGCTTTGCGATATATTGAAGGCGATATGCTGCATAAGGCCCCGGAAGATCTGGCCAAATTGGTCAACACGGAGAGCAGCTTCCCTAAGATCATTTCGGAGACCGCAAATTATAACGGCAATGTATACGGCATTCCGCTTCATATATCGAAAGCCGTTTTATTCTATAACAAAAAAATGTTTGAAGAAGCGGGTCTTAGCGGTCCTCCGACCACGATGGATCAATATTTGGAGTATGCGCAAAAAACAGCAAAACGAGACGCGTCCGGAAAGCTGATCCGAGCCGGACAATCTCTCCGCTTGAGCGGCGGCGGCAGCGGCGTTGCCGAGAAATTCTGGGTTTTGCTCATGCAAAACGGCGGCAGCGTCGTGAAGAAAATAAGCGACGGGCAATATAAAGCGAATTATGACAACGATGCGGGTTTGAAGACGGTTCAAATGTATGTGGACATGGTTCACAAATATAAAACCGATGATCCGACATTGAAGCACGATGCAGAAGCTTTTGAAATGGAAGCGGCGGCCTTCTTCTCACGGGAGTCCTGGGTGGTCGGCGATATTCAGAAGAAAGCTCCAAATCTGCAGTATGATACGGCCCCCATGCCGAAGGCGACTTTGGTTGTTCCTTTTAACTTCCATGTCAGCAAGTCGGCGGAAGGCAATGTTGCGGCGGCCGCTTGGGACTTCATTCGCTTTATGATGAAGCCTGAAAATCAAGTGGAGCTGATGCGCATGACCGGCTGGCAGCCCGCAAGGGAGGATTTGGATTTGGAGAGCCTGTTCAAGGAAGTCCCTCAATATAAGAGCTTCTTTGAAAAACGTGAATTGGAAACGTATCCGCCACTGCCGGAGTTTGATGAAATTATGACCAAGTTTGCAGACAGGCTTGCCAATAAAATATTTACCGATGCCAGCTTAGTGGACAATCCGGACAAAATCAGAGCGTTGTTGGCCGAGGCTGCCAAGGAAACGAATGACATCTTGAAACAATACGGACATCTGGCTCCATAATCAATGACAAATTGGCAGATTCGGTCATTGTATGGCCGGATCTGTCAATATCCTAATGGAAGGGGAATCGTTCTCTTGTCATCAACAACGATTAAACCGGAAGGTTCGCCGGCTAAACGTGTGAAGCGTTCCAATAAACTGACAAGATCAGCGACTTGGTTTTGTTTCCTGGGATTGCTGCCGATCCTTGCCTTATTTACTTATATCCGTCTCATTCCTATTGTCAAAACGTTCTATATGAGTCTGTTTCAATGGGACATGGTTTCTCCTAAGAAGCCGTTTATCGGCTTGCAAAACTACATCACCTTGTTCCAGAATGAAAACTTTCTGATCTCGTTGAAAAACACGACGATTATCGCTTTTAATGTCTTTCTATTCAGCGTACCGTTCGCTTTAATGTTAGCCGTGCTTATATTAAACCAGGTTCGGTTCAAGTCATGGTATGAGGCCATCTACTTCCTGCCCTTTATTGCACCCATGGTTCCGGTGACGGTGATTTGGAAATGGATTCTGGATGCGAACAATGGATTAATGAACTACTTTATTTCATTCTTCGGCATTTCCTCCAAAGCGTGGCTTCTGGATCCCAAGCTGGCTATTGTTTCGGTCATTATGCTGACCGTATGGAAAACGCTCGGGTACAATATGGTCATTTTCATGGTAGGGCTTAAAGGGATTTCCAAAGAATACTACGAAGCGGCTGCCATTGACGGAGCGTCGGGGATTAAGGCGTTTTGGCACATTACGGTGCCGATTCTCAAGCCCATCACGGTGTTTGTCTCGGTCATCACCTTAATCCACAGCTACAATGTATTTAGTCAAATCTATATTCTGGCATCCGACGTGCAAGGCGCTCCGGGTTATGTGGTAAGGGTGCTTGTGTACGATATGATCGAGAACGGATTCCGCTTCTTTAAAATGGGATATGCTTCTGCCGAAGCCGTTATTTTATTCTTGATCGTACTCGCTTTAACGTTGATTCAATTGGGATTGGCTAAAGAAAGAACGTCCTCGAAGAAGGGGCTGAGCTGATGATTCGTACTGTACGTTTACAAAACATACTGGCGGGAAGCGTTCTGATGCTGGGCTCGATCGTCATGCTGATCCCTTTTATCTGGATGATTCTGACGGCATTCAAAACAGCTCCGGAACTGAACCAATGGCCGCCCAGTATGTGGCCGCAGCAATGGAACCTGCACAATTTTGCAGAGGTGTTTAGTAAAGTGGAAATTCCACTGTACTTGAGAAACAGCTTGGGCATGGCCTTGATCTCAGCGGCGTCGATCGTTTTTACTTCGACGTTATCGGGATATATATTCGCCAAGTTCCGGTTCAAAGGCAAGAACTTCTTGTTTGCGCTCGTTCTGGCAACGGCGATCGTCCCTTTTGAGATTTATATGATCCCGCTCTATTTGCAAATGAAGGAATTGGATTTAATCAATACCTTCCAAAGCTTGTTTATCCCTTATTTGATTATGAGCTTCGGGATCTTCTTCATGAGGCAAAACATCATTCAACAAATTCCCGATGAAATCATTGAATCCGCAAGAGTGGAAGGTGCGTCGGAGTGGGGAATTTTTGTTAGAATTATTGTTCCGCTTTGCAAATCTCCGATGAGCGCACTGGCCATTTTTGCCTATATCGAGGCATGGAATGCTTTCGTTTGGCCGCTTCTTGTCATGGGGAAGAAAACCTACTATACGATGGAGCTTGGGCTGGCCATGCTGCAATCTTCATTCGGAATAGAGCTCAATATTATCTCAGCCGGTGCAGTGATTTCCGTTTTGCCGATTCTCATAGTGTTTATCTTCTTGCGCAGATATATTATCGAAAGCGTGAGTATGACCGGACTGAAGTAGAATCCTTTAGACTTTGCAGGTGGTGAAAAGCGTGGCTGCCAATCAGATCGAATTAAAGCCGTTTAAATTATCGAGAAACCGGGTTTGGCGAACATATGCCGGAGGGGAATGCCTGGAGCGGTGGCAGGGCGGCTCCCATCCATCGGACAGCTCTTTTCCCGAGGAATGGGTAGCCTCGACGGTGATCGCTTCGAATGCAGGAAGAGAAGAAGTGGTGGAAGGATTAAGCGAGATTGTACTGGAGAATGGAAAGTCCATCACTTTAAAGGATCTCATCCGTTCCAATCCGGAAGATATCTTAGGCCGTCGGCATACGGCGAAATATGGTTCCGAAACGGCGGTGCTGGTGAAAGTTCTGGACGCCGGGGAGAGGCTGACGATTCAGGTTCATCCGGACCGTGAATTCGCGCAATCCGCCTTCCAATCCGTATTCGGCAAAACGGAGGCCTGGTATATTCTCGGAGGCCGCACCATCGGCGGGGAAGATCCGTATGTGCTGCTCGGGTTCAAACCGGGAATGACGCAGGCCAAATGGAAGAAGCTTTTTGAAGATCAGGATATTCCGGGCATGATCGGCGCGCTGCATAAAATTCCTGTGCAGCCGGGCGATGTCTTTCTTGTGGAAGGCGGGGTTCCGCATGCCATCGGGAGCGGATGCTTTTTAATCGAAATTCAAGAGCCTACGGATTACACCTTGCGGGTGGAAAGAACGACGCCCAGAGGCCATTCGCTGCCGGATCAGGCCTGCCATCAAGGGTTAGGCTTTGAGCGGATGCTGGAATGCTTCCATTATGAAGCCTATGACGAACAGGAAACATTGAGCCGATGGAAGAAAGAACCGGTTTTAGTCAGACAGCTGGCCGGCGGAAGCGAGTACGCACTCATTGATCAAAGCTCTACAGACCGGTTCCGCATGCATTTGCTGGAGATACAAGACGAGCTGCAGGTCGAAGGGAACGGCACATTTTCTATCGCTATTGTGATTTCCGGCACGGGAACCATCGTTTGCCGGGGGCAAGCCCAGGACGTCAGCCAAGCGGACGAGATCTTTTTTCCTGCCGTTCTTGAGCAAGTGAACTGGATCAATACCGGTAAGGAGCCGATGAAAGTGATTCTTTGCTATCCTCCCGAATAAGATGCGGGCTGCTGCCCGATTGGAGGCCGTTGGAAAGCCGATGTGCATGTTTACTGTGTGGAATCCCGATAATCAATGACTGAAAGGCAGGAGCAAGCGTGAGAATGGTATTCAGATGGTTTGGCGAGGGAAACGATCATGTTTCTCTTGACCAAATTAAACAAATCCCCGGCGTAGAGGGTATCGTATGGGCGCTTCATGACGTTCCCGTCGGGGAAGAGTGGCCCATGGACAAAATCATTGAAGTTAAAAACCATGCCGAACACTATGGGTTCAACATCGATGTCGTGGAAAGCGTGAATGTTCATGAGGATATTAAGCTGGGTCTTCCGACCCGGGATCAGTATATTGAAAACTATAAAAAAACGATAGAGAATCTGGCGTCGGTCGGTGTAAAGGTGATTTGCTACAATTTCATGCCGGTTTTTGATTGGATACGAACCGACTTGTACAAGGAGCTGGAGGATGGCTCCACCGCCCTCTTCTATGAAAAGGCGAAGCTGGAACAGATAGACCCGATGGAATTGGTGCATCAAATTGCGGACAATCCAAAGTTTACGATACCGGGCTGGGAGCCGGAGAGATTAGCTTATCTTTCCCAATTATTCGAAGCCTATAAGCATGTAACGGAGGAAGATTTATGGAATAACCTGCACTATTTCCTGGAGCAGATTATTCCCGTAGCCGAGGCGAACTACATCCGTATGGCGATTCACCCCGACGACCCGCCGTGGTCCGTATTTGGACTGCCGAGAATTATTACCAATCGGGAGAACATCAGAAGGCTGTTAAAGCTTGTCGATAATCCATACCATGGCGTCACGCTTTGCAGCGGTTCTTTGGGCGCGAATCCAAACAATAATATAGCGGAGATGGTTCGGGAGTTCGCGGACCGGATTCCATTCGCCCATATCCGCAATGTAAGGGTGTACGATAACGGCGATTTTATTGAGACTTCCCATCGAACCCGGGACGGTTCGGTAGACATATATGATATCGTCAAAGCTTATCATGAGAACGGGTTTACCGGGTATGCCAGACCCGACCACGGCAGACATATCTGGAATGAAGAGTGCCGTCCCGGCTACGGGCTATATGACAGGGCTCTCGGCATCATGTACCTGTGGGGAATCTGGGATACACTAGAAAGACTGCAAAAGGAGAGAGCGTAATGCTGCAGTTGAACAGCAATTTGCAAGGGAAAGTCGCGGTCGTTACCGGTGGAAGCGGAGTCCTGTGCGGGGCCATGGCCAAAGAGCTTGGACGACAAGGCGTCAAAGTGGCCATTTTGAATCTGAATGAAGAAAAGGGCCGAAAGGTGGCTCAGGAAATCAGAAATTCAGGCGGTACGGCCATAGCTGTCCCCTGCAACGTATTGGATGTGGAGAGCGTAAAGAAGGCCGAGGAAATCATTTCGAAAGAGCTGGGCATTTGCGACATCCTGATCAACGGAGCGGGAGGTAATCATCCCAAAGGAACGACGACGAATGAAATCTTAAAATTGGAAGATATTGATAATCATGAAATCACGACTTTTTTTGATTTGAGCAAAGAAGGGTTCGAATATGTTTTTGATTTGAATTTAATGGGTACGCTCATTCCGACACAAATCTTCACCAGGAAAATGATAAACCGCAAAGGCGCGGTGGTCATTAATATGTCCTCTATGAGCGCGCCGTCCCCGATGACCAAGGTTCCTGCCTACAGTGCGGCCAAAGCCGCGATTGACAACCTGACTCAATGGTTGGCGGTGCATATGGCGAATGTGGGCATTCGCGTCAATGCCATTGCTCCGGGTTTTTTCCTGACCGAACAAAACCGGAAGCTGTTAACCAACGAAGACGGGTCTTTAACGGAAAGATCGAATAAAATTTTGGCCCATACCCCGATGCGGAGATTCGGATCTCCCGAAGATCTTCTGGGAACGATGATCTGGTTGGCCGATGAGCAGATGTCGGGCTTCGTAACCGGAATTACGATTCCGGTAGACGGCGGATTCATGGCGTATTCAGGGGTCTGATGATCAGGCGGTGCGAAAGCTGTCCGAAAATGTCGGGAAAGCCCCTCTTGTTGGGAGGGGCTTTCGTTTGTTCAAGATGATTTGGGCTTTATGTTTTCCGCCAGCAGCTCGCCCATCGGCGTCCATTCCGTTTCCTTCGGCCGTTGGGGATACGTGACGGGCAATCTCGGGAACAGCAGCTCCGAAATTCTGTACGCTTCTTCGAGATGCGGATAACCGGAAAGGATAAACGTATCGATTCCAAGAGCCGCATATTCCTTCAGCCGTTCGGCCACTTCGTCGGGGCTGCCGACCAGTGCGGTTCCAACGCCGCCTCTCACCTGACCGATTCCGGCCCAAAGATTCGGGCTGATTTCCGGCTTGTGCCGATTGTCGCGTACGAGCTGGGTCATGCGGCGCTGGCCGACGGAATCGAACCGTTCGAGCATCGCCTGCGCCTCGCGAACGTCCTCTTCAGACACATACTGTATCAGCTTCCGGGCTGCCGCCCATGCTTCTTCCGCCGTTTCGCGGACAATAATCTGGACGCGAAGTCCGAATTTGATCCGGCGGCCGAGGGCTTGGGCGCGGCTTCTCACATCGGCGATTTTTTCCGCTACCATGGCGGGCGTTTCGGCCCACGTCAGGTACGTATCGATATGCTTGGCAGCCACGGCATGGCCCGCCTCCGAAGAGGCGCCTATAAAGAGCGGCGGAGACTGCCGGCTGAAAGGGACGTATTGCAGTTTCGCCCCTTCCACCCGGATATGTTTTCCGTGGAAGGTAACGGTTTCGCCCCTCATCAGCCGTTTCCATACGGTCAGGAATTCGTCGGTCGCTTCGTAACGCTCTCCGTGTGAGAGGAAGATGCCGTCGCCCTTCATTTCGACGGGATCGCCGCCGGTCACCACATTGATCAGCAGCCGTCCGGACGACAGCCTTTCGAACGACGCCGCCATCCGGGCGGCGATGCTTACCGAAATACCGCCTGGACGGACCGCAACGAGAAACTTCAGCTTCTCCGTCGCCTGCATCAGCGCCGAAGCCACGACCCATCCGTCTTCGCAGGCGTGTCCCGTGGGAACAAGCATTCCGGAATAACCGAGCTGGTCCACCGCCTGCGCGATCTGGCGGAAATAGTGCATATTCGTGATTTTGGCGCCTTTCGTGGTGCCCAGATACCTCCCATCGCCCATCGTGGGCAAATACCAAAATATTTCCACGTCGATTCCTCCTAGTATTGTGCTGTGCGGCCTCCTGCGATCAGGGACACCAAATGCTGCCGTAATGCGGCAAATTCCTTGTCGGCGCGCAGTTCATTGAACGACACGCCGCCTTCCCGCCGGAACAGCGGATTGACAAAGTCCTGCACGATCCGCCCGGGGTCCGGCTGCATGACCAAAATACGACGGCCCAGCAGAAGCGCCTCGTCCACATCGTGGGTAATGAAAAACATGCATGTAAGCGTCCGCCGCCAAATGTCGCGTAAATGCAGCTGCATCGATTCCCGGGTGAGGGCGTCCAGCGCGCTGAACGGTTCATCCATCAGTACAATGCTGGGCTTCGCGGCCAGCGTCCTCGCCAATGCGGCGCGCTGCTTCATACCGCCGGAAAGCTGATGCGGCAGCAGGTCGGCCGCCGCTTCCAATCCGACCAGGGCCAGATAGTCGGCGGCTATGCGCCTGCGCTCTTTCCGGCGGACGCCGGCCATCCGCAGGCCGAATGCGACGTTTCCGGCAATGGTCAGCCACGGGAAGAGGTTGGCGTGTTGAAAGACGACGCCAACCTGCGGATCGGGCTTCGTATGAAGCGCGCCGTTGATGCGCACCGAGCCGTCGGTCGGTTCCAAATAGCCCGCGATAATGTTCAGCAAGGAGGACTTGCCGCAGCCCGAAGGCCCCAGCACGCAAACGAACTCATCGGGTTCCAGAGCAAGGTTGATGTCCTGAAGCACATGCAGCGGTGTGGAGCCTTGACGGTACGTTAACGCAATGTCCGTCAGTCGGATCCCCGCCGTGTCCGCCGGTTTTGGAGGAGAAGCGGATAACGCCGGTCGACCGGGTTCCGTCAGGCCGGGAACGGCCGGCGATTCAACATATGCGCACATGATCATGCCACCTTTCCGAGATAGGGTTGTTGCGTTACTTGGTATACAGATCGCTGCGGATGGCCTTTTGGAAGACATCGGCATCCGGCGCGCTTTTAATGGATTTCTGCTCAACGAGGAAGTCGGCCGTTGCTTTCAGCAGCGCACCGAATGCGCCCGGCTGTTCCGGCGTTCCCATATATTTGGCGTCCGTCTGCTGGGAGGCGTCGAGCACGGTAATCTCGTTCATCGCCTTGAGCGTTTCCTCCGGCGTCAGGCCAAGCTCTTTGGACAGCGACTCGGCCGCTTCCTTCGGGTGGTCGCGGTAATACTTTGTTCCTTCGTCAAGCACTTCGATATACTGTTTGACGACGTTCGGGTATTTGGCGATAAAGTCGTTGTGGACGACGCCGAATTCGCCGGTCGGTGCGCCTTGATCGGCAACCTCTTTCGAGTTGATGATGACCTTGCCGCTTGCGGCCAGCAGCTTCGATTGAACAGGCTGCCAGGTATAAGCGCCGTCGATGTCTCCCCGCTGCCAGGCTGCAAGAAGATCCGGCGCCTGCATGTCGATGATTTTGATCGTCCCCGGATCGATATTGGCTTGTTTCAGCGCCGACAGCAGGCTGAAGTGGGAGGTGAAGCCGAAGGTCGTGGCGATGGTTTTGCCTGTCAAATCCTGCAGCGACCGGATACCGGATTTCTCCTGCACGACAAGCGCTTCGCTCTCTCCGATGACGTCATGTATATAGTAGATTTGGTTCGGCAGCCCTTGGGCGATGCCCGAAGCGCCCGGCGGTGTACCGACCAGGCCAAAGTCGATGCTTCCGCTGGCGATGGCGGTATTGACGTCCCGTCCGGAATCGAACTTCAGCCAAGAAATTTTTACGCCGGGAAATTTCTTCTCTGCGAGTCCGAGAGCCTTGGCCATCAGTTCGCCGTTCGGGGATACCTGGTAGCCGATACGGATTTCTTTGGGCAGCTCTGCGTTGGGTTCGCCGGCAGATGCGGCGCCGGTACCGGTCGTTTCCTTTGTGCCGCCGCCGCAGGCGGCAATAAGCAGCAGCAGCGATGCAATGAGGGAAACGGCGAACAAACGGGAAGATATTTTGACGAATCGGTTCATGGTTAATCGCTCCTAATCCATTGTTATTGTTCAATCCAGGGGGATACCCGCCGAATCAGCAGCCTTATCGCCGAATCGATGAGAATCGCAATGATGCCCATAATGATGATCACGGCATAAATAATATCGCTTCGCAAATATTTGCTGGCATCCAGCACCATCCAGCCGATGCCCGAGACGGCTGCGACCATTTCCGCCGCCACGAGGGTGGCGTAGGTTACTCCGACCGCCGTCCGCAGGCCGGTTAACAGATCGGGCAGACAGGAAGGGAAGATGACAAAGAGGTACAGGCGGAGTCCGTTCGCGCCTAACGAGCGGGCTCCGTTGATCCGGTCGACGGGAATGCGGCGGGTGCTGTACACGGCGGCAATGAACATCGGGGCGAAGCCGCCGAGGAACAGCAGAACAATTTTGGACGTGTCCTGAATCCCGAACCAGAGCACCAGCAGCGAGTAGTAGGCAAGCGGCGGAAGCGGCCGGTAAAACTCGATGAACGGATCGAAGATGGCGCGGAGCAGACGATTTCTCCCGCAGACAATCCCAAGCGGCACCGCTGTAAGGAAGACCAGGATCAAGGCGAGGAAAATCCGCCGGAAGCTTGCGCCGATATGGGCAAGCAGGGTCGATCCTTTGTAACCCTCATGGACGATATCGGCGAATGCCGACCATACCTCCGAAGGGGAGGGAAGGAACAGCGGGTTCACCCACGCATGGCGGCTGGCTATCCACCATAACAGCAGGACGGCGATGACCGAGCAGGCGGAAATGGCGAGATAAAAGCCATTTCCCGGGGACGACCGGCGGCCGTTGGATTGGCGGATTTTGATGGCCACACGATCACATCCTTTCGTTCGAATCTTATTAATCGGATTGAAATAGTAGGTTTTTGCGGCAAAATGACGAAATAAGGCGCAGTCCGATCATGCCCGCAGCGATGGCGCTTAGTTTAGAACAGCTTCCGTTTGCTGTATGTTTCATGGAACAGCAGGATGCCTGCCGCCACGGAACCGGCTGAGCCGATTCCTGTGAATACGGCGCAAGCCGTGCCGATCGGGAGGAGACAGGCCTGGTTGGCGTAAAGGCGCAGCTCCCTGCAGCGCAAACCGGCGGGAGGCCCCCCGGTACCGTCGCCGGAAAGCCGTGGGAGCTTTCAGTCCGGGCGCCCGAGCCCGCCAAAGTACACGTACGGCCGCCCCCTACGGTTGCGGTTCACGGCTCTCCACCTTGGTCAGCAGGTAGGCCAGCACTTCGGAACGAAGCTGATCGTCGAGCGGAGCGAACCCGAACAGCTCGCAAAAGAATAATCCGTCCGCCGCCAGCCGGGCAACCGTCGCTTCAACCGGGTCTTTGCATTCCTCCGTCATCCGGCTTTGCCAGAGTAGGTACCGCTGCCGCATGGGTTCAAGCAGATTGGGTTGATTCGCGGCGGCCGCCAGAATACCGAAACTCATCTCCAGATCCTCCTTGCTGATCTCGAACGTCTTGATCAGATACGCCTGCGCCCACCGGTTGTTAAGCGCGGTGTTGCGGGCGGCTTCTTCATCCGTGTCCGAATCGAACCGGTCCAGAAAGTCATCCAGGGCAGCCTGAATCAACGCTTCTTTCGTGGGAAAGTGATAGAGCAGACCGCCTTTGCTAACGCCCGCCTCTTTGGCAACGGCATCCAGCGTCAGATGGGAAGCCCCCAACTTTCTGACCAGCCGGCAGGCTACCTGCAAAATCGTGGTGCGTTTCGAATTTCGGTTCATGGCTCACCTCCATAATTTACTATACTGTCCGGACGGTACAGTCGTCAATACAAAATTCGTATAATTCCTATATATAAATAGGGATTAGATACGGCCTGCTCAATGAATTCGCTTCGAAACCGATGCGGGAAATCCCGAGAGAAGCCTGGCTACCTATCGTTCTATAGCGGTCCGTTCATGCGGGAAGGTTCCGCGCGCGGTCCAAGATATGTTTTACACTCCATTAACACTGTCCTAACAATCGAAGGTTAACCTTAGAACGTTATCCGCTTGTACTGTGCAAGGCTTGGATATTCATTTGGTTGCAGGAGGTGATGAATGATGGAGCACAAAAAGAATCGGTTCCGGCGATTGAAGCTGACAGGTATCGCGGCTGTGACGGCTTTGCTGCTGTTCGTGTCCTGTACGGGCGAACCGAGCACAAGCGGGGGGGCGGCTGAAGGCGAATCGTTTTCGAATCCGGTAAAGAAAGCGGCGTTTTATGACACGTCACTGCATCAAGACAAACTGGCCATCCGATACTTTGACCTGGAAGCCGGGGAAAAATCGGGTGACGCCATCCTGCTTACGGCTCCTGACGGCAGGCAGCTGCTTGTCGATGCCGGTATTCCATCCGCCGGACCGCAAATCGAGGAGAGGCTTAACAAGCTTGGCATCCATAAGCTTGATGCGGTTCTCAGCACCCATCCGCATATCGATCATATCGGCGGGTTAACCACGCTTCTTCTGACGAAACCGGTAGGGGCATACTATCACAACGGAATTCCTCACGATACGGAAACGTACAGGATGGTGCAGAAGCTGCTGGAGGATAAGCGCATTCCGCAGACGAAGCTCCTTGAAGGAGAACGGCTATCGTGGGCATCGGATGTAACGGTCGAGGTGTTGAATCCTCCGGTCGGCACAACGCCCGGGTCCTTTGAAAAATGGGGAACCGAGGAGCTGAATAATCATTCGCTGGTGCTGCTGATTACCCATGGGAGCAACCGCATTCTTTTGACAGGCGACTTGTACAAAAACCAGGAATACGCTCTCGTCGAGAAGTATGGAGATCGTCTGCAGGCCAAGCTGCTGCACGCCCCGCATCACGGAGACATGACCTCTTCGTCCGGCCCGTTTATTAGAAGCGTTCGGCCGGAGATTGTAATGATCAGCGCGAATGTTTTGCAAAGCCTGGATATTCTTAAACGCTATGAGAAGGAAAACGCGACGGTATACAGCACCGGATTGAATGGAAACGTCTTGTTTGTGTCCGACGGTGAAAAGGTGACCGTGTATCCCGAGCAAACTCGGCAAAACATTACAAAACCATAACAATACCATAACATTCTCATAACAATCGGGTAGTAGACTGGGATTAATCTTGATTCCGTTGGTAGCACAAGATTCTGCTTAAAGCTCCATGCCTGATGCTTACAAGCGGGATATGGAAACAATTTCATAATGAAGCGGACGGGTGGAGACGATGAGAAAACCCAAAAGCGCGCTGCTTACGATGTATTTTGTAGGGGGTGGTCTGTCTTTTGGTCGGGTTTCTTGAAGTCTCTTTTTTAATTTCCAATGATTTTTACTAGTGAAGGGAGCCGAAATGCGGCATGAAAATGAAAAAATGGATGACAGCGATGGCAGCCGGTACACTGGCGGCGAGCTTGGCTGCCTGCTCCGGCGGAACAACGACGGAAGGAACGGCTCAGGCGGATGCCGGGTTGAAGGATGATACTACTCCGGTAACCATTCAATACTGGCACTCCCATGCCGAGGCCCAAATGGAAGGCTTGAACTACATGGTCGCCGAGTTTAGCAAGAAATATCCCCATATTACGGTAGAACCCGTTTTCCAAGGCGCTTACGCCGAACTCCATAAAAAGCTGCAGGCAGCCGTTGCGGCGGGAGACGTGCCGGCCGTTACCAACGTGGAAGTATCCTCCCTGCCGAACTTTGCCAACAGCGGTGTATTCGCCGATTTAACGCCATGGATTCAAAGAGACAAGGTGCAGTTGGATGACTTCTCCAAAGGGATGCTGCAGGCTTACGCATATAACAACAAGCAGTACGGCTTCCCTCTGATTGTCAGCACAAGCGTATTCGTGTATAACAAAACCTTGCTGGATCAGTTGGGCGTGCAGCCTCCGCAAACGTGGAGCGACATTGACGCCTTCAACGAGAAGGTGACGCAGAAGGAGAATGGAAAGACGGTTCGCTATGCCTTCTCCGTGCCGGGCTGGGATACCTGGTACTACGATCCGTGGCTGGTGAACGGCGGAGGAACGATCCTCACCTCCGATATGAAAAAATCGGCTGTGGAGACACCGGAGTCACTACGCTATATCGAAAAATTCTATAAGTGGAAAAATGAAGGGCACATGCATATCGGATATGGAAAAGGGGCATCCGACAACATGCGGCAAATGTTCCTGAACGGTCAGATCGCCATGGTTCAGCACACGTCCGCCATGCTGAAAATGTATCGGGAAAATGCCGGGTTTGAAGTGGGCGTATCGTTCCTGCCGGGTGACAAACAGCGCACCTCCAATATCGGGGGAGCGGGTATCGTCATGATGGAGCAGGAGGATGCGAAAAAGAAGGAAGCCGCCTGGAAATTCATCGAGTTCATGACGTCTTCCGAACACAATATTAAGTGGGCCGAATCGGTTGGCTATTTGCCGACGCGCAAATCGGCGATTTCCTCGAACGAAGGCAGCGAATATTTCAAAAGATGGCCGCAGTATAAAGCGGTATTCGATAATTTCGACAGCGTGACCCCTCGCCTTCAGCATCCGGCTTATCCGGAATTCAGCAAGCAGTATTTGGAAGTGATGGGGAAAATGGCGTTAAACAATGAAGACCCGGTCCCCCTGATGAAGGAAGCCGCTAACAAAATAAACGATATCTTGGCGGATTTCGAGTAAATGAACATGAAGAAGGAATGGCATGCTCATCACAGCGGGAAGGCGGCGTCCGTTACGGAAGCCGCTTCCTCTCGCCGCCGATCCGGTCCCTTACGGTGGGAAGCCCTGAAGGATTTTTCGTTTGCTTTGCCGGCATTGGGATTTTTAGGTCTCTTTTTGTACTATCCGCTCTTCTATTCCATTTATATCAGCTTCACAAATTGGAACATGACCCGTCCCATCAAAAAATTTGTCGGGGCGGACAATTATGTCCGATTGTTAACCAGTGAGGATTTTTACCAATCTTTGAAGGTCACCATGATCTATACCGGGATGGACGTCGTGTTCACGCTGGTCGCCGGATTGCTGCTGGCGCTGCTGTTTAATGTGGCCAATTCCCGCTTTTACGCTTTTATGCGCGGCGTGATCTTTCTGCCCTATTATGTATCGATGGTCGTAGCCGCGATGGTATTTATTTGGATATATAACAATCAATACGGTTTGCTTAATTATCTCATAGGCATGCTTGGATTCGAGCCGGTCAATTGGCTGGTGGATCAAAAGACGGTGCTTCCCGCGCTTGTGGCCGTTTCCGTGTGGAAAGGCGCGGGCTTTGCGATGATTTTATTTATCGCCGGTATGCGCGGCATACCGTCAGAATATTATGAGGCGGCGTCCATCGACGGTGCCGGCCGGTACCATTTATTCCGTCATATTACGCTGCCTTTGCTGTCGCCTATGACATTATTTCTGGTGATCACGACATTCATCTCATCCATGCAGGTATTCCAATCGGTAGACATTATGACGAACGGAGGGCCGCTGAAGGCGTCCAACGCATTGGTCTACTGGATTTACACTATGGCGTTCGACGAATTCAAGACAGGGCGGGCTATGGCCTTGGTCATCATTTTGTTTGTGATGATTCTGGCGCTTACTCTTGTACAATGGATGATCAGCCGAAAGAAGGTGCATTATGAGGGGTAGCCGAAACCGTCTGACGGCCGCGGCCGCGGTAAGAGCCGCAGCTGCGGTCATCGTGACCTTGCTCATGTTCTTTCCTGTGTTTTGGATGCTGGTAAGCTCCTTGAAGACCCAGTTTGAAATGAGGTCGGCCATTCCGACATTATGGCCCCAATCGTTCGCATGGGAAAATTATATGGCAGCCTTTCAGGTGATTCCCTATGCGCGTTTTTTCGGCAACACGCTCATCATGTCCCTCGGGATGGTGGTGCTGCAATTGAACGTATCGCTCATGGCGGCGTACGCCTTTGCCAAGGGGCGTTTTCCGGGAAGGGAGCCTTTGTTTTTCCTCGTGCTCGCAGCTATGATTGTTCCGGATCAGGTCACCTTCGTGCCCGTATATGTCATGATGTCCAAGCTGGGCTGGCTGGACACCTATTGGGCGCTCATCGTCCCGCACGGCGCATCGGCATTCGGCATCTTTCTGCTTCGTCAGGCGCTGAAGTCCCTCAATAACGATGTATTGGAAGCGGCCCGCGTCGACGGTGCCGGCCGGTTCGGGTTGCTGTACCGCATTCTGCTTCCTATGGCGCTTCCGACCGTTGTGACGCTGGGCGTTCTCATTTTTATATCCGGCTGGAATTCCTACTTCTGGCCGTTAATCATGACCAATTCCAACGAGATGCGTGTATTGACCGTCGGGATTGCCATGCTGCGCGATTCCATCGCCGGCAACGAAGCCATGGAGTTTCATATCATCATGGCGGCGAGTGTGATGGCGATTATCCCTATTGTGATTATCTTTTCGCTTATGCAAAAGCATATTGTGGCCGCTATGGCCAATTCAACCTTTAAATAAATATACCGCGGCACAAATTCGGGAGATATGGTAACAGGTAGTAGTAGGCTGGTAGGGGAAGGCTGCTTCGGAATCATGGAATAGTTCATAATATGGAGGTAGTGATGGATGGAAATCAGAGGCTTAGCCCATCGAGGATATCCTCTAAAATTCCCGGAAAACACAATACGCGGCTTCCGAGCCGCTTTGGAGCTTGGTTTTACCCACGTGGAGCTTGACGTGCATCTGACACGCGACGGGGTTCCCGTCGTCATTCATGACCCCAGCGTCAATCGGACAACGAATGGGCAAGGACTCGTCAAGTCTTATACGCTTCAGGAGCTTCGCGAGCTGGATGCGGGGGATGGCGAGCGCATTCCGACATTGGAAGAAGCGTTGCTGTTCGCCAAGGACAGAATGATTGTTGATATAGAGCTGAAGCAAACCGGCGATTTTTATCCGGGCTTGGAAGAAGCGGCAGTGGATGTGATCCGGCGCACCGGGATGGAGAAGCAGGTCATTGTGACTTCTTTTGACCACTATGCCGTCGAACGGACGCGCAAGCTGCATAACGGGCTTGATTTGGGGCTGATTATTTATGGTGCAGCTCCGGCGGTTTTCCCGTATATGAAGGAATGGAACATCCGTTACTTGTCGATGAAGTACGTTTTTTTGACACAGGCCTATATGGAAATGTGCCGGGCCGAGAACGTTCAATTGATCGTCTGGACACCGGACGACGAGAAGACGCTAAGCTCTTTGACCGCTTATTCCGACCTCCTGGTCTGCACGAACAATTTGGAGGGCTGGGCGGCTGCTTTGAGGCAAGCTTAGCATTACCGGTATGTGAGGCGCGCGTTGGGACTGCACGGCGGGTGGTCAGACAGACCCCATCAAAAGCTTCATCTAAACCACGAATGGTTCTTCCTCGAAAGGGCTTCGCTTCAGAAGCTCTTTTCTTTCGATCGGCCGAATGTGAAAGCGATATTAGCCTCAAAGCAAGAGGGTTTTTGCCGGTCATTAACGAATGTTTATAACAGAAAGGAAAAAAATGTGATCGGTTTCTAAAAGACCGAATATCAAAATTACAAAAACTGTAGTGCCGCCATCATTGTACAATAGAAATAACAAACGTTTGAGGAGTCGGTCACAATGGATTTGGGAACAGCGTTTGATTATGCCATTGAGAGATACCCGAACAAAATCGCTCTTGTGCAGGACCATAAAGTGTTGACCTTTCAGCAATTGAATGAAGAAGTAAACCGGCTGGCCTTTTCTCTTCAAAAACTGGGAATCGTCAAGAGGGACCGGGTTATGGCGCTGCTCAAAAACCGGCTGGAGACGGTTTGTTTGTTTTGGGCCGTACAAAAACTGGGCGCGATCTTTACGCCGATTAACCTTCGCCTTTCTCCCGAGGATACGCAGTACTGCATCAATGATGCGGAACCCAAAATCGTTGTATACGAGAAATTCAGTCAGCGCTCCGTTCAATGCGCCAAATTTAATGAGCGTCCCATTCTTATCAGTCTCGATCCGGATGAAGGCGACCTTTCTTATCAGGAGTTGATTTCCAGAGGGATCGGCGATTTTTCCGGTTTTTCCCATAATGATAGCGACGATATAGCCGTCATGCTGTACACTTCAGGCACGACCGGGGTGCCCAAGGGGGTCCCGAGATATCACAAAAATGAATATGCCTCCACGATGGCGCACATTATCCAAAACCGCTATGAAATATTCGACAGCACGCTGGGGGCCATGCCTTTATATCACACGATGGGGATCCGCTCGCTTCTTTCCATGTGCGTATTGAACGGCAAATATGTGCTATCCCCGGACTTCGACGTTCGAAAAGCCCTTGCGCTTCTGGCTGAAGAAAAGATCACCTGCCTCTATATGTATCCGAGCATGTACCTGGAATTGTTGAAGGATCCCCGCTTTTCAGATTTTGATCTGTCCTCTCTTCAGAAAATCGGCTATGCAGGTGCACCGATGTCTGCGGCGCTAACCAAAAAGTGTTTTGAGATGTTAAAACCGGCTCACTTTATCAATCATTATGGGAGTACGGAAATCTATACCTTCACCACCTGCTCGAACCTGGATAAAAAGCCGGGATGCGCCGGAAGGCCCGGGATTCATCAAAAAATCCGGCTGGTTCCAACCGACGGCTCCCAAGCCTCTTCTTCCGATGCCATCATCCGCCCGGGAGAAATCGGGGAAATCACGGTCCAGGCCGAATCGATCGAAGCCTTTAAAGGGTATTGGAACCGGCCGGACGCAACTAGAAAAGCGATCCGGAATCATTGGTATCATACGGGCGATTTGGGATACTTTGATGAAGACGGAGATCTGTATGTGGTCGGCCGAGTGGATGAAATGGTGATTTCGGCGGGAGAAAACATTGCTCCTACGGAAGTGGAGGAGGTTTTGCTTCAGCACCCTAAGGTATGGGAAGTCGTAGTTATGGGTGAGGAGGATGAACGCTGGGGACAGATTGTTGCCGCATTCATCGTACCAAAAGACAGCAGTCTCACGGCCCAGGAACTCGATCAGTTCTGTAAGCAGCATCCCAAGCTGTCCAATTTCAAACGGCCGCGGAAGTACGTTTTTATCAACGAGATTCCAAAAAGCCCTTCGGGAAAAACGCTGCGCCGCGAATTGCGGAAAGAACATTTAACGATCACGGAATTATAAGGCAGGAGGGACGGTCTTGACTGGACTACTGATTGTAGACGATGAAGCGGAAAGTCGCCAAGCCATTCGTTTAATCATTGAAGAAAGCCAGTACAACTACCTCTCCGTTTATGAAGCGGCTTCTGCCGAGCGGGGGTTGTTTCTGTTAAAGCAAAATCAGCCGAACATCGTCATCCTGGATTTGTCTTTGCCCGATTTGGACGGGATCAAGCTGGGGAAAAAGATGATGGAAATGAATCCGAAGGTTTCGATCATCGTAGCGACGTATTTGAAAATGTTCGAAACCGTACAAATGGCCATGAACGCAGGATTTTCCAAATATTTTCTGAAACCGCTTACTGACACGGAGCTGCTTACGGCCTTGGACGGCCTTCTGCTTCCGGGGTTAATGATGGAAACCAATTATTTGGGGACCCCGCCATCCCCCTCCAAACCGGTCGAGATGGATCTCGGAAATCCGATTCAAAGCGTAATCCGGTATATTCACAACCATTTCTACGAACCGATTACCTTGAACGAAGTGGCCGATTGGGTGTATCTTAGCGCTTCTCATTTCAGCCGTTTGTTTAAAGCGGAGATGGGCGTTACGTTTATCGAATACTTGACGAAATACAGGGTGGAACAATCGAAGCGGCTTATCAAAATGACCTCGCTGCCGATTGAAGTCATTGCGAATAATACCGGATTTGCGAATGCCGGCTATTTTGCCACAACCTTTAAGCGGCTGGAAGGGAAGACGCCTACAGAGTACCGAAGTTTGTTTTCCAATTTAATGAATAATTAGCATAATTGTTAAAATGAGATTGAAGCAATAACAAAACCGTTCCTGACGAATCTTTTTTACAATAAAAATACGGACTCGCAGAGACGACGAGTGAGGTGAATGACACATGCTTGAGATCGCGAAAGCGCTGCAGCAATGTTGGACGAACAAGGAACGAGCCGCATTGGCGACGATTGTGGATGTGGATGGTGCGGCATACCGGCGGGAAGGAGCAAGGTGTCTGGTCCTGGAAAACGGGAGCGTCATCGGAACGCTCAGCGGCGGCTGTGTGGAGGGGGATTTGCTCGAGCATGCGCGGCAGGTGATAGACACGGGCATCCCCCGGGAGATCCGCTATGATTTCAGGTCGGAAGGCGACCTGTTCTGGGGATTGGGAGTGGGCTGCAATGGCGCCCTGACGATTTGGCTTCAGCCTTTTGACCCCGTGCATCGACCCGAACAAGCGCAGCGGCAGCTGCAAGCGTTTGAACAAAGGGTGTCCGCTCTTAATGAATATACATCGGGCCTGGTGCTGGAATCGAAAGATCCGGCCCGGGTTCCGGCGGGCTCATACTTGATTTTAAACCGCGGGGAAACGGAATTCGGGGATCCTGCCAGTGCCGGTGTAACGTGCGGACTTGCGAACAATACGGTACACGGCGTTTCCGTTAAGCTGTTTGTAGAAACGGTGAAGCCCAGGCCCAGATTGATGATATTCGGGGCCGGTGCAGATGCCGTTCCGCTGGTGGAGGGAGCCAAGAGGCTTCACTGGCATGTGACCGTAGCGGACCATCGCCAGGATTACCTCGATCGGGATCATTTTGCGGCAGCGGATGAGCGTGTGCTGATGTCCCGACATCAATATTCGCATATGTCCGTTATGAATGAAGCTTATGTTGTCGTGATGACGCACAACTACGAGCTGGACCGCATGCTGGTTCAATCGCTGCTCCCCGGTTCGATCTCGTATTTGGGGGTGCTGGGATCCCACAATCGGATTCAGCGTATGCTCGATGAGATTCAGGCGGACTGTGGAGAGCTGAACGAGGAGTCATTGGAAAAGCTTCACTCCCCTGTCGGTCTGGATATCGGAGCGGATTCGCCGGAGGAGATCGCTTTAAGCATTCTATCCGAACTGGTTTGCCGCAAAAACGCGCGCAGCGGCCAATCCCTCCGGCTGCGCAAGGGGCTCCTGCATGAACGGCAGTATAGCGGCAGGCTTCTCGTGGTGAACCTATGAAACGATCGGTATGGTTAGTCATCCTTGCCGCCGGTTATTCCAGACGCATGGGCATGCGGAAGCAGCTTCTGCCGATTGGCGAGGAGCCGATGCTCCGCTATGTGGCCCAAAAAGCCCTGCGTGTAAAAGCGGCCGGCGTCGTCGTTGTCGTTAATGCCGAATTTCCCGAACTGGCCGCCGCCATTCACGATTTGCCTCTGGTCGTCTTGTCCAACTCCGAGTCCCATCTTGGGATGAGCTCCTCTCTCCGTTTAGCGGTGGATTACCTCGCCCGCGTATCGGCGGATGCGGGATGCATGCTGCTGGCGGATCAGCCGGGAATGGATCCGTCCGTCATCGAGCAAGTGCTGGCGGATTACGAGAACAGCGGGGCGCCGATAGTCCAGGCCGCGTATCAGGGCAAGCCGGGTCACCCCGTATTGTTTAGCCGGACGGTATTCGATGAATTGCAGCAGGTCACCGGCGATCAAGGCGGGCGGGAGCTGATCAAGAAATACGCGGAGGCGCGGCGGCTGGTCCATGTGCCGGCAGCCGAGCCGGAAGATATTGATGTCTATGAAGACTATGAAAGACTGAAGGAGAAGGGAGGCTTCCATCGATGAATCCGAATCGAATTGGCCGGCCGATGTCCCGGGTGGAAGATGCCAGACTGACTTCGGGACAGGGCACCTACATTGAGGACATGAATCCGCTTCCCAATATTCATCATGCGGCGATCCTGCGCAGCCCGTATCCCCACGCAAAAATCAAAGCGATTCGAACGGACAGGGCGGCGCAAATGCCGGGGATAAAGGGGATTGTTACCGGACAGGACATTGCGGGGATGACAGCGCCGTTCCCCGTAGGAGTTACCGCGCCGGTAAAATATTATTCGCTGGCCGTCGGGAAAGTGCGATTTGTAGGCGAGCCTGTCGCTGTGGTCGTAGCGAAAAACCGGTATTTGGCGGAGGATGCGCTTGAGGCGATTGAAGTGGAATACGAACCGCTGCCTGCCGTGGTTGACATTGAAGAAGCGCTGGAAGCGGATGCCCCGCTGCTCCATGAGGAGGTCGGCTCCAATGTCGCCAATCATCGTACTTTTGATTACGGGAATGTGAATCAAGCTTTTGCTGAAGCGGATATCGTATTAAAGCATAAGTTTCTGTATCCAAAATACAGCGCCACCCCGGTAGAGACCTATGGGGTGATTGCCCATTACGAGTCCAGCGGCAACCATTTGACAATCTGGTCGAATTTTCACGGGCCCTTCACGCTGCAGTCGGTGATGGCGGCCGCGCTGCAAATGCCGAGCAATCATCTGCGGATCATCATCCCCAAGGATGTGGGCGGCAGCTACGGCATCAAATCGGGCGTATTCCCTTACATGGTCCTGATGGGAGTGGTCTCCAAAAAGCTCGGGCTGCCGGTCAAATGGATCGAGGACCGTCAGGAGCACCTGATGGCCAGCTCCAGCGGAACCGACAGGGTGACCTGGATCGAGGCGGCGGTGCGAAAGGACGGAACCGTAACAGGGTTGAAGATGAAAATGGTCGATAACGTCGGCGGCTACATCCGGGCTCCTGAGCCGGCCTGCCTGTATCGAACGCACTCCAACAGTACCGGAGCGTACCGGATTCAAAATCTGTTTATGGAAACCATCGCCGTCATGACAAACAAGTGCCCTACGGGTCTGATTCGGGGATATGGCGGTCAGCAGCTGTATTTTCCGCTCGAACGGATCATGCAAATGGTCGCCGACAAGCTTGGAATGGATCCGGCGGATGTCATCAGACGAAATCTGATTCGGGCGGAGGAATTTCCTTATCATACCGCTTCCGGAGGGATATACGACAGCGGAGATTATCACGCTGCCTTTGAGAAAGCTCTGGAGAGCGTCGATTATAGGCGGTTCCGGGAGCGTCAGGCGCAGGCCCGTAAGGAAGGCAAATATCTGGGAATCGGGTTGGCGTGTATCGTAGAACCTTCCGGATCGAATATGGGGTATATCACTATTGCCCTCACTCCGGAGCAGCGGGCGAAGTCACTGCCCAAATCGGGATGCGCCGAAGGGGCCACCGTATCGATCGATCCCTCAGGCGGGATTTCCGTCCGCATCAGCACGACGCCAACCGGTCAAGGCCATGAAACGGTTGCGGCCCAAATCGTAGGGGAAGTGCTGGGCGTAGATCCGCGGTCAGTCCGGGTGATTGCCGAGATGGATACCCTGACGAGTCCCTGGTCGGTGGCATCGGGGAGCTATTCCAGCCGGTTTGCCCCGATCGGGTCAAGCGCCGTTTATCAAGCGGCTGGAAAAATTAAACAAAAATTACTGTATATTGCTTCTGGTCAAATGAACAAGCCGACAGAGAGTCTGGACATTCAGAACGGTAAAGTGGTGGCCTTGGACGATCCGCAGCAGCAAATTTCATTGAAAAGACTCATCGGCTCGGCGCACTGGAACCCGCAGGGCCTGCCGGCGGGGGTGGAGCCCGGCATCCATGAAACCGCTTTTTATTCCATCCCGACTGCGCTTCCGCCGGATGAGAACGACTTTGTTAACGGTTCGGCCACCTACGGCTTTGTGGCTGATGCGGTCACGGTCGAGGTCGATGCGGATACGGGAGAAGTAAAGATCCTCGACTATATCACGATTCATGATGCCGGCAAACTGCTCAATCCGCTTATCGTTGACGGTCAAATTATGGGAGGATTGGCTCACGGGCTCGGCGGAGCGTTATACGAAGAGTTGGTATATGATCAAAACGGTCACTTTCTTACCGGAAGCTTCATGGACTACTTGTGCCCGACGGCGACCGAAATGCCGAGGGTGACGATCAAGCATTGCGAAACGGCTTCCCCGCTGACGCCGTTGGGCGCCAAAGGCCTGGGCGAGGGGAACACCATGAGCGCCCCGGTTGTGATCGCGAATGCGGTTGCCGACGCTCTCTCGCCTTTGGGTATCTCGATTGACAGCTTGCCTTTGTCGCCGAATCGAATATGGACTTTAATGCAGGAAGCCCGAAATAGAACGAAGTTGTTAAAGGAGGAACCGGTTATATGAACGGCAGTGGTGAAATCAGCTTGAATGCGCCTATCGATCAGGTATGGAACAAATTAATGGATCCCGATGTGCTGGCAGAGTGCATCATGGGATGCAAGAAGCTGGAGCTGGTGGAGGAAGGAAAATACCGTGCGGATCTTACGGTCGGTATTGCGGCGGTAAAGGGAAAATATGACGCGACGATCACGCTGGCCGATGTGCAGGCCCCGGCCAGTTACAAGTTAATTGTGCATGGGGAAGGAGGGCCGGGCTTTCTGGATGCGGAAGGGCAGCTTCGGCTGACCTCGCTGGACGATGGAAAAACGGCGCTCTTTTACAGCTATAACGCGGAGGTCGGCGGGAAAGTGGCAGCGATCGGGCAAAGAATGCTGGGTGGAGTGGCGAAGCTGATTATCAGCGATTTTTTCAAAAAAAAAAAAAAAAATTGAAAATGACCAACAATCGGCGTAGGAACGGTTCTAAAGCATAGAACACAAGCCTAGCTACGAGAGGAAGGGAAGGGCATGAAACCGGCATCCTTTGATTACTTCCGTCCCTCGACGGTGGAAGAAGCGTTTCAATTGCTGTCTCAGTCCGGGGACGAGGGAAAGCTTATCGCCGGAGGACAAAGTCTTATACCGATTTTGAATATGCGGCTCTCTGCTCCGGGGTGCTTGATTGATATCAGCGGGTTGCAGGATATGAACTATATCCGCCGGGAGGACGAATGGATCCGAATCGGCGCCACAACCCGGCAGCGGGATGTGGAGCGCTCGGGACTGATTCGGGAGCTAAGCCCGCTTCTGTCGGAGGCGGTTCCGTTCATCGGGCATATGCAAACCCGCAACCGGGGGACCGTAGGCGGCAGCGTGGTCCATGCGGATCCTACGGCAGAGCTTCCTTTGTCGCTGCTGGCGCTGAATGGAAGAGCCGTCATTCAAAGCGCCGACGAAACCAGGGAGGTAGAGCTGCGCGAGTTTTTCATCACGTATCTGACCACTGACATTATGCCCGGCGAGCTGCTTACGGAATTGAAAATCCCGCTGAAGGGGATGCCCAAGGGGTACTCGTTTCACGAATACAGCCGGCGGCATGGCGACTTTGCCTTGGTGGCGGCCGCCTGTGTGATCGATACCGATGCAGAGGGACGAATTACAACCGCACGGCTCGCATTGGGCGGAGTGGATGCCGTTCCGCTGCTGGCGGAAGAGGCGGCGGACCTCCTTCTAGGAGAGAAACTGACGGAGTCAATATTGGAAGAAGCGGGAACGCTGGCTTCCGCTCATGTCGATCCGGAAGGGGATCTCCATGCGTCCCGGGAATACAGGCTTCATTTGGCGGGCGTATTCGCCAAGAAGGCAATAAAAGCCGCTTACCACAGAGCGACCGGAAAGGAGGGGGACGCATGATTCAAGTGTCCGCTAACGAAACGATAGAGGTTCGTGTGAACATTAACGGCAAGGTGTACGCCGAACGCGTGGAGCCTCGAAAGCTGCTGAGCGACTTTCTGCGCGAGGATTGCGGATTAACCGGTACGCATATCGGCTGCGAGCATGGAGTCTGCGGAGCGTGTACCGTACTGGTGAACGGATCGGCGGTCCGAAGCTGTCTGATGTTCGCCGTCCAGGCGGAGGGCATGGAGATCACAACTGTGGAAGGCTTGGCCAAAGACGGCAGGCCGGATCCCCTGCAGGAGGCATTCAACGAGTGCCACGCTTTGCAGTGCGGCTTCTGTACCCCCGGTATCCTCATGTCGTCTGTCGAATTCCTGGGTACTCATGCCGACCCGACGACAGATGAGATTAAGGAAATGCTGTCAGGCCATTTATGCCGATGTACCGGTTACAAGGGGATTATTGAAGCGATTGAGAAAGAGGCGATCAGACGAAAGGACGGTGAGAACGTCAATGAATCTGGGGACACTGTTTGAATTTGCGGTCGAGAGGCATCCTCAGTTCGAAGCTCTCATTCAGGGGAACACCCGGTTCACTTATAGAGAGATCAACGTTGAAATCAATAAGGTGGCCTCCGCTCTGCAAGCCATGGGGGTGGAACAGGGCGACCGGGTAGTGCCGGTACTGAAAAACCGCCTCGAAATGGTGACGCTGTATTGGGCGGTCCAAAAGCTTGGAGCCGTTTTTACTCCGATCAATTTTCGGCTGTCACAGGAGGAGATCAAGTATTGTGTGCAGGATGCGGCAGCTAAAGCCATCGTTTATGAACCGGTAAGCGAAAAAACGGTGCTGGAAGCGGTCAAAGACCTGCAAGTTTTGAAAATCAGCGTGCAGGGCGCGCAGGGTGCCGATGTGACGTACGAACAATTGCGGGAAAAGGGATCGGGAAAACCGGTTCAGCCGAAAATTCACGATGATGACATTTGTCTCATGCTATATACGTCAGGCACGACCGGACGTCCCAAAGGCGTACCGCGAAGCCACAAAAATGAGTACACGGCGGCGATCGCCCATATTATCCAAAACCAATATGAAGTTCAGGAAAGCACCATAGGCGTCATGCCCTTGTATCATACCATGGGCATGCGTTCCCTCCTATCGATGGCTTTCCTGAACGGAAAGATGGCGATGATACCCGATTACAGCCCGCTAGCTGTTCTTGAGCTGATCGAAAAGGAAAAAATCAGCTGCGTGTATCTGGTGCCAACCATATTCCATGATGTAGTATACCATACCGAGTTTGCAAATTATAATCTTTCTTCATTAAAGAAGGTCGGATATGCCGGGGCGGCGATGACGGAAGTCCTGACACAGGAAATTTTCAACAAGCTGAAGCCTGAGGTTTTTGTTAATCATTACGGCTCCTCCGAGGTGTATACGTTCTCCTATTGCAATTATTTGAACAAAAAAGCGGGATGTGCGGGAAAAGCCGGATTTCATCAGCATCTTCGCGTAGTCATTCCCGATCCGGAAGGCAACTCCACTCCCGATGACATCGTGCCTTACGGTGAGCCGGGTGAAATTATCGTCGATCTAAGGTCGAGTGAAGCGTTCCAGGGATATTGGAACCGTCCTGACGCCACCAAGAAGTCGATCCGGGACGGATGGTACTTCACGGGCGATATGGGGATGCTCGACGAAGACGGCGACCTGTTTGTCCTCGGACGTCTGGACGATACGATTATATCCGGCGGGGAGAATATCCATCCGCTGGAGGTTGAGGATGTGATTGCGAAGCATCCGAAGGTGGCCGAGGTGGCTGTAGCAGGCTTGCCCGATCCGCGTTTCGGAGAGGTGGTCACCGCCTTTATAGTCCCTAAGGATTCTTCTCTGACGGTAGAGGAGCTGGACGAATTTTGCAAGGAGAGCAATGAATTATCCAACTTTAAGCGACCGAGGAAGTATGTATTGGTTGCCGCCATACCGAAGAGTCCCGTCGGGAAAATATTGCGCCGGAAGCTGCGCAGCGGAGAATATGAAGAATTATATCTGAAAAAGGAGAGTGCTTCGTAAATGGAACAAAAACTAGGACAAATCGAATGGGATCATATCCGCGTGGAAAAAAGACCGGAACGCAAGACGGCGACCATTATTCTGGATCGTCCCGAAAAAATGAATACGCTCAGCTACATTGCGCGATCTCATCTAAATCAAATATTCGAACAGTTAAACAAGGATGACGAAGTGCATGTCATTATTATCAAAGGGGAGGGGGATAAGGCGTTTACTTCCGGAGGCAACATCGGCGAATTTTTGGAGCGGTCCCCGGAAGAGCTTTCCGTACTGCACAAGAACGTAGCCGCTCCGGAACGTTCTCCTAAGCCGGTCATCGCCCAGCTGCAGGGCTATACGTTCGGAGTCGGGCTGGAGATCGCCCTGGCTTGCGATTTCCGGGTCGCATCGGACACGACTTTACTTGCCCTGCCGGAGCTGAAATTGGGAATGATTCCGGGAAGCGGCGGCACCCAGAGAGTCGCGAGAATCGCAGGACTGGGCCGTGCCAAAGACATGATCATGCGCGCACGGCGAATTCCTGCAGCGGAGGCTTATCAATGGGGACTTCTGACCCTGGTAACGCCGCAGAATGAACTGGAGGCTGCGGTACAAAGCCTGGTGGATGAGCTGCTGGAATTCTCGCCTTTGGCGCTCAGGACCTTGAAGCAGGTGCTTAACGCCTCTCAGGAGGGTCCGCTCAGCAGCGGTCTGGAGATCGAGGGATATGCATACGGAATGCTTAGAAGCACAGATGATTTCAAGGAAGGCGTGGATGCCTTCTACAGCAAAAGGAAGCCCAATTTTACCGGCAAGTAAATGGTTATTCATCCGCCCCGGGTTGATTGTTTCAACCCGGGGGCAAAGCGATCGCATGCATCACATACCCAATATCGGAGGGAAAGAAGATGTCACTCGCTACTCAGGAAAATACCAATAACAATGTGCCGAATGTTACGGTAAGCCGCAGACAAATGATTAATGCTTCAATTGCGTCACTTTTGGGCTGGTCGTTGGATTTGTTTGATTTGTTTATCCTGCTTTTTGTGGCGCCTGAGATCGGAAAGCTCTTCTTCCCAACGAGTATACCGACACTTTCTTTGGCTGCCGTCTATGCTTCGTTTGCCATCACTCTGATTATGAGACCGCTCGGCTCGGTGATTTTCGGCAACCTGGCGGACAGAACCGGCAGAAAGCGGGCGATGACCATCGCCGTTACCGGCGTAGGTATTTCTACCGCCCTGTTCGGAGCGCTGCCTACCGTTATGCAGATCGGGATTTTTGCATCGGTCCTGTTTATCATTCTGCGTTTGGTGCAGGGTATATTCGTCGGCGGTGTCGTTGCCTCCACACATACGATCGGCACCGAATCGGTTCCGCCCAAGTATCGCGGATTCATGTCAGGGCTGATCGGCGGCGGCGGAGCCGGACTGGGTGCGCTGCTTGCCTCCATTGTTTACTTTATCGTATCGGCCATCTTTCCGGGAGAGGCCTTCGGTGAGTGGGGCTGGCGGTTTATGTTCTTTACTGGGATTCTCAGTTCCATCCTTGGCCTTTTTGTTTTCAAGTCGCTGGAGGAGTCCCCCTACTGGGCGCAGCTTAAGCAGGTCCAAGACGATTCCAAACCCCAAAAAGCGCCTGCTCGTGTCGTATTTTCGCGGAATTACCGCTCCATTCTGATTGTGAATGTGATGATTGTGGCCGGCGGCGGGACGGCGTATTACCTGACCAGCGGGTATCTCCCCACTTTTCTTAAAATCATCAACCAGATCCCTGCGGAAACCGCATCGATGATTCTCATGGGCGCCAGTGTGATCGCGATTATATCCTCCGTGTTGTTTGGCACCCTCAGCGATTTTATCGGGCGCAAAAAAACGTTTTTGATCATCGGAACGATCAATCTTGTCATGCTTCCCATCTGTTATAACCAATTGGGAGGCGCAACCGGAATTGCTTCCATCACAGCTTATGTCTGGGGGCTGGCTTTTTTGGGCAATGCCGCATACGCCCCGGTTCTCATTTTCCTCAACGAACGTTTCCCTACAGCCATACGGTCCACCGGTACCGGACTTTCCTGGAATATGGGGTTTGCGGTTGGAGGCATCATGCCGACATTTGTTCAATTAGCCAGCGGAACGACGCAAAACATTCCTGCGATGCTCGGCTATTTTACCATAGGGATTTTTGTTATCTATCTGATTGGAAGCGTCATCATACCGGAAACCAAGGGAGAGTTCAAGTAATCGCGTCTGCACTGCAAAATTATCATGCTGCGGGAGATGATAAACATGTCTTCTTTAACCGAACAGAAACCGGCTGTTTATTACAATTACGTCGGCGGCGAATGGACGGAGTCCGCATCGCGGGAAAGGCTGGAATCGCGAAATCCGGCTACCGGGGAATTGGTCGGCTATGCGCAGAAATCAACGGAGACGGATATGCTGCAATCCATCGATTCTGTATACGAAGCCTATCGCACCAGTGACTGGGGAGTGAATCCGAAGCGGCGTTATGAAGCTTTATTGGAATTGGCCCGGCAAATCGAGAACAATATCGAACATTTGGCCCGGCTGATGACGATGGAGCAAGGAAAGCCGATCCGTGAATCCCGTGTGGAGCTTGCGGGGTGTGTGGATACCTTGAAATATTTTGCGGGCGCCGCCCGGACCGTATTCGGCCGCTCGGTACAGCTGGAGCCGGGGAATTTCGGCGTTATAGCCAAAGAGCCCATCGGCGTCGTAGGGATTATCTCGCCCTGGAACTGGCCGGCGCTGCTGATGATTCGGGAGCTGGCCCCCGCTTTGGCGGCAGGCAACGGAGTCATTGTCAAACCGGCGAGTCTTACGCCGATCATTTCCGTAGAGCTGTTTAAACTGATTGATCAGGTCCCGCATTTTCCCAAAGGCATTGTCAGTATTGTGACCGGTCCCGGACAATCGATCGGCGCCGTCATGGGATCGAGTAAAAAAATAGATATGATCAGCTTTACGGGAGATACATCCACCGGGAAAACGATCATGGCGCTTGCCGCAAGCAACATCAAAAAACTGGCTTTGGAGCTGGGCGGCAAGTCGCCGAATGTCGTGTTTGAGGATGCCCCGTTGGATAAAGCGATACCTCTGATCGGACGTTCCATTTTTATTTCCGCCGGACAGATCTGTATGGCCGGTTCCAGACTATTGGTTCACGAGTCCGTCAAGGAGGAGGTACTCTTCCGCTTGAAACAATATACCGAGAAGCTTTCAGTCGGCAACGGACTGCTGGAATCTACGGATATGGGCCCGCTGGTTTCGCAAAGTCAGCTTGATTTAGTGAACGAATATTGTGAAATCGGCCGCCGGGAAGGGAACATCATTACAGGCGGTTACCGTCTGACTGGCGGAGCGTACGATCAAGGCTATTTCTTTGCGCCAACGATCATTGACGATCTTTCATCGGACTGCCGTGTCGTCCGGGAAGAAATTTTCGGCCCGGTGCTTGCGGTGCAATCCTTTTCCAGTGACGAAGAAGCGCTTGCGCTGGCCAACGATACCGACTTTGGCTTGTCGGCGGGGGTGTGGACGTCCAGCTTGAACCGTGCGATGCGGATGTCCCGCGGAATTCAGGCCGGGACTGTCTGGATCAACACCTATAATAAGAACTTTCCGGAGGCCGAATTCGGGGGCTACAAGCAGAGCGGTCTGGGACGGACCAGAGGTGTGGACGGCCTGATGGAATATTGCGAAACCAAGCATATCCATTTTGAAATGGATTAACCAACGGATTGCGAGAGGAGGCAGGACAACGATGATCGGAAAGCTGGCGGTCGAACCGAAGGAATTTGAGTTTTCCTTCCATCTTCCTACGTTAATTGAGTTCGGATACGGCAAGGCGGCTCGTCTTGGAGAAAGATTGCTGCAGCTTGATGTAAGAAAAGTATTCATAGTCAGCGACAAAGGGGTAGCGTCAGCGGGCTTGCTTACCGCGATGACGGAATCGCTGCGGTCATCCGGGATCACGTTCGATCTCTATACGGATGTGGAGCCCGATCCCGGCCTGGAGACGATCGATCGCGGAGCTGCCGCATTCAGGACCCAACCTTACGACGGCATCGTTGCCGTCGGCGGGGGCAGCTCGATCGATGCCGCCAAAGGCATTCGCGCAGTAGCGGCCAACGGGGGAAGTATCGGAGATTATGCCGGTGTCAATCGAATTCCTGCGGCCAATCCCGTTCCCCTTATTGCCATCCCGACGACTTCCGGTACGGGAAGCGAGGTAACGATATTCGGCGTTTACTCGGATTGGCATAATCAAGTGAAAGTAACCGTAACAAGCCAGCACATGGCTCCGACGATCGCTTTGGTTGATCCGGAGCTCACGATGAATCTGCCGGCAAGGATGACGGCGGCTTCAGGTATTGATGCCTTGGCGCACGGGATCGAAACGTTCTTCTCCGTAAGATCCCGCCCGGCATCCGATGCCCTGGCCATGCGGGCCATTGCCGCCGTCAGCGCCAACTTGCGCCGTGCCGTTCATGACGGGTCCGATATCGAGGCCCGCATCGGAATGTCCCATGGAAGCTTGCTCGCCGGCATGGCTTTCAATAACGGATTTTTAGGCTTGGCCCATGCGATAGGCAGCGCTCTGTCAGGACATTGCCACGTTCCGCACGGGGTCGCGATCGGGCTGCTGCTTCCTTCCGTCGTCGAATTCAATGCCTCCGTCCGTCCGGAAAAGGCGGCGACGATTGCCCAGCTGATGGTTGCCATAGCCAATGGTGCGGGAACTAAAGCGGAAGGAGCCGCATCGGCTGTTGCCCAGATGGTGCGCGATATCGGGCTTCCAACCCGGCTTCGGGATGTCGGCGTACCGGAAGAGAAGCTGACGGATATCGCCAGGGATTCATTCAAAAGCGGTATGATGAAGTTTAATCCGCGTACGCCGACGGAACATGAAGTATTGGAGTTATTAGAAGGAATTTTCTAGTTTTACAAAGAATGTATATTATATTGGGGAGGTAATTGATGATGAGTCTAAACGAGAAGCAAGTTGAATCCGGGGATCTGATCCCAAGCCTTGACCGGTCTACGGACGAAGTGGCGTGGGACTTGTACCGCAAAGCGATCCGCTTCGGCACCTGGGACCCGGCCGCCATTGATCTGAGTCAGGACAAAGCTGATTTTGAGTCCCTTGATCCGGATCTTCAAGGCTATCTCATTCATTTTTGCACAGGCTTCCTGGATGCGGAAGAAAACGTGGCCCTAAAGTTCTGTCCGTGGATTATGCTCGGTTCTTCTACGGAGCAGCAGGCTTTTTTAAGCACTCAGCTGCTTGAGGAATTTAAGCATACGGAGTTTTTCATGCGTTATTTCAAGGAGGTTTTCGGTAAGGAACGCATTCCCGGTGTGAAAAATATCGTTCAGCAGAAGCTCGATGATCGGGTGAAAAAGATGCTGGCAGCTCTTGAGCAAGGACCCGGGGACCGTGAGGCCGCACTGGTAGAAGGGCTGACCCATTACCAAGGGATCATTGAAGGCGTTCAGGCCATGACCGGGTACGAAGTATTTGAAGCGGTATACGGAAGCAAAGGGCTGCTCCCGGGACTGGCGGAAGGATTCGCCCGCATTAAGGAAGACGAGGGCCGCCATGTCGGCTTCGGACTGCGCATGTTGAAGCTGTTTGCACGCAATCCTGTCCATGCCAAGCGTATTCGTGCAGTGTACGACGATTATCTTCCGTACATTCTGATCCGTTATGACCAGCCGGTCGTCGTGAACGGGAAGGAGTATCCGACGCCTCCTGAAGTTCGCGGGCGTGAACGTTTAACCAAAATGTTCGAACGGCGGCTTAAAGATATATTCGGTAAGCCTGCCGCAGTGTAAGCAAGCAGGAAACAATCATGCGGGGGAGGCTATTCTTTATGAAGGCCAAGACATTTCGCACATGGATAGAGTACCTTCACTCCAAAGACCGTTTGGCGGTCGTTGACAAAAAGGTCAGCTTGCAGTACGAAGCGGCGGCTGTCGCCAAAAAGCTTGACGGTGTGAAAGCCGTATATTTCTCACACGTGGAGGACTATCCGATTCCGGTTGTGTCGGGAATATGCTCTGCGCGGGAAGATTTTGCGGAAGCATTGGAAACCGATCTAAACGGAGTCATTCCGAGGTTTACCCAGGCCGTCTCCTCTCCACTTCCTTGCAAACCGGTTGATCGCGCGGAAGCGCCTGTCAAAGAAAATATCATTCGGGAGCATATCGATTTGATGAAGATGCTGCCGATTCCGGTTCACCATGAGAAGGATTCGGGAAATTACATCACCGCAGGGTTGTTTATCGTGCGCGATCCGGTCACGCGCAAACAGAACGTTTCGATTCATCGTTTGCAGGTTTCGGGAAAAGACAAACTGGGAGCCCTGCTGCTGCCCCGCCATACGCACCACTTATTTAAACAGGCCGAGGAGACCGGCAGGCCGCTGGAATGCGCTATTGTCATCGGCGTTGATCCGGTCACGCTGCTGGCTTCTCAAGCCAGCACTCCGTTTGGGGTAGATGAGCTGGAAATCGCAGGAGCCCTGCGCGGAGAGCCCCTGGAGGTAGTCCGCTGCGAAACGGTCGATATTGACGTCCCGGCGTATGCGGAGATCGTGCTGGAGGGCCAAATCCTGCCTCACGTACGCGAGCCGGAAGGGCCCTTCGGTGAATTTCCCAAGTACTATGGTCCCCGCAGCGATAAAGAAGTCGTCCAAATTACCGCAGTGACGCACCGCAATCATCCGATGTTTTACACCATCGTTCCCGCAGGCTATGAACATCTGCTGCTTGGGGGCATTCCCCGGGAAGCGAGCCTGTTCCAAACGATTCGCCAAACCGTACCGACGGTCCGGGCAGTCCATATGAGCGCCGGCGGGACTTGCCGCTACCATGCTGTCGTTTCCATCAAAAAAAGAAACGAAGGGGAAGCCAAAAATGCGATATTCGCCGCCTTTGCAAACAGCTTTGACATCAAGCATGTCGTCGTTGTGGATGAAGACGTGGACATCTTCAATATGGAGGAAGTGGAATGGGCGATCGCCACGCGTTTTCAGGCGGATAGGGATTTGGTGGTCGTCCATGGAGCACAGGGCTCCAAGCTCGATCCCTCTACGGATGAGGGGACGGGGGCAAAAATGGGGCTCGACTGCACGATTCCTCTGCAAAGCGAGCCCATGCGGTACTTGCGGGTTCGGATTCCGGGATTCGAAAAGATCGAATTGGAGGATTATGTGAATTCCGAAGCGGGAGTCCGTTCAATTCACCTGGAAGGAAAAAGCAGGTAGCGGCATGAACAGAGCCGGATTCGAGGTTTCTGGCGGTCACTCATCATGAGAAGGGGGTAGAAATCATGAACAGCACTTTACGTCATTTTACAGAGGAAAAATTAAGCGAGTTGATTTCTGTCTCCCGGTTCAGAGCACCGGCAACCGCTTGGATCAAGGAAGCCCACATACTTAACCTATATACCGGCGAATGGAGTAAACAAAATGTCGTCCTTTTTGAAGACCGCATCGCCTACGTGGGTGAAAAAGAGCCTTTGACCGATGCGAATACCCAAATCATCGAGGCGCAAGGGTATACCCTTGTGCCGGGCTACATCGAACCTCACGCCCATTCGTTTCATATGTACAATCCGCGGTCGCTGGGCGAATATGCGTTAGCCCGGGGAACAACAACGATCCTGCATGATAATATATCCTTCTTTCTTCAACTGCAGCAGCATGAATTCGAAGGATTGATCGAGGCTTTAGAGGGGATGCCGGTCAAAAATTTTTGGTGGGCGCGCCTGGACCCGAACGTAAGGGAAAAGGAGATGCAGCGGCAGTTTACAGCTGACCGCGTTCGGCGCATGCTGCGGAATCCGTCTGTGCTGCAAGCGGGGGAGCTTACCTATTGGAAGGAAGCCATTAACGGCGATCCGTCTATGATCGCCCGCATGCGGGAAGCGCGTCTCGCCGGCAAAAGGATCGAAACCCACAACCCCGGCGCATCCGTAGAAACCTTGAATGCTGTAGCGGCTGCGGGCGCGACCGGCTGCCACGAAAGTATTACGGCGGAAGAAGTGATGAGAAGGCTTCGTTTAGGCTACTATGCCACCCTTCGTCATTCTTCGATCCGGCCTGATTTGGGTGAATTGATCAAAGGCTTGCTCAATACCGGCTGCCGCTACTGGGACCGGATGATGCTGACAACCGACGGCTCACCGCCCTTCTTCCTTGCCGAGGGATTTACGGATGCCTGTATACGGATCGCCATCGACGCAGGATTGAACCCGGTGGACGCCTACCGGATGGCATCGCTTAATCCTGCCGTCTATTACGGTCTTGATCAGGATTTGGGAGGAATCAGTCCGGGACGGATCGCGGATATTGTCTTTCTGGAAGATCTGAGGAATCCCACTCCTGTGAAAGTGATGGCCAATGGGCGGATCGCTGCTGAGAGGGGGATGCTGACCGCCTCCTTTCCTGAGGTGGAATGGAGCAGGTATGGTATCGGGTCCCTTGCCGTTATGGATCCATGCGTACAGCCGGAATGGTTCGAGGTATATTGCGCGGAGGATAAAATACCGGTGATCGAACTGGTCAATGCCGTGATTACTCATAATCGATTGGAGCGGCTGACCGTCATCGACGGAAAAGTGCGGCTGACCGATTCACCGGGTTATGTGTACGTCTCGCTTCTTGACCGCAGAGGGGAATGGATCACGGTGGGCGTGATGAAGGGTTTTGGCGAAGTGGATGCTTTGGCCTCTACTTATTCTCTTACAGGCGATTTGATCGTTCTGGGAAGAGATCCGGTTCAGATGGCCCGGGCGGCCAATCATGTCCTTGCGGGTCAAGGCGGGATTTGCGTGGTTCATCAAGGGGACATGCGTTTCGATTTGTCCCTGCCCTTATTGGGTACGATGAGTCTGCTGGATATGGACGCCTTAATTGCGGAAACGTCACGATTGCTTGAGCTCCTGCGCGAATCGGGCTTTGGTTTTGCCGACCCGATTTATTCGCTTGAATTTTTATCTTCCACTCATTTGCCTAAGGTAAGGCTGACTTCCCAAGGGGTGATTAACATCAATAACGGAGAAATTTTAATTCCTTCCCGCCCGTTGAGATGAGACCACGGACCGGATGAACAGGGGAAGACATTGGTTGCATCAGCGGAGCGGCGCTATTCGATTTCGATAAAAGGAGCCATTCCTGTAATGAAGTAAATTGAGGTTTGAATGAAAAAAGCGTCTCCTGTATGCTGGGTCTTGGAATGGGACACATTCACTGCCCTAATTAAAAGGAGGACGCTCTACCATGAAGTATAAGCTGAAACAGAAGCAAAATCAACGAATTACAAGAATTTCCGAAAGAACGCTTGTCATCGGTGCGGACATTGCCAAGAAGATTCATGTAGCTCGTGCTGTGGACTTCCGTGGCCTTGAACTAGGCAAGGAATGCACTTTTTACAACGATCAAGAAGGGCTAATGAAACTAGCCTTGTGGATGAAGGAACTTCAGCAAGCTAATGCCAAAACGGAAATTGTATTTGGCGTTGAGCCTACTGGACACTACTGGTTCCCGTTGGCTGCATTCTTAGAAGGGCAAGGCATCAAAGTTGTAGTGGTGAATCCGCATCATGTAAACAAAACTAAAGAGCTGGAAGACAATTCACCGACCAAAAGCGACTACAAGGATGCTAAAGTCATTGCGGATTTAATCCGAAATGGCAAGTACTCTGAGCCCAGTCTTCCGACGAAGGAATATGCGGATTTGCGTATTCTGATGAATTTTCGAGAGAAGGTATCCATCAATCTCAAGCAAGTGAAGGCACGAATCGGGAACTGGTTCGATCGCTTCTTCCCAGAGTATTCCAGCGTATTTAAGGAATGGGACGGCAAGACCTCGCTTATGACCATGCGACGGTTTCCAACGCCAGAGGAGGTTGTCTCTACAGGCGCCAGAGGCATTCTCACACACTGGAAGACGGAAGTAAAGCGAGGCGTAGGCATCAAGCGAGCAGAGCAACTCTACGCTGCTGCAACGTCCTCCATTGGATTAACGGAAGGAACCATGGCAGCAAGGTTGGAATTATCCGCCCTATTAGAGCAGTTCGATCTGTTTATCAAGCAACTGGAGTCCACGATGCAGAAGGTGATGGAAATCCTGGAGAAAATTCCGGGAGCTGCACACATGCTAAGTATCCCAGGGGTTGGAGAAGTCACCGTAGCTGGATTTCTGGCTGAGGTAGGAGACCTGAACAAGTACGACCATGGCCAGCAGATCATCCGCCTGGCGGGTCTCAACCTGAAAGAGAACAGCTCTGGTAAACGTAAAGGGAAGACCGGCATCACCAAGCGAGGGCGATCTCGCCTCCGAGCGCTTTTGTTCCGTTGTATGATGCCGATGGTGGCCAAGAACGAAGTGTTCAAGGCTCTACACAAGCACTACACCACGCGGAGTCAGAATCCGCTGAAGAAAAAACAGTCGATCATCGCCCTATGTGGAAAACTCATTCGAATCTTATACACCTTGGGGACAAAGCAAAAAGAGTATGATGCAATCGATGTATTAGGACCCGTTCGACAAGCCCAGCTACAACGGAGTGCAGCTTAAAATTAATCAATGTCATCCTGAATTCTCACGTATTCATATGTGTACAACTTTGACAACGGAAGCACCGGAGAAGCCGAAGAACAATACACCATAAGGGCAACGACCCAGTAAGGGAGCAAGAATCGGCCTCCACCCCTTGAGAGGTAGAACGAAGGAATGTAAGGGCATAGACCCAGCGTGACATGGGAGGGTAAACCCCAAGGGTGAATGTGGAGATCCACTGTGCGATCATACCAATATATCCATAGTTTGGATAAAATCGAGTTCAAGCTCTATTCCCGCCACCGGCCCTTACAGAAAAAAATGTAATCTATTCAATTGTTCACCAATGTCTATCAACATCCTCAAGGCGTCAAAGTTGAAAAACTAAGAATGGGCGGGAAAACAGGAGAAAAAATTACTTTATAGTGGGAGGTGTTAAAGAACGTGGTGACAGGCAGGTTGGCATTTCTTAGGGGAGGTGATGTCTGTTCCATACACACGCTAAGGCCGTAAATTCACAACTGAACCGGATGATGATGGTTGTCAAGGATCGATAATAAACTTAATGAGGAGTGAAGCGGCATGTCTACGGTGTCTCCTGCTACGTTATGGAATAAAATTTTTATCGGCGGCGAATGGAAAGAAGGATCCAGTCAGCGGACCGCAGCGGTTACCAACAAATTCAGCGATGAAGTGATCACTGAAATTAGGCTCGCCAATAAGCAGGACATCCATGATGCCTATGAAGCGGCAAGGAAGGCTCAAGCGGAATGGGCGCAGGTACCCCCGCATGAGAAAGCCGCACTGATGGAAAAGGCTGCAGCACTTATAGCCGAACGTCAAGAGGAGATTGTCAAATGGCTTGTGGAAGAAAGCGGAAGCTCGCAATTAAAGGCATCAATTGAAGTGGGCGCTGCCATCGGGGATGTCAAGGAAGCGGCCAAGTATTGCTTCCGGATGAACGGCGAGATTCTTCCTTCCTTTATACCGGGAAAGGAGAACCGTATTTATCGTAATCCGGTCGGTGTCGTCGGAGCGATTACACCTTGGAACTGGCCGTTCTATTTGAGTATCCGGGTGGTGGCGCCGGCGATTGCGACCGGTAACGGGATTGTATTAAAGGCCGATTCCCAGACCCCGATCACAGGCGGCCTGATCATAGCCCAAATCTTTGAGGAAGCGGGAATACCGAAGGGATTGTTCAGCGTAGTGGTGTACGACCTGGAAGAAGTCGGCGACGATTTTGTGGAGCATCCGATTCCAAGAGTGATTTCATTTACGGGCTCTACAGCGGCAGGGAAAAGAGTTGCCGAAATTGCGGGCAGGCATTTGAAGAAGGTGGCCTTAGAGCTTGGCGGCAACAACGCATTTATTATTCTTGACGATGCGAATGTGGATCAAGCCGTCGCTTCCGCAGCCTTCGGCAAGTATTTGCATCAGGGTCAAATATGTATTGCAACCAACCGTTTTATCGTAGATCGCAAAATCTATCCGGAATTTGTTGAGAAATTTAAAGAAGCGACTTTAAAAGTGAAAGCCGGAAACCCGGCCGAGCCCGATACGATTATCGGTCCGATGATCAACCAAAAACAAATCGAAAAGGTTCAAAGCCTGATCACACAAAGCCTGAGTGAAGGGGCCAAGCTTGAGCTTGAAGGCAAAGTCGCAGGAAACGTCATCGAGCCTTATATTCTTACGGATGTAACGAACGATATGGCTGCCGCCAGGACGGAGATCTTCGGCCCTGTGGCGGTTATTATTCCTGTAGACGGCGAGGAAGAAGCGATCCGGATCGCGAATGATTGCGATTTTGGATTAAGCGGCGCGGTACACTCCGGATCGATCGAGCGGGGGATTAAAGTGGCGCAGCAAATTGTAACGGGCATGATTCACGTCAATGATCAGACCGTAAACGTGGAATCCCATATCCCGTTCGGCGGGGAAAAATCGTCCGGACTGGGCCGGTATTGCGGAGAATCAGCTTTGGAGGAATTCACAACGGTGAAATGGATTTCCGTCCAGCAGGAACCTCGGCAGTATCCGTTTTCTTAGTATTGCGGATGCTCCCGCGCATTTTCCAGGATCGAAGGTATACATTTGCAGCGGTGCTGTACACTTTTTTTATCACAGCATATGCTGGTTATAGTTTGTTTTTTCCGGGGCTGTTGATGGTAAATCAACAGCCTTTTTAACATAAAACTAGGAAAATCTTTTTTTTTCATAATATGAAAACAGTTTCATTGATAACGCTTTCCTGAATTGTTATACTACTCTTAATTCCGGAAATATTATACAGAACATTCTGCTATGACAAGCAGCAAAATGTTGAATGCCCGATCACTTATAAAATATGAAGGGGTGATGAATATGACTTAAAAAAGCAAGATGGATATGGTAGCTGCTCCACAGGGTCAGTAGACATAAGCATAACTTTAAAATTAAGAGGTGAAAAGTTTATGTATCCGGCACCGATATCTGAATATTATGCTCCGTCATCATTAGAGGAGTGCTTAGAGCTGCTAGATCAGTACGGAAGCCAGGCGAAGATTGTCGCCGGCGGTCAAAGCGTGCTGCCTATATTGAAGCTGAGAATGATGGAAACATCAGCCGTCATTGACATTAACAAGGTGATGGAAATTCAGGAATTTGGCGAAAGATTCCGGGAACCGGGAAATCGGATTCTCAGAATCGGTGCATTGACCCGACACAAAACGCTGGCCACCCATCCTTTGGTGTTATCCAAATATCCTATTATTTCTGATGCGGCAAAATATATAGGAGATGTACAGATCAGAAATAGAGGAACCATTGGGGGCAGTTTGGTTCATGCGGATCCGGCAGCCGATCTTCCGGTACCGATCCTGGTTTTGGACGGCACCTTCCGGATTCGTTCGAAGGAAGGCGAGAGCATTTATTCTGCAGAAGACTTTTTCCTTGGTTTGATGACGACGGTTGTCGAGGATAACGAACTTCTTGTATATATTGACATTCCATCCCCGGAGCCGGGATCGGGATCTGCCTACAGTAAGCACGCCGTCGTGTTTGGCGATTTTTCGGTGATTAGCGTTGGAGCCCGGGTTACTCTGGCGGACGATATTTGTCAATCTTCCCGAATTTACGTCGGCGGAGTGAACCCCCGTCCGCAGCGAGCTGTAGACACCGAAAAGTTCCTTGTCGGGAAAACGGTTACAATGGAGCTTCTGCAGGAAGCAGCGGATGTCCTGGCCCAGGAAATCGAAGTGGAATCCGATATGCGCGCGACAGCTTCCTACCGCAAGGTTCTTCTCAAGGAATACGGGGTTAATGTGTTATCCAAAGCAGTCCGAAGAGCAAAGGGGGAAATTCTCTAATGGCGAATTCAGTACAGGGCGTTCAAACGGCCGGTGTAGATGGAACAAAAACGATTCAGGTGCGCGTCAATGGCCGGATCGTAGAGAAGCAGGTTCCGATCCGTATGCTGCTGGTGGATTTCTTGCGGGAAGAGCTGGGCTTTACGGGGACTCACGTGGGATGTTCGGTGGAAGGAAGATGCGGAGCATGTACCGTGGTGCTGAACGGAGAAGCGATCAAATCTTGTTTGATGTTGGCGGTTCAGGCCGAAGGCTCCAACATTATGACCGTAGAAGGACTGGGAGAGGCCGATAATCTTCATCCCATTCAGGAAGGCTTCTGGGAAAAACACGGCCTGCAATGCGGTTTTTGCACCCCCGGAATGATGATGTCCGCATATAATTTATTAAAGGTCAATCCGCATCCATCCGATACCGAAATCAGAGAAGCGCTGGTCGGCAACTTATGCAGATGTACCGGTTATCAGCACATTATCGAAGCGGTACAATATGCCGCAGATCGTTTAGCCTCTATGCCTAAGGAGCAGCGGGATAAATTATTGGCTAACTAGGATAAATAACTATTCTCTATTAAGGAGAGGATTCGGTGTATGACTACTACAACTGCATCTGAGACGAAATGGGTGGGACGGCCTATTCGTCGTCGTGAAGACCCCCGGTTATTAGTGGGAGAGGGAAAATATATTGCCGATTACACCTTACCCGGAACAACATATCTTCATGTGGTACGAAGTGTTCATGCGCATGCGCGAATTCGCCATATCGATATCAGCAAGGCGGAGAACTACCCTGGTGTGGTAGCGGTTGTGACCGGTGCGGAAGTGGCCGCAGCCATGAAGCCGATGCTCGTTCCATCCATTATCCCTAATTTGGGCGGGGAACTGCAGCTCCCGACCGTTTATCCGCTGGCGATCGATAAAGTCCTATGGGTAGGCGATCCGGTCGTGGCTGTGATAGCGGAAAGCAAATATATTGCCGAGGATGCGGCGCAACTGGTCGAGATTGAATATGAACCTTTGCCTGCTCTTATCAATCCGGAGGAAGCGCTCAAGCCCGAAGCTCCGAAGATCTATGAGGATTGGAAAAATAATGTGCTTTGGCATGGCGTACTCGCCAATGGAGATGTGGATAAAGCTTTTGAGGAAGCGGATTTTATCCTTTCCGAACGGTTTTACGGTCATCGTACGGGAGCGGCTCCGATGGAAACGCGGGGGGCGCTTGCCACCTATGACGGATTTGAGGGTTTGACCGTTCATGTCAATTCACAACGGCCGCATATTTTGAGGATGGCGATATCGCAAATCATGAACATTCCTCATCATAAGGTGCGGGTCATCGCTCCCAAGGACGTCGGCGGCGCCTTTGGAACCAAGGCTCCTGTCTATCGTGAAGAACTTCTCATCAGTTATTTGGCGTTAAAGCTGAAAAGACCTGTCAAATGGGTCGAAAACCGAATGGAAAGCCTGATGACGATCGGTCATGAACGTGACCAAATTCATAACCTGGAGCTTGCCGTTCGCAAGGATGGCAAAATTCTCGGCCTTAGAAACCGTATGATTGCCGATGTCGGGGATGGCAGAATCGGAGTTTACCTGGGATTTGTCATGTCATGGTTAGGTGCGGCGTACTTAACGAACGCTTACGATGTTCCAAGTGTCCATATCGATTTGTCTTGCGTAGTAACCAACAAGCCTTCATCCACACCCAGCAGGGCGTTCGGAGAATTCCCCGGCCGGTTTGCAATGGATTATGCGATGCATTTGGTAGCGAGGGAGCTGAAACTGGATCCCCGTCAAGTGTTTGAAACGAATATCATCAAGCAGTTCCCCCATGTTACAGCTACAGGAATCACGCATGATAGCGGAGATTATGAAGGCGCTTTCCAAAAGCTTCTCGAACACCTCGATTATGACCGGGTGAAAGAGGAGCAAAAAGAAGCGCGAAAGAACGGGCGTTTGATCGGTGTCGGCTTTGCTATGGGCTGTGAAATGTCCGGTCTGGGCTCGCAAATCTTTGTGCCGATGGAAAATCAACCGGGTTATGGGGCGGCTACCATTAAGATTGATGCTCATGGCATGGTTCAGGTATTTGAAGGGGACTCCCCGCAAGGGCAGGGCCATGAAACGACCATTGCGCAAGCCGTAGCGGACGAGCTTGGGATTACGATTGACGATGTATATATCAGTTATGGCGATACGTTCGGTACTCCATTCGCTTCGGGAACCTTGGGGAACCGGGGAGCGTCCTATACGGTTAGTGCCGCTGTTCTGGCTTGCCGGAAGCTGAAGCCGAAAATCCAAAAAATCGCCGCCCACATCCTGGGAGTAGACGCCGAACCGGAAGATTTTACTTTTGCCAATGGAGAAGTCATTTGGAATAAAGAACCGAGCAAAAGAATAAAGCTTAGGGATATCGCCGATGTAGCGATACTGGGGCCAACCAAACTTCCGGCCGGAATGGAAGCCGGTTTGGAAGCGACCGCTTACTTTGAAGCGGATATTGCCGGGATGCTGAGTATTGGTGTACACGGTGCGGTGGTTGAAGTGAATCCGGAAACGGGAGATTACAAGATTTTACGTTATGTCGTCGTAGACGATTGCGGAGTTCCGATTAATCCCATGATCGTTCGCGGGCAAGTTCACGGCGGTGTAGTTTTGGGAATAGGCAACACCCGGTATGAGAAATATTACTTCGATGAAACGGGCCAGCCTTTATCCACGACCTTAATGGAGTATCATATGCCATCGGCTGCCGATGTTCCCGATATCGAAATGATCGAGTACAACGTTCCCACTCCTTATACACCTTTGGGCACAAAGGGCAAGGGAGAGGGAATTCCGGGACCGGTCCCCGCTACCTTAGCCAGTGCGATCACAGATGCGATCGACCGTCCGGGGTTTAAGCTTCTGAATCTGCCTTTGACTGCGGAATCGATTTGGAGAACGTTAAATCAAAAGTAAAAACACGATTCTCGGGAGTTCTCTCCCGGGAAGTTTTTCTTCAATAAACAATGCTCAAGGAGAGTGGAATGAATGAAGGTGTCCGGTACTTATGAACTTCCGACCAATTCGGCTACGGCATATCAATTGCTTACGGATCCTGATGTTTTGATCCGAACCATGCCAGGGCTGAAATCGCTGCAAGCCATTGATGACAATACTTACAGTGCGGAGCTGGAGGTTGGAATCAAGATGGTGAAAGGGCGTTACAAAGGGACGGTAAAGCTGTTTGATGCGGTGGAAGGCGAACAATTCCGGTTGAGTATGGACGGCCAGGGGCCGTTAGGATTTGTACAGCAGGAAATGCTGATCAAACTCGAGCAGGTGGCCGACAACCGAACCAACGTCATATGCGAAGGCGAGGCTACGGTCGGGGGAGTGATTGCCGGGATCGGACAGCGGATGATGTCGGGTGTAGCCAGTTTATTAATGGGGCAATTTTTTAGCGCGATGAAGAAAGAAGCAAGCTGAATGACACGCAGCGACGCTGCATGACGGCTGACAATAAACTTCATTTCACGAGCACCAAAATCGCTGGAAGACAAGTCTGTGGTTTATAGCGGTTTTGGTGTGATTTTTCAATAGGGGAAGGTGGGAGGATGGTGGGACAGCAACCTATGGTATGGAAAGACTTATTGGATACTGCTAAAGACCTTGCCGAAGTCATTCGAAATCATATGGATAAAGAGACGGATAAGGAACGGGTGCTGTTAAAAGTTTGGCCGCAGCTCATACAAGCCGGGTTTCACCGCATGCTGGTGGACTCCCGTTTCGGAGGACTGGGGCTGGATCTGAGAAGTTACCTGCAGGTGATAAGGCAATTGGCTTACGGGGACGGAGCATTGACCCTGGCGGTTCATGTTCATAATGTTGCTGTGTACATGGTGTATGAGGTGGGAAAGAAAACGTTTCGGAGCCGCCTGAAAACATGGCTGGATGATGCAAGCCTGTTTGCGCTTGCCCGGTCAGAGGACGGAAGAGACTACAGGTATGATTTTTCTACCCGAATCTCGCAAAACCATGCTTCGATGATTCTCAACGGCCAAAAGGATTTCTGCACTCTTGCAGGTCTGGCTGATTATTATGTTGTTTTTGCACAGCCCGAGTGGAGTCAGCCATCGATGGACTCTTTACAGCTTTGCCTGGTTAACGGGAAGCATCCGGCCGTTGAAGTGATCAAATCCAATGGTCTGGATGCCATGGTCGCTTCTTCTACCTACAGCGTCCGTTTCAAATCCTATCCATTATCTCCGGCTGAGTTGGTCGGACAGCCTGGAGCGATTACGGGTTTAACCCATCCCGACATTCTCCCCCTTGGAATATGCGCTATCAACATCGGCATGGCCGATTTAGGAATAGAGCTTTTTATAGAGAAAGAAAGACAGCGCTGTGTCAAACCAAATGAAGACATGGAGATCGTGAGATGGCTAGGCCAAATCGATGTGCTTTCACACAGCGCACAATTATTATTGGATAAATCCATTGATTCCCGACCCATGTCCGAGGGCAATTCCGGCATTTGGTTGAGACGCGCAAAGGCAGCTTCCGACACGTTGATTCAGGATGTGACGGAAGGCGCTATCCGCCATTTGGGCATGGATGGAATCAAGTCTCCCAATCCTTTTATGTATTTAAGAAATAATTCATATGCCACTCGGATATTGCCTCCAAATACCCGAAAGTGCTTGTTGACACTCGGCTCTGAGCTAATCCAATGAATGGTTGAAGAGAAAAGCAGCGTATGAAAAATATATTCATGTCGGAGGAGTAATGGCTATGAATGATTCTTACCGGATTCTAAAGAAAATGAAAGAAAAGAAACAACAACGATTCGCCATGGCGACGATCATTGCCGTAGATGGTTCCACATACCGCCACCCGGGAGCAAAAATGTTAATCGGGGAAGACGACAGCCAATATGGAACGATTAGCGCCGGCTGTTTGGAAGAAGATTTAGCTTACCATGCCCGTGAGATCATTAACCATCGGCAGCCCAAGACAGTCATTTATGACTTAAGGTCGGAGGACGATTTGTCCTGGGGGCAGGGAGCCGGCTGCAACGGGAGCATCAAGGTTTATGTGGAGCCTAATGAATGGGAATATATCCCTCCTGATCACCATCAGCCCATATGGCCTGAAGTGGAATCGGTTCTGAATAACGGCAGCAAGGTTGCAAGCGCAAAACGTGTAAGTGACGATGACGCGCAAAGGGTGCATTTATTTTATACGGACAACGGGGCGGTCCTTGGGGACGCGGAAACAGGCTTGAAGGAGAAGATCATACCGGAGTTAAAGCGGTTTTTAATCAGCGGCAGGAAGATTGAATTAATCCGTTTAGCAGACGTTGAAGGCGAATTCTTACTTGAGCTGTACGAACCCAGAGAGCAGCTATACATTTTCGGGGCAGGGCCGGATGTGGAACCGATAGCCAGACTGGCCTCTCATTTGGATTTCTTTGTTACCATTATCGACCCCAAAACCAGTCGCTGTAACGCAGAAATTTTTCCAACGGCGGATCAATTGATCCCTGAGCATCCGGAGACTTATCTGCAAAAAAATAACATTCCCCAAACAAGCTATGTACTCATTATGACGCACAGCTTCCAGCGGGACCAATCGATTTTACGCGATTTGATTGCATCGCCGCCTCAGTATCTGGGGGTATTGGGACCCCGATTGAGAACCACGCGCCTCATGGCGCCCGATGCTTTGCCTGATTGGGTGCATTCACCTATAGGTTTAAGTATCGGTGCGGAAGGGCCTGAGGAGATCAGTGTCAGCATTATGGCCGAGCTGCTGAAAATCAAAAATAAAAAAATAACATGAGGGGGAGAGAAGATGGATCAGATCAGCAAAATGACAGACTCATTACAGCGCCCTCTACGTGATTTGCGGATTTCCGTAACCGATCGCTGCAATTTCCGCTGCCGTTATTGTATGCCGAAAGAGTTGTTTGGTCCAGACCATCTGTTCCTTCCAAAAGATCAGCTGCTCGGTTTTGAGGAAATCGCCCGTTTAGCCCGCATTTTCGCATCCCTCGGCGTTGAAAAAATCCGCATCACTGGCGGAGAGCCGCTGCTGCGCAAGGAACTGCCGAATCTAATCCGGATGCTGCGGTCGATCGAAGGTGTGAATGACGTCACCTTAACCACCAATGGTTCACTGCTGGCAAAATATGCAGAGGAGCTGAAGAATGCAGGTCTTCAGCGGATCAATGTCAGTTTGGACAGCATAGACGAGAACCGGTTTGGCCAAATGAACGGCGGGCGATGCGATGTCCGAACGGTAATGGAAGGCATCGATGCCGCATCGAAAGCCGGGATGAAAGTCAAAGTGAACATGGTCGTCATTCGAGGGATCAATGATCAGGATATCGTGCCTATGGCCCGATTTTTCCGCGGGACGGGGCATATTTTACGTTATATTGAGTTTATGGATGTCGGAAACAGCAACGGCTGGAATCTCAAGCATGTGGTGTCCAAGCAAGAAATCATCGAACGCATTCATGCCGAGATGCCTTTGGAACGAATGCGTTCCGATTATTTGGGGGAAGTGGCCGACCGCTACCGCTATGAGGGAACGGACGAAGAAATCGGCGTTATTTCTTCCGTAACCGATTCCTTTTGTTCGACCTGTACAAGGGCTCGCCTGTCGGCGGACGGTTTCCTGTACACCTGTCTGTTTGCTTCTCAAGGAACAGATCTGCGTTCGCTGATCCGCTCCGGAGCGGAGGATGAAGAGATACGCCGGTTGATTATGGGGGTATGGGGCAGCCGCCGGGACCGTTACTCCGACGAGCGGCTTCTCCACACCAAGAACCCGGAGAAAAAGAAAATCGAGATGTCCTACATTGGAGGCTGAAACCGATATGGCGTTATATATACCTAATGCTTCGCCCATTCCGTTGGAGGAGGCGCAGCGTCTTGTTCTCGCCACAGTTCGTCCCCTTCCGCTCGCTTCTATTCCTTTATCCCGAGCGTACGGGTATTGTCTTGCGGACCCTGTGCTGTCCGATCATAACGTCCCGATGTATGACCGTTCTACGGTAGACGGGTATGCCCTGAGGGCGGAGGACGTGAAATGGGCCAGCCGTTCAACCCCTGTGAAGCTGAACACTATTGAAGAAATTCCCGCCGGACATATACCGGAGAAGCAGATTGCCCCGGGCATGGCCAGCCGCATTATGACGGGAGCGCCTATCCCCAAAGGCGCGGATGCGGTAGTCAAAGTGGAGGAGACGGAGATTGGGGAAGATAAGGGGCGATCAAGCGTATGGATTTACCGTTCGGTTACGGCCGGCGAATCGATTCTAAGGAAGGGAGCGGATGTAGAGGAGGGCACAATCATCCTCCCGGAAGGGACCTTTATCGGACCTGTTGAGGCGGGTCTTCTGTCCACTTTTGGAGTCGGGGTTGTTCCGGTTTACGATAAACCTAAGGTCGGGATTCTCTCGACGGGAAGCGAGCTGCTGCATGTCGATCAACAGATCTCCCCCGGGAAACACCGTGACAGCAACGGTGTCATGCTGGCAGGACAGGTGAGAGCGGCCGGAGGCGACCCGGTTTATTTGGGGATTGTGCAGGATCACCCGGAAGAGCTGGAAAAACGCATAACCGAAGCGCTTCAGCAGGTGGATGTTCTGGTCACCAGCGGAGGCGTTTCTATGGGGGACTATGATTTCCTCGGAAATACATTTGAGAAAATCGGCGCAAAAGTGGTGTTCTGGAAAACATTAATCCGTCCAGGGATGCCTGCGCTGTTTGGAACCTGGCAGGATAAGCCCATTTTTGCCTTAGCGGGAAATCCGGCCTCGTCTTACGTGAACGCTTGGCTTTATTTGTTGCCGGCGATTCGCAGGATGTGCGGGCGGAGGAATCCGCTGCCTCAACGGTTAACCGGGATATGCGACGAACCGATTGCCATGATGCCGATGCCTCATACCCGTTTTTTACGCGGGTTCGCTTATATTTCTTCCTCGGGTGAATTGCGGGTGAAGATTGCCCGCAAGCAGGCTTCCGGTATCCTGTCCAGCTTTTTGGAAAGCAATTGCCTGGTTAGAGTGCCCGGGGAAAAAGGGTATGCCGCCGGCGAACGGGTTGAAATGGATCTGATAGGAACGCTGGGGGAAAGCGTTTGCCCCTGATCAATCGATTTGCTTTTTTAAGTGCAGCCCCAATGCTTATAAAATAAGCCTGTTGATTTGATGCAAATTAGCGTTTTTACTCGAAAATCCTTGAAACTTCAGGGGTTTTTTTGTCGTATATGATCAGATATTTTTGAATTATTCAAATATTTCATATTATGAATTTATTTTCATTGAATTAAACGATATTCACTGTTATATTTTCATTAGGGTGATGCTATGGAAAAGGAGAAAACTAGGATAAGGTCGGTTTCCAAGGCACTTCAAATTTTAAATCTGCTCGGGAAAAACCCGAGAGGATTGCTCATCAAGGAAATCAGTATTGACCTCCGTTTAAACTTAAGCACGACTTACCATTTAATCAATACGCTGCTCGATTACGGGTATGTCATCAAAACCAAGGATGATGTCTACTCGGTAGGTTATCAGATCCCGTTTTTAAACAATGCTTTTTTGCAATCGATGACCCCTGATGCCACACTGAACATGTATTTGCAGGAGCTTTCCAACATTACGCAGGAAACGGCCTATTTAGGCAAAGAGATTGATGATTCCGTGATTCTTACGGGCATTATCGATTGTCCTCAAGCCGTAAAAGTGAAAACGCTTTATATCGGGTATAAGGAATATCCCCATGCCCGCGCTCTGCCTAAATCGGTCATTGCGTTTTGGCCTGAATCCAAAATCGTGAATTATTTTAAAGACAATCCGTTCGAGCAATTAACGGAATCGACCCCATCCAACCTGGATGAATTAAAAACGGAGTTGGCTGAAGTCAAAAAGCGTGGCTATTGTTTGGACGATGAAGATTTTATGAAAGGGATCTGCTGCATCGCAGCTCCGGTTTTTGGAGCGAATAAAAAACCGATAGCAGCCTACTCCGTGACGATGCCGGTCGAACGATACAGACATCATAAAGACGAGTATATCCAGAAGGTTTGTATGATTGCCAAACAAGCCTCGCAATCTTTAGGCTATTATGATTTTGAAGGAGGTGATTATCAGGTTTATCAGAGGTGAAATTCAACCCGGCAAGCCCCAACATCCGTTCAATATCTTTGCAGTCCGGGATGATCAAGTGGATCAGGCTGCTTCTCCTTCGCTTTCTGAAAGCGTTTGCGGCCATCATTTTATATTAAAAAAACGGCAGAGGTAGTGAAAATCAATTTTGATTTTCCACATAAAAAAATTTTTTGAGGAGGAATACCAATGAGTAATCTAAAGGATGTTCACAAACGTGTAATTCGCAGACAGGACGTAAAAGCCAATTGGGATGCATTTCCGGATTTTAAGAAAGCGACTTACAGATATATCGGCACATTGGCGGCTACGGAAACCACCATTCCGCCGGTGCTGATGGACAGCGCAATTTCGTTGGGCATTATTGAAGCGGGACCTGGTCCCCAAGCCAGATTGCATGACCATGAAGTCGAAGAAATTTTTATGCCTCTCGATGGACTATGGGAATTCTTTTGGGGTCCTAACGGCGAAGAGAGAGCAACATTAGGTCCATTGGACGTGATTTCGGTTCCGCCCGGGGTATTAAGAGGCTTTAATAATGTCGGCGGGGGAACCGGGCGCCTGCTGGTATTGAATACGAGCGCAAATGCCGAGGGAGCCGCTTTTGTGGCCAAGGAAGATCTCACTAACGTAACGGAAACGAACTATAAAAACTAAAATGAACCGGGTGTTACCCGTCATCTGATTGGCGGGTAACCCATTGTTAAACCGGCCTGCATAAGTGTTTCAATTTATGAAACAAAAGAGGGATAACATGAAAATCGGTTTCGCAGGACTGGGTAGAATGGGCTTTGCTATGGCACAAAGATTATTGCAGGCAGGCGTTGATCTGACCGTCTGGAACAGGACCAAGTCCAAGGCCCAGGATTTGTTGGATCAAGGTGCGAAGTGGGCGGAAACTCCGCTAGAATTAACTGAAAATTGCGAAATCTTATTTTCGATGGTTGCAGATGATCAAGCGGTTAAAGATATGTATACAAGCGAAGCCGGCCTGCTGCAAGGCGGCCTTAACGGTAAGCTCTTTATTGAAATGAGCACGGTTCATCCGGCCACCATCCGTGAATTAGCGGAAATGATCTGCCAAAAAGGCGGGAGTTTGATCGATTCGCCGGTATCAGGAACAGTGGTGCATGCCCGCGAAGGCAGCCTGATTGCTTTGATGGGCGGAGATGAAGAGAGCATTTCCCGGGCGAAGCCTGTTTTGGGGACATTTTGTAAAAGCATGAAACATATCGGCCCTGTGGGAACAGGCATGGTAATGAAGCTCGTTTTGAATATGCCGATGAATATATACTCCTACGCCTTATCGGAGGCCTTGGCCATAGGCGTAAAGGCGGGTATTGATTTGAAATCCATGCTCGAGTTCATTGCGGAAAGTCCTGCGGGAATCAAGGTCCTTCCCGTTAAGATTCCGGCGATACTTCAAGCGACGGAAGAAGTATCCTTCGATATCAAGGGGGTCAAAAAGGATCTGGCCAATATGATATCGGCCGGTCAATTCTATGGAGTTCCGACTCCTGCCGCCAGTATAACGCTTCTTTCCTATACGACAGCGGTTGCGGACGGTTGGGGCGACCGGGATTGGGGGGCGATCGTTCCTTATTTCATTGAAAAGGTTCTGAAAATGTAAAAAGAGGGGGAGCCTATGAACAATACGATAGAACCAACCAAACTACCGAAAAAGACAAAGTCCGCTATGAAGGTCACGCCTAACCTTATGCTGCCCTTGATTATTGTTGTGGTAGCGCTGTTGACGACGATCATTCAACCCCGATTTTTCACTTTGTTCAATTTTCAAAACCTGTTGATTCAGGCTTCCTTTCTGGCTATTTTGGCTTTTGGGCAAACCTTTGTCATGCTGACCAGAAATTTTGATCTGTCCGTAGCTGCCAATGCGGCTATTGTCGGTGTGGTCACCGCGATGACGATAAATCAATACGGAATGGCGATTGGCATCCTTGCCGGTCTGCTGCTCGGGGTAGTCATCGGCTTGATCAATGGACTATTGGTTGCTTATTCCATGGTTCCCTCTCTGATCGTCACCTTGGGTATGATGACGATTCTTAGAGGACTTGGTCTTCTCATTACGAACGGAGAGCCGGTTACCGGGCTTCCTCCTGCTTTCAGAGAAATCGTTGTCAGCTTTATTGGCCCCATTCCGCAAGTCGTGCTGATTGTTTGCGTTTTGCTTGCCGTTTCGTATTATGTTTTAACCCAAACCGTGTTTGGCCGGCACATTTATGCCAAGGGCGGAAATGAAGAGGCGGCGAAGCTTACCGGAATCAATGTTCGCAAAATTGATATTTCGGTTTTCGTCATCAGCGGATTGGCTGCGGCAATCGGCGGAATTCTGCTTGCATCAAGGGTAAATTCCGGGCAGCCGACGATTGCCGAGGGACTGGAGCTGGAGGCCATCGCTGCTGTAGCGATCGGCGCGGTGTCTCTATCGGGGGGAGCGGGAAGCATCATCAACGTTGCCTTCGGCGTCCTTTTGCTGGCTCTTTTAAATAATGTCATGAACTTGATCGGTATTTCTTCTTATGTACAGGACATTGCACTCGGCGTCGTTTTGGTATTGGCAGTCAGCCTCGATCAAATTCGCAGAAGGAAAAAACGTCACCAAACATAAACCGTGCTAAGGGGGAACGGAGAATGATCGGACAGAACAAGAAGAAGACCTTATTGCTAATGGCCATTGTTTTTGCGCTGACTGCTATAGCAGCGGGTTGCAGCCAAGGCGGCGAAACCGCCGAAGGAGGTTCGGCTCCCGCCACTACGCCCGCCGGCACGGCATCCAATGAACCCAGTGTAGTCGATCTTGAACCGGAAGAGGCTCTGAAATGGTATCTGCAGCAGCCAGACCCCGTGCCTAAAGAGAAATATCAAATCGGAGCATCGCTTGTCTATCTATCCGATCCGCTTTGGGTTGGCTTCCAATATGGGATAGAGCAGCAGTTGGAAAAGCTGGGCTTGCCCAAGCCTTACGTTACGGCCGCAGGCGGTTATCATAAGCACATGGAGCAAATTGCACAAGTGGAAGATTTACTCTCTCGCGGTATCGACGGCCTGCTGCTAGGGCCTGCCAATCCTGATGCATTGGTGACTGCGGTAGAGGTGGCTGAAAGAGCAAAAGTCCCTGTCGTCAATTTTGCCGTAGGAATCAATACCGACAAAATTGTTACGGATATTCAGGCGACGCAAGAAATGCTGGGCGCAATGACGGCTGAATACCTGGGCAAGGAAATGAACGGTAAAGGTAAAGTATATATGCTGTCCGGGGTAGCGGGCTCTTCCTGGGCGCTCGGCAGAGAAAAGGGATTTATAGAATACATGCAAAAAAACCATCCGGATATCGAGATTGTAGGTAAACACTACGGTAAAAACGACAGGGCCGAGGGACTCAACGCCGCCCAGGATGCGCTGCAGGCGAACCCCGATATCGATGCCTTTTATGCGGGGGCCGATCTGATTGCGGCAGGGGTGGCGGATGCGATTAAAGCGGTAGGCAAGACAGGCCAAATCAAAGTGGTGACCATGTCGGGAATCGGTAAGGATACGCAGATGCTCATTAAAAATGGCGAAATTACGATGTCCCTGCCTTATCAGGCTGTGGAGCAGGGGAGAATGCTGGTCAACATAATGGTGCGCTATTTGAACGGCGAGAGAAATCTCCCGAAACGGATCGGAGTTCCTGTGGAAACGATCACAAAGGAGAATATCGATCGTTTTGATGTGAACAAGTATTTGGCGCCTGATCATTACAAACCTTCGGTCGCTCAATAAAACCGGAAGCAGCATATGGATTCTCACGGAGGAGGGCGGGAAATGGCTGAAGTATTAAGAGTGGAACAAATCACGAAGCAATATCCCGGGGTTCTGGCTTTGGACGATGTATCATTTGATGTTCAATCGGGAGAAGTCCATACCCTTCTCGGGGAAAACGGTGCAGGCAAATCTACATTGATCAAAGTCATAGCCGGGATTATCACCCCAAATTACGGTAAAATATTTGTTCAAAATGAGGAGGTCCATTTTGACAGTCCGTTGGATGCCATCCGGTCGGGGATCAGTACAGCGTTTCAGGAAGAGGCGCTGTTCCACGAACTCTCCGTCGCAGAGAATATTTTCATGGGCCAGATTCCAAGCCATATGGGGAAAATCAATAAATCCCTCATGATTGAACGATCGGCGGATTTGCTGAAGCAGGTAGGTCTGGACACCGTTCATCCCGACATTCCGGTTAAGCATCTCAATATTGCCACAAGACAGCTGGTCCAGCTGGCGCGGGCCTTTCTGAATAACGCACGGGTTCTTATTTTGGATGAACCGGCTACCGCACTAACCCCGCATGAACGGGAAAAATTGTTTCAGGTCGTACAAAAATTCAAGGATCAGGGCGCGGGAATTGTTTTCGTTTCGCATCATTTGAAGGAAGCATTAAGCATCAGCGACCGCATCACCGTTCTTAAAGACGGCAGGAAAGTCACGACGACACCTGCGGAAGGAATCAACGAAAAACAAATCGTTCATTGGATGGTCGGCAAAGAAATCGGGGATATTTACCCTGCCAAGGAAGTGAGGAAAGGCAAGGTCGTTTACGAAGTGAAAGGGCTATCCTTGTTACCGCATTTTTCAGATGTCGGTTTTCAACTGCATGAGGGAGAAATCCTTGGCATCGCCGGATTGATGGGATGCGGGAAAACCGAGCTGGCCCAGGCATTGTTCGGACGAATGGAGCCGGATAGAGGGTTGATTAAAATAAACGGCGAGGAAACCCGTGTTCACAATACGAAAGCCGCCATTGATAAAGGCATATTTTTGATTCCCGACAACCGGAATGAAGCTCTGTATTTATCCAAATCGATTTGTGAAAATGTCAGCCTGCCTGCGATTCGGAACTATTCCAACGGCGTGAGGATCAACCGGAAAAAGGAAACCGAAGACGTTGAGGAGCTTGCGGGAAGATTGAAGGTACGCGCCGTGAATGTGGATTATCATGTGGATACGTTAAGCGGAGGGAACCGTCAAAAAGTCCTGATTGCCAGAGGGGTGTTTGCTCAAGCCAAAATTTTGATTTTTGTCGAGCCGACACTAGGGGTTGATGTAGGAGCCAGATCTGAAATATATGATCTGATTGCCGATCTTTCCAGAAACGGCCAATCCATTATCGTGATTTCCTCGGATGTTCCGGAGATTGTGGGGATATCCCACAGAGTGCTTGTCATGCATCAAGGAGAGCTGAAGGCGAATCTGGAAGGAGATGAAATTTCAGAATTCCAAATTTTGAATTATATGGTAAGTCGTCAGGAAGAGGCTTCTCGCATGGAATTAACGTTAAATTAACGTTAAGAGAGAGGAAATGAATTTATTTGGCGCATTATACATGTTTCCGGAACAAAGCAGTTGCTATTTTGGGAGGCGCAGAAGGAATTGGAAAGTCGTGCGCCTTTCTATATGCACAACAGCAGGCTGACATTTATTTGGCGGATATTAACGAAGAAAAGAGCATGAAGCTATGCCGGGAGATCAAAGAACGGGGCGGACGGATCACGTATGTTAAAACCGATGCGACCAAACCGGAGCAGGTTCGCAGGTTCGCCGAAATTGCAGGGGATAGCACGGATTTATACGCCGTTATCCATTGTACAGGCGGGTTTACGGGCTATACACCCACGATCCATTTAACCGATGAGGAATGGGATAAAGTCATTCGGCTCAATATGCACAGTATATTCTACAGCTCCAGGGAGTTCGCCAAGCGGATGATGTATTCAAGAAAGGGTTCGTTCGTTAACGTGAGCTCCATAGCAGCCCGCACCGCCCTGAAAAACACGCCGATTCATTATTCCTGCGCCAAGGCTGCGGTTGAATCCATGACAAAAGTTCTCGCAGCGGAACTGGGACCCTATGGGATCCGGGTGAATGCCGTAGCTCCAGGCACAACGAAGACGGATCGCGCTATCGCCGTAAGAGGAGAAGAGGTCATGGACCTGTGGGGGAAAGAGATTCCCCGTGGAACGTTGGCTTCTCCAGAAGAAATTGCTCAGGCCATTGTATTTTTAACCAGTGAAGAGGCTATCCACATCACAGGTGTATGTCTCGATGTCAATGGGGGCCAACTGATCGTGTAGCCCCCATTTTATCAAACTTAACAGGAGGTTCCCATGGATAAAGATTTGCTGACAGAAGCTTATACCATAATGAAGACCATCAGAAGATTCGAAGAGACGTTAAGCGTATTATTCGCCGAGAATTTCATCAGAGGTTCCATTCACTTGTCGATCGGTCAAGAGGCGGTAGCTGCAGGCGTTGGTTTAGCGATGGCGCCGCAGGATAAAATGACCACGACATACCGCGGACATGGACATGTCATTGCAAGAAAAACACCGGTGAAACTGCTGATGGCAGAAATGCTGGGAAGGGAGACCGGGATCAATAAAGGACGCGGAGGCTCGATGCACTTTACTGACGTAAGCCGGGGCGTGCTTGGAGCGAATGCGATTGTGGCCGCAGGACTTCCTCACGCCGTTGGTGCGGCGTACAGCGCCAAATATCTCAAAGAAGATTATGTGACGGTGACGATCTTCGGCGATGGAGCGACGAACCAGGGAGCGTTTCATGAGGCGTTGAATTTGGCCGCCGTATATAAGCTTCCCGTATTATTTGTTTGTGAGAACAACCTGTATTCGGAAATGACTCCGATTGAAGAAATCGTACCGGTCGAGCATATGGCCGAACGCGCGGAGGCGTATAAAATTCCCGCCCATATGGTCGATGCCTACAATGTAGAGGAAGTCTACGAAGTGGCCAAAAGAGCGATTGAAGACATTCGTGCCGGAAAAGGTCCGATATTTCTGGAAATGAAAACGTATAGGCTTGTCGGCCATATGTGCGGGGATCAGGAAGTTTATCGCAGCAGGGAAGAAGTTGCGTCCTGGGCGGCCAGAGATGCGCTGAAGACGGCAGCGGAGAAGCTGTCCCAACTGCAGGTCGATGTGAAAAAGCTGGATGCGTCCATAGAACAGGAAATCGAAGATGCGGTCAAATTTGCCAAAGAAAGCCCTTGGCCGGATCCGAAGCATTTATTTGACGGGTTATATTACGCAGAATAGGAGGAAAATACATATGGCTCAGAAGATGACCTATACTCAAGCGCTCAATTTGGCGATCAAGGAAGAAATGGAACGTGATGACCGGATCGTTTTGTTCGGGGAGGATATCGGCAAACCGGGAGGTGCCTTCCAAGTTACGAAGGGGCTGTGGGAACAGTTTGGATCAGACCGGGTATTGGATACCCCCATCTCGGAAACGGGATTTTTCGGAATGGCGATCGGAGCCGCGCTGACCGGGTTAAGGCCGGTTGTGGAGATTTTATATATGGATTTTTGTGCGGTTGCCATGGATCAGCTGATTAATCAGGCGAACAAATTGACATATATGTCGGGCGGCCAGTTTCCGGTTCCGGTCGTGTTTCGCGGTCAGCAGGGCGCGGGAAGAGGCAACGGTGCGCAGCACTCGCAAAGCTTTGAATCGTTATTTTGTAATATGCCCGGTATAGAGGTCGTGCTTCCATCCAGCCCCAATGACGCTTACGGGTTATTTAAAACCGCAGTGCGCAACAACAAACCGGTCATCTTTCTCGAACATAAATTGCTTTACGGGATAAGGGATGAGGTAGAAGTGGGCGGGGATCCGATTCCATTCGGCAAAGCCAACGTGATCCAAAGTGGCAGCGATGTGACCATTGTAGCGGTATCAAGGATGGTACAGCTTGCCAAAGAGGCCGCCCATCGGTTGCAGGAAAGAGGAATCTCCTGCGAAATTATCGATCCCCGTACGCTGGTACCGTTTGATTTGGAAACCGTGAAGCAATCGGTTCAGAAAACGGGACGGCTTATCGTTGTGGAAGAATCGCACAAATGGGGCTCGATCGGAACATCCATCATCTATGAAGTAATGGAGCAGGTGTTTGATTATTTGGATGCCCCACCGAAATTAATAGGGACGGAGAATGTTCCGATTCCTCACAGCAAGCCGCTCGAGGATGCTGCACTTCCGTCTCCCGAAAAAATTGAGAATGCGGTCTTGTCCCTTGTTTAAGCGAAAGCCATGGACAAAGCGATGTGAAAGGAGGGATTTCCATGCAAATCATCTTACCCAAACTCGGCGCAAATATGGATAGTGCCGTCCTTACCCGATGGTTTAAAGCGGAAGGGGATCCCGTGGAAGCCAATGAAGTGATAGCGGAAGTGTCCACCGATAAAGTGAATATGGAGATTGAAGCCCCCGAAAAGGGCATTCTGATCAAACAATTTTTTAAAGAAGACGATGATGTGCCTGTAGGCGCTGCGATTGCGGAGATTGGAGCCGCAGCGGCGAAGGCGGACGCGCCTCAGCAAGAAGAGCGGAAAGATGTCCAACCGAATAATTCCTTCATCAAAATATCCCCATCGGCCCGCAGGCTGGCCCATACCTTGGGGGTAGATATATCCAAGGTGAAGGGGACAGGTCCCAACGGGCGCATTGTCCATCAGGATATACAAAATTATGCAGAAGCGGCGAATACGGTTGTTGAGGACCGTGAAGAGATTCAACAACCGCAGGCAGAGGATCACAGCCCGCCGCAGCCGCAGAACATGGAAATTTATCAGTTGAACCGCATTGAAGCGATCAGCGGAGAACGAATGCTGCACAGTCTTCAGTCGACGGCACAGCTTACGATGACCAGGGATGTCGATGTTACCGATGCCGTGGCTCTGCTGGAATCGGTAAAAAAGGTCCAAAAGGATAAGATCACCTTTACAGCATTCATCATTTTGGCTGTGGCCAAAGCGCTGCAGATACATCGGCGCTTCAACGGGAAGCTGGAGAACGGGAAGATCGTCATCCCCGCAAGCGTCGATTTGAATGTGGCTGTGGCTACCGACAAAGGGCTCGTGGTGCCGATCATCAAGGATGTACAAAGCAAATCGCTGGCAGCGGTCGCCAGGGAGCTGAACGATATCGTGACGAAAGCCAGAAACTCGAAACTCGAGTCCCGCGATGTGGAGAACGGCAATTTTACGATCACCAATCTGGGAGCGAGTGGAGTCGATACGTTTACTCCTATATTGTATCCCGGCCAAACCGGCATTTTGGGCCTGGGGAGAATCCTGAAGCGTCCTTGGGTAGTAGAAGACCGGATCGAGATCCGTTCTATTCTATCGTTATCACTGACTTGGGACCATCAGGCCGCAGATGGAGCCCCGGCTGCGCAGCTGCTGAAATCGATTGCCGACTATCTGGAGACCCCGGGATTGATGTTGTAACCACCATACGGCATAGGATGAAACCAGGCAGTTAAAGACTTGCCTGGTTTCTGGCCATTTGCGGATTAAAGGGGTGTTATCCATTGCGCATTTGTTTAACCTCAATGCATCGGACACTTCCGTTTTTTTTGAGCAATACCTTCTTCATGGTTGGTGCGGCTTCGCTTCAACAGGTTCGATTATGTTAACCCATATCGTGGTCAGCATTCAATCGATGGCACTGGTACAAAAAACAGAGCTCTCTCGGGATATTTATGATGCTGCAGGCAGCTCCATCCTATGGCAGGCAACATTATCGGGAACGGGTTGGTTGTATCTGTGCTGTCTTCTATTTTATTTCAAAAGTTGGAAAAATATTTAAATAGGAACGGAGGAGTGAAAGATGGCTCTTGAGCTTGATGTCGTGGTGATCGGTGCGGGTCCCGGAGGATATACGGCAGCCATCCGCGCGGCCCAATTAGGTAAAAAAGTGACGGTGATTGAGAAAGAGAATCTGGGGGGAGTCTGCCTGAACGTAGGCTGTATTCCTTCCAAAGCGCTAATCTCGGCGGCTGAAGCCTATCAAAATGTGTCACGCTATCAGGAAATGGGCATTGAAATCGATGCCGATCATGTCAAACTAAATTATGCCAAAGTGCAGAAGTGGAAGCGGAGCGTGATTGACAGACTGACCGGCGGCGTAAGCAGTTTACTGAAAGGACATCAGATTGAATTCATCCAAGGCGAAGCCCGCTTCGTCAGCAAGAACGAAATTGTCGTTACCCATGCAAACGGCTCCGACCATTACCATTTTCAGCATTGTATTCTTGCAGCGGGCTCCCGGCCGATGGAACTGCCCGATTTGCCGTTCAGTCAAAGAGTTCTTTCATCAACAGCTGCATTGAATTTGGAAGAAGTGCCTAAACGGCTGGCCGTGGTCGGCGGCGGATACATAGGAATTGAACTGGGTCAAGCTTTTGCCAAATTCGGCACAAAGGTTACCATTCTTGAGGGCGGAGCCTCCATCCTGCCCGGCTTTGACAAACGTTTAGTAAGCACAGTGAACCGAAATTTGAAAAAGGCGAACGTGGATGTATATACCAAGGCGTTTGCTAAACATTGCTCGGAAAAGAATCATGAGGTCACCGTCACTTTTGAAGCAGCGGGGGAGGAAAAACAACTCACAGCCGATTATGTATTGGTTACGGTTGGACGCAAGCCCAACACGGATCAATTAGGTTTGGAAGCGGCGGGCATACAAGTAAATGACAAAAAATTGATCGCTGTGGATCGCCAGTGCAGAACAAACGTATCCCATATTTATGCCATAGGCGATATTGTTCCCGGCCCTGCTTTGGCACACAAAGCTTCTTATGAAGGAAAGGCAGCAGCGGAAGTGATTGCCGGCAGGGGAAGTGTGGTCGATTACCGTTGTATTCCTGCGGTTGTGTTCTCGGATCCTGAAATCGCTGTGGTGGGCGTATTGGAAAAAGAAGCCAACGACCAAGGGATTGAAACCAGGGTAGGGAAATTTTCTTATGCAGCCAACGGCAGAGCCTTGTCCCTGCATGCAGCGGAAGGATCGGTGATCCTGATTGCCGATAAGAAGGAGGGCGTAGTGATCGGCGCTCAAATTGTAGGTCCTGAAGCATCAAATTTGATAGCCGAGGTGGGATTGGCTATTGAAATGGGAGCGACGCTTGAAGATGTGGCTTTGACGATTCATGCTCATCCAACGCTTGGGGAAATGATCATGGAGGCAGCCGAAAATGCGCTGGGGTTAGGAATTCATTCGATGTAATATAGCTCAAAAGTAAAGATGAAATACGACGCGTCGAGGTGCCCGGAAACGGTGCCTCGACGCGTCGTATGTTAAGAAGATTTCGATAGGATCCCGAAACGGCAGGGTGTAGAGTGAACATACGAAAAAAAGAATTTAAGGCGGCTTTTGAAAACGATTGACTAACATAAGACGTGTACCGTATAATGTACAATGTATACACAAAGAAAAGAAAGTGTGGTTAATGATGCCTAGTTTTAATCTGAAACCCATCGATAAACAAATTACAACCAAAGAGAGAGCATATAACGAAATTAAGGATGTCATTTTAAATGGGTATATTTCTTCAGAAGAAATATTCACGGAGGTGAAGCTGGCCGAACTGCTGAATACTTCTCGCACTCCGGTTCGGGAAGCGCTTCAAGATTTATTAAAAGAAGGCTTAATTGTTACGATTCCCAGAAAAGGGATGGCTGTGCGGAACGTAACGGAAAGCGAAGCCGAACAAATCTTTTTGCTTAGAACCACCATTGAGGGTGAGGTCATTAAGAAATTAACCGAAACGATCACACCTGAGCAATTGGAGCAGCTAAGACAAATTTATCAAAATCAGCAGGAAGCCATGGAGAAGGATGATGAAATTTCATTTATCAGCCTGGACCAAACCTTCCATATCACTTTAACCCGATTTGCAGATTACCACTTGATTGAGCAGGTATTATTGAACTTGCACAATTTATCTCAATTGATTGGTCTGAGAGCGATTAAAAAAAGAAATCGGATGAGGGAGGTTTTATCGGAACACGAATATATTATTCTTTGTATGGAAAAGAAAAATTCGGATTTGGCAGCTAAAGCCATGATCCATCATTTGAGTAAGACCAAGGAATCCTGGAAAAAGTAGATTAAGAAAAACTGGAGATCCGCTGGAAGCTTTTTTCTGTCGGAATCTCTTCAAACCTGATACAGAATTTCTCAGTTCAACTAACGCTTTAGTGAGCTTGAAAATTCTGTATTTTATTAAAATAGTAAAAATGGAAAAATTTGAACATTCTATTTTGTAAGCGTCGTCAATATGGGAAAATATTTGACGTTATTCGACAAAAAATCCAAAAAAACGAGCACATGTGATATAACGTAACATTCAAACGAAAAAAATATTGACAACAAAATCGAACTATATTACTATTTATCCCATAACATAAGTCACTAAGTTAAGATTAAAAACGACAAAATTTTTGTGTATACATCATACAGTGGACGAAATCCTTTCCTATTTTGCTCCAAAGCCCGCTGTTTTATTACACTGTTGATTTATAAAATGCCTATAGATCTGATATTCCAAAAAGGAGAGGAATGCCATGTCAAAAGTTTTAACGGAATTGACTCCCGAAATGGTGGATGCGCTGCAGGGAAACAACATCGTGCTGCTTAATGTAGTTGAGAAGGAAAGCGGGGCTATTTATTCGACGGCTTTGTCTTGGGTGTATGCCGTAAACGCAACAACGATTCGTTTTGCGATCGACGCTAAGTCCGATTTCATCAAAATCATTGAACAAGATCCTGCGGTGCTTTTGAATTTTACTGCTCAAGAGTCCGTATTCTCCTTAACGGGAAAAGCTTCTGTCAAAGTAGCCAAAACCGAAGGGCTGACCTTGAAGCTTGCCTTGATTGAAGTACAGGTAGAAGGAATCAGAGATATTATTTTCTACGGCGGGAAAATCACTACGAAGCTTGAATTTGTTAAAACATATAATGCTGACCTGGTCAAAAAACTCGATACTGAGGTCAAAGAGGCCATCTATAACGCATAATTATCGTTATCAGTGTATACATCATACAGTGTACAAAATTTAAAAATATATTTACCTTCGGAAAGGAAGATCAAAAGCATGAGAAACGGCAAACAATATGTAGAATCTCTGAAGGATAACAGAACCATTTATATCGGGGGAGAGCGTGTAAAAGATGTGACGACCCACCCGGCATTCGCAGGAATCGTGAACACCTTCTCCAAGATGTACGATATGTCCGCCGATCCGGCTAACGGCATGACGTACACAACGGAAGACGGTACGGTTGCCAACAAGATGTTTATGATTCCAAGAAGCAGAGAGGATTTGGCTGCACGCCGTGAGGCAATGTATAAATGGGCGGAAGCCACCTGCGGTTTTGCCGGACGCAGCCCGGATCATGTGGCCAGTTTCCTGGCAGGGTTCGCGAGCCATCCTGAGGTATTCGGCGACCGTGCCAAGTATGTGATTGATTTTTACAAATATGCAAGGGACAACGATCTGTTCGTCACTTACGTCATCATTCCACCGCAAATTGACCGCAGCAAAGCAGCCAACGAACAGGAAGAGAAGTTCCTGCCGGTAGGTGTATACGAGGAAAGAGAAGACGGCATTGTCGTGCGCGGCTCGCAAATGCTCGGCACAAGCTCGGCCGTCAGCAACTATTTGTTCTGCAGCTGCATTACACCGCTGCGTCCGGGAGACGAGGATTATGCGATTTCGTTCGTCGTGCCGATGGATGCACCGGGACTGAAGCTTTATGCCCGTCCCAGCTTCGCAGCCGACAAGCCGAGCACTTTCGATTATCCGTTGTCGACGCAGTATGATGAGAGCGATTCGCTTGTTGTATTTGAGGATGTGTTTATCCCTTGGGAGCACGTATTCGTGTACAAAGACATCGAAGCAACCCGCGCGCAGTTCCACGGAACGCCTGCTCACGTCTTGGGCAACAACCAGGCGCAAACCCGCTTGTCTGCCAAGCTGAAGTTCGTGATCGGCGTGGCAAGGAAAGTAACGGAAATGAACGGTACCGATAAATTCCCGCAGGTTCAGGAGCGGCTTGGGGAGCTGGCGTCGCAAGCGGCCATGGTGGAAGGCATGCTGATGGCCTCGGAATATCAGTGCAGCATCGATAAGAACGGCGTAGCCCGCCCGAATGCGCGTTATCTGTATGGCGTCGTAGGGATGCAGGATACCATTTATTCGTCTGTTATCCGCATCTTGAGAGAATTGGTAGGCGGCGGCGTACTGCAGGTGCCTTCCTCCTATAAGGAAATGATAAACCCTGAAACGAAAGACGACATGAGAAAATATATCCGTTCCTCCACAGGGGCCAAAGGGGAGGAAAAAGTAAAACTGTTCAAATTGGCCTGGGACATTATCGGATCTGAGTTCGGCGGACGCCACCAGCAGTACGAAATGTTCTACAACGGAGCTCCGTTTGTGGTTAAAGGGTACTCGTTCCGCAATTACGGATACGGAGAGCCGGTTGCTATCGTTGACCGCTTCCTGGCAAGCTACGGGCTGCCTGGGAATGAAACGGCAAAAACGGAAAAAGAAATCGAGGTAGGATAATTCCGGATCTGCTTAACAGAAAGGAACTGAGGGCATGAAAGTAGCATCCATTCAATTAGAAATCAAGGACAGCGAAACGAAAGAACAAAGAATCGAACGGGCGGATGGTCTGCTGGATCAGGCCAAGGGCAGCGATTTGATCGTGCTGCCTGAGATTTGGGCTACCGGGTATTTCTCGTTTGACCGCTACAAGGCGGAAGCCGAACCTATGGACGGCCCGTTCGTAAAGCGGTTTTCCGCAAAAGCCAAAGAAATGAACGCGTACTTGTTTGCCGGAAGCTTTGTGGAGAAAGACGGGGATAAGTATTATAACACGAGCGTGTTATTTGACCGGACGGGAGCCATCGTGGGTACGTACCGCAAAATCCATTTGTTCCGCTATGGTTCATTGGAAGGCGAATTGTTGACGCGGGGAGAAGACATTGGAGTCTACGATACCGAATTCGGACGCGTCGGACTCACCACCTGCTATGATCTGCGCTTTCCTGAATTATACCGTAAGCAGGTGGACGCAGGCGCCAAGCTGCTGCTCGTTACATCGGCATGGCCGCATTCCCGCTTGGCGCATTGGCAGCTGTTTAATTCAGCCAGAGCATTGGAGAATCAATGCTTCCTCATCTCTTGCAATTGCGTCGGAACGACAAGAAACGTCTTCATGGGGGGCCACAGCCGAGTTGTGGATCCATGGGGAACGGTTGTCGCATCCGGCGGGGAACACGAAACGATTGTGAAAACTGAAATCCATCCTGAGCAAGTGGACCAAATTCGTGAAGTCTTCCCTTCTCTAAAACATCGCGTTTTATAATGATAAACCCGGGAGGATAGATACAGACATGGAATTTCAGCACGAGAGAAAAATATTAAATTTTGTACCGCAAAGATTGGTTATAGCGGGATATACCAATAAAGACCAGGAAGCGGTCAAACACCATATTGAAGAATTAAAAGAATTGGGGATACCGGCTCCCCGGCAGGTTCCGATGATGTACGACCTGGCGCCGGAATTATTAAGCAATACTGACGTGATCAGCGTTGTCGGCAATGACAGCAGCGGCGAGGCGGAGGTCGTACTGCTGGATATCGACGGCACCTGGTATATCGGTTTGGGCAGTGACCATACCGATCGTGTGCTTGAGGCCGTATCGATTCAGAAGTCAAAACAGGTGTGCGCCAAAATCATTTCCAAGCAATTGTGGACGTTTGAGTCGATTTCCGAACACTGGGACGAGATTGAGCTGAACAGCTGGGTTCAAGTTGACGGAGAAGAAGTGCTGTATCAATCAGGTACGCTTGGCGCCTTTTTGAATCCGATGGATTTGCTTGAATTGGTAAAGCAGCGCGGGTATGACAGCCCTGGTATTGCACTGTATTGCGGAACGCTTCCCTTGAAAACTGAAAAATTTTACTTTGGAGGTATTTTCAAGGCGGAACTTCATGATAAGATAAACAATAGAAAACTTACCATAAATTATGAAACCAAAATTTTAAAGGACTCAGAGGTGGATTAACAATGGCAAAACCGGAACTGGAATTTACCGATTATACGAAATTTGAACAAAAGCCTTTTACCAACGTAAAGGGTCTAAGTGAACGAGTGATTGCGAAGGACCCGGAAACGGGAGTGGCTACACGGATTCTTATCTTCGAACCGGGCACGGACACCACTCCGAACGGTGTGCAAATTCATGATTTTTGGGAAGAGCTTTACGTGATCGAAGGCTCCTTGATTGACCTGACGCTCAATCAGGAATTTACAGCGGGAATGGTAGCTTGCCGGCCTCCGGGTATGAAGCACGGCCCTTGGATATCTCCAAATGGCTGTAAGACGTTTGAGGTACGTTATTATTCCAAAGGCCAATAAAATTCATGCGTGATAAAACCATTTGCAAAAAATGGTCAAAATGATAGAAAAAAAGGCAGCAGGAATGCCGATATAGGTATATAGCAGGTCTTATTGTGAAAATGACGGATTGAAGTACGGACGTGCCTGGCAAAGATTTGCGATTGCAACGTGACAAAGGGAAGAAGCACGATGAGTGCCGCTAATGGCTGCAGGTTGCCTCCGCTCATGGGCTTTTACACCCTGGCTTTTACACCCTTTCCATGAAGGGTAGCTGCGATTTGGATTCTATTCAGACTGGTTAAACCAGCCCTGTATATAGAACTATTTTTACTCTTGTATCATGTGTGCACATTAAGTTAGGAGGCTTACAGAATGAGAAAAACAAAAAAAGTGTTTAAAACCGCGGCAATCGGGATCATGATTGCGTCCTTGCTTGCTGCATGCGGTGGCGGAGGCGAGAGCGCCGGTGGGACAAGCAGCGGTGATGACGGGAAGAATCAACAAAAGCTGGTATTGAAATTTGCCAACATTACGAAGGAGAACAGCGGACTCGCCCAAACGGCATGGAAAATAGGTGAAGAGCTTAATGCCAAAACCAACGGCCGGATTACCGTTCAATTGTTCCCGGGAGGGCAATTGGGTAACGAAACCGATATGATGCAGCAGTTAAATACCGGATCTCTGGATATGGCGATCATCACCACAGCTCAATTGAGCAGTTCTTCCCCTGCCTTTGGCGCATGGTTAATGCCTTTCCTGGTGAATGACCACAAGCAAGCTTACGAATTGTGGACAAGCCCGGAATCCATGGCCTTATTTGATACATTAACGAATGACAATGTCAAAGGCTTAGGCTATGCAAGCTCCGGTTTCCGATACTTCTTGGCTACGAAGCCGGTGACAGGAATTAAGGATCTGGAGAACTTTAAGCTGAGAACGACCCCGAGCCCAACCATTCTTGACTTCTTGACTTCGCTCAAAGTCAGCCCGACCCCAATGCCGCTAACCGAAGTGTATACGGCACTGCAAACCGGCGTAATCGGCGGTGTGGATATCGATACGGAGTCGGTCATTTCCGAGAAATTGACGGAGATTGCCAAGAACATGACGCCGAGCAAACATATGTATTGGGCAGGCGGCATTCTGATCAACAAAGACAGATGGAACGGATTGTCCGATGAAGATAAAAAGCTGATAGAAGATGCGGTTGATGTAGCCATGAAATACAATGTTGAATATGTGGAAAAGAATGAGGCAGATTTGCTCGCAAACGCCAGCACAAAATTTGGACTGACTACGCATCAATTAACCAACAAAGCGGAATTTGAACCATACATTAAGGCGGTTCAGGATAAGTGGATTGCAAAGGCTCCGGAAATCGGCAAGTTCCTAGAAAAAGCTAAAGAGATTTCGAAAGAGTAGGTATCTGTTCTATGGAAGAAATCCAACAAATTCAACCCAAACCCAATATCATCTCTACTATAGCTAACATCATTGACAGGTTACTGATTTGGGTCAGTGTAGCCATAGGAGTCGTATTAACGTTTAACATGATCGTTGCGGTTATGTTTCGATATGTGTTAAACCATCCGATTTTCTGGGCCGATGAGTTATCATTGTACCTATTTTGTTGGATTACTTTTTTAGGCGCGAGCTTAGGGGTTAAACGTGCCGATATGGCGGCGGTCACCTTCCTCATTGACCGTCTTTCCCCCAAGTTCAGGCTGATTACGGACATCTTTATTCATTTATGCACCTTACTGTTTGCAGCGGTGATTGGCTACTACTCTATCCTGTGGGTTAAGAGTCCCAGTGTGGTCAATCAACTTTCAGCCACGATTCCCATCAATTTGTGGATTTTGTATTCCGTCGTCCCTATATCTATGCTGTGCATTATTGTATTTACTATCGATCATATCAACAAATTAGTGTCGGCATATATTTTTAGGGCAAGGGGGGATGCTAAATGACTACAGCGATCGGTTTTTTTGCATTAATGTTTATTGGGGTGCCGATTGCGATCGTGCTGGGTCTTACGACACTGATCTACGTGTTAACGACGGGCAATCTCACTATTTTACAGTCTATGCCGTCCAAGCTGTTTAACGGATTGCAAAATTTCGGCCTTGTAGCGATCCCGATGTTTATTCTATTGGGCGAATTTATGAATCAAGGCGGGATTACCAATCGTTTGCTTGAATTTGCCAAAGTCATATTCGGACATTTTCGCGGTGGGCTTGCTTATGTTAATGTCGTAGCCAACATGTTTCTCGCCACGATTATCGGATCATCCACCGCACAAACGGCGGTGATGAGCAAAACGGTGGTTCCGGTAATGGAAAAGGAAGGGTACAGCCGGGATTTCAGCAGTGCGCTTACCGCATCCGCATCGGTTGTAGCTCCGCTCATTCCCCCCAGCATGCCGTTCATTATATACGGAGTAACGGCGGGCGTATCGATCGGCAGCTTGTTTTTGGCAGGGATTCTGCCCGGTATTATTTTTGGTCTGGGCTTTGGATTATATATTTACACGATTGCCAAAAAACGAAATTTTCCGAGATCCGATCGATCCAGTTGGTCCCAGGTGCTGAAAGGTACCGTTTATGTGCTGCCTGCCTTGAGCATTCCGGTGCTCATTATGGTTGGGATTACTACGGGGATCTTTACAGCAACGGAATCGGCGGCGGTTGCGGTTCTGGTTGCATTTCTGGTCGGCGGTTTTGTTTATAAGGAGTTGAAATGGAAGCATTTGCCGGGCATTCTGGTGCGAACCATTATCACCACCTCGACTGTCACCTTTTTATTGGCGATGTCCGATATTTTCGGTTGGGTCTTGAATTTCAATCAAATTCCCCAGCTGATTACCGATGCTTTCCTGGCCGTAGCGGATAACCAGTTCGTCTTTTTGTTATTGGTCAATCTGCTGCTGCTGCTCATAGGTACCGTTCTGGAGGGAGTGCCGGCTTTGATCCTGTTAACTCCAATTCTTTTACCTATAGCCGTTCATTATGGGGTTGATCCTATCCACCTGGGTGTGATCATGGTCATTAACTTAACTTTAGGGCTGATCAGCCCTCCGGTCGGATCCATCCTGTTTGTGACCTCAGCGGTTGCGAACGTTTCAGTCGAGAGGCTTACGCGAAGCTTAATTCCGTTCTTAATTATTTCATGTCTTATTCTTATGATTATCACCTATATCCCTTGGACGACTTTAGGACTTCAAAAACTGCTGGGTCCTTAATGTCCGAAACGAGAAGCCCGCCGGCTAAACGCCTGACGGGCTTTGTGTTCGTTATTCCAGTACTTTCCTGAATTCCCGGATGAGCAGGGGAACAACCTCGAACAAATCTCCGACAATGCCGTAATCGGCCATTTTAAAAATAGGGGCTTCCGGATCCTTATTGATGGCGATGATGATGCGCGATTGGCTCATGCCGGCCAGATGCTGGATGGCGCCGCTGATGCCGCAGGCGATGTAAATTTCCGGCGTCACGACTTTGCCGGTTTGGCCGATTTGCAAGGCGTAATCGCAATATCCGGCGTCGCATGCGCCACGCGATGCGCCGACGGCCCCATTTAATACCTCCGCCAGCTCTTCGAGAGGCTTGAAGCCATCCGCGCTCTTGACCCCGCGGCCGCCGGATACGACAATTTGCGCCTCTGTCAGATCTACCTTGCCTGACGTCTTGAGGACAACGTCTTTCACCACGGATCGAAGGGTCGGGGGAGGGGAGTAAGCGGTTTTCACGATGGGGGCTTTCGCTCCGCCGGCTGTCGGGACTGCGGGAAAATTGTTAGGCCTTATGGTGACAGCCCATGGGAAATCGGTAAACCTTTTTTTCTCAAAGGCTTTCCCTGCATATACGGGCCGGGTGAATAGGATCCCTTCGCCGGACGACTCGGCCGCAATGACATCCGACAGCTGGCCGGCTTTCAGCTTCGCAGCGATGGCAGGGGCAAGGTCGCGCCCGACAGCCGTATGTCCTATGAACACGGCGTCCGGACGAATCGTATCAAGAACGCCGGCAAGCGCAGCAAGATAAGCCTCCGGATGGTAATGCCGAAGGCTGTCATGCTCGATCAGATGAATGTCTGCAAAGGGATAGGCGGCGAGCTCATCGGCCAGAGAATCCACTTGGCTTCCCATGATAATGGCCGTAATACGGCCCCCTTCCGGTAACGCGATTTGCGCTGCTTGAAGTGCTTCCAGAGTGACCTGACGCAGCTTTCCGTCACGATGCTCGGCAATGATCGCATACGTTCTGCTCATGGATATTTCCTCCTTCACAGGCTGTCTAAATGACCTTGGATTGCGTGCGAAGCAGTTCGACAAGCCTGGCTGCCTGTTCAGGCATTTCGCCCTGCAATATTTGTCCGGCCTGTCTTGCCGGAGGAAGAAACAGCCCGATTAACGACGTTTTGGGTATAAGAGCCTCTGGTGTCACGGACAGATCATCAAGCGTCAGCTGTTGAAACGGCTTCCTCTTTGCCTTCATGATGCCGGGCAGGGACGGGTATCGCGGTTCGTTGAGCCCCTGCTGGGCGGTGAACAGTGCCGGAAGAGATACCTCCAGCAGCTCCACATTGCCTTCGGCATCGCGCTCTGCTTTGGCGGTTCCGGCGGAAAGCTCCAGCTTGATAACGGAGGATACGTGAGGAAGATGCAGCAGCTCCGCCAAACGCACGGCCACCTGACCTGCGCCGTTATCGATGGAAAAATGGCCGCCGAGAATCACATCATACGTCTTATCCGCGAAATATGCGGCGAGAACTTCCGATACCACATATTCGTCCTGGGAAATGCGGTCGTCCGAAATCAGGACGGCTTCGTCCGCGCCCATGGCAAGCGCGGTCCTCAGCGCCTCGGAAGCGCGTTGGGGCCCGACGGAAACGACAACAATGCGTCCCCCGAACCGCTCCTTTATGCGGATTGCCTCTTCCACAGCATATTCGTCGTAAGGATTCATGACGAATTTGACGCCTTCTTCCGAGATCTTTCCATTGGCAATGACGATCTTTTCCTCCGTATCAAACGTCTGCTTCAGCATCACATACACATTCATCCGGATTTCCCCTTTCCAAGGTAAATGGCAGAAGAAGGTCAAGGCTTAAGGGCCTTAAGGAAAAACTCGACGGTCGGTTCGATCTGCTTGCTCAGCGAATATTTGCGTCCTGAGATCAGCCAGGAGGTGACGGCTTCATCCATGGCTCCGAAGATCAGCAGCCGCGTTAATTTGACATCCAGCCCTTGGCGGAAGGTTCCTTCTTCCATGCCTTTGACCAGTACGGCTTCTATTAATTGAATATATGGTTTGACTGCTTGACCTATGGCTTTGCGCAGCTCCAATGAACTTTGCCGCAATTCAATTTGGGTAACGTAAGCGAGGTCCGTGTTTTGCTCCAGCTCGGTGTAATGAATTTCGCATATTTTGCGGAGCGCTTCATCGGCCGTGGACGACGCTTCGACGCTTTCCTTGAACTTGCCCACCAACTCGCCCAGCCGTTCCCGAAAAAGCGACACGAGAATATCCTCCTTGTTTTTGAAATATAAATAAATGGTTCCGTCAGCGACGCCGGCTTCGCGGGCAATTTTCGACACTTGCGATCCATGATAGCCGTTTTCGGCGAAGATTTTGACAGCCGCGTCCAGGATCAAATGGAATTTATTGTTTATTTTTTTACTTGTCATCTTCGCACCCCGGTGATAAGATTGAAATAAATTATGAATGAATATTCATTCATTTTCTGATTCCATCTTATGAAATCCGCTAACCGTTGTCAATGGTTCTTGTATAAATGGAATAACAATAGATGTAAGGGGTTACAGAGCGGTATTCGGTCATGCCAAAGTCCAAGAACAATAACAGGTACAGGAGGTAAGAGGCGCATGGCAACAAACATCAATAGAGCTGCCGTGATCGGCTCAGGCGTCATGGGGGCGGGCATTGCCGCCCATCTCGCCAATGCGGGCATTCCCAGCCTGCTGCTGGACATCGTTCCGGCAGCATTGACGCCGGATGAAGAAGCCAAAGGATGGACGCTGGAGCATCCGGCCGTCCGCAACCGCCTGGCGGCAAACGCGCTTTCCGGACTGACCAGACTCAAACCGTCGCCGCTGTATGACGACGCCTTCCTCAGCCGGATTACGCCGGGGAACCTGGAGGACGATCTCGGTAAAATTCGGGACGTCGATTGGGTCATCGAAGCGGTCGTGGAAAACCTGCATATAAAGCGGGAGCTGCTGGCCAAAATCGAAAATCATTGGAAGCCGGGGATCATTGTGAGTTCCAATACGTCGGGCATTTCCATCGACGGGATGACAGCAGGCCGGAGCGAAGCGTTTAAACGGCACGTTCTCGGCACGCACTTCTTCAATCCTCCGCGCTATATGAAGCTGCTGGAAATCATTCCGGGTGAAACGACCGATCCGGATATTGTGGCCCGATTGACGGAATTTTGCGGGAAAAGACTTGGCAAAGGCGTGGTGGTAGCCAAAGATACACCGAATTTTATCGCCAATCGAATCGGAACCTACGGTTTATTGGTCACGCTGCAAACGATGATCGACAAAGGCTATACCGTTGACGAAGTAGACGCCGTCACAGGCCCGGCCATGGGCCGGCCGAAAAGCGCCACCTTTCGGACGCTGGATCTTGTGGGATTGGACACCTTTGTGCATGTAGCGAATAATGTCTATGAAAAATTGGACGACGGTCCGGAAAAACAGGCTTTTCAAGTGCCGCAGGTGCTAAAGGACATGGTGTCTTTCGGGTGGATCGGCGAGAAGGCCGGTCAGGGCTTTTATAAGAAGGTCAAGGGAGAGCAGGGCAGTGAAATTTTGTCCCTCGATTTGGGCGCGATGGCTTACGGCAAGAGCAGGAAGCCGGCATCCCCCTCGCTTGAGGCGGCCAAAACGGCCAAAGGAGCCAAGGAAAAGACGAAGGCGCTGCTCGACGCCAAGGATCGCTATTCCGGGCTTGCCTGGGACATTTTGAAGAAAACGCTGCTTTATTCGGCGGACAAAGTCGGGGAAATCGCCGATTCGATTGCGGATATCGACAAGGCGATGAAATGGGGCTTTCATTGGGAGCTGGGGCCGTTTGAAACGTGGGATGCGATCGGGCTCGTAAAATCCGTCGAACGAATGGAGAAGGAGGGGGAGCGCATACCGGTATGGGTCAAGGAATGGATTGCATCCGGGAAGGAATCGTTCTATCAGCATGCCAACGGGAAATCATTTTACGTATACAAAGGGGAATATAAAGCGGCCGATCAGCCTGCCGAGAACATTTCGCTGCGCAGCTTGAAGGAGCAGAACAAGATCATCCGCGCCAACAGCGGCGCCAGCTTGATTGATGTGGGCGACGGCGTGGCGTGCCTGGAATTCCATTCGCCCAACAACGCGATCGGCGCCGATATTCTGTTTATGATTCAGCAAAGTGTGGAAGAGGTGCGCCAAAATTACGACGCGCTGATCATCGCAAACCAAGGCCGCAATTTCTGCGTCGGCGCCAATATTATGCTGCTGCTGATGGAAGCGCAGAACGAAGAGTGGGAGGAGATCGACAGCATTATCCGAATTTTCCAGAATACGATGATGCAGCTCAAAGGTTTTGAAAAACCCGTTGTTGCCGCTCCTCACCACATGACCTTGGGAGGCGGCGTCGAGGCTTGTCTGCCGGCTGACGAGGTGTGCGCATACGCGGAGACCTATTACGGTCTGGTGGAAACAGGGGTTGGATTGATTCCCGCGGGAGGGGGCTGCAAGGAGCTGGCGCTGCGGCTAAGCCGGGCGAATCCAAATCCGGAGGCGGATTTGCAGCCGCACATCAACGAGCTGTTCATGAATATCGGCACGGCCAAGGTGTCGACAAGCGCCCACGATGCCCGGAAAATCGGTTACCTTCGTGCCTCAGACAGGATCGTCGCAAATCAGGAGCGCTTGATCCATGAAGCCAAGCAATCGGCACTTCGGCTCGTGCATGAGGGGTATGTACTGCCGCCGAAAGAAAAAATCCGGGTGGTCGGCGCAGACGGAAAGGCGGTTATGCAGCTCGGAGCATATACCATGCGGCAAAGCGGGTATATCAGCGACCACGATCTGCTGATTGCCGGCAAGCTGGCTCATGTGCTTGCCGGCGGGGACGTTCCTGCGGGAACCATGGTGACCGAACAATACATGCTGGATCTGGAGCGCGAAGCGTTCCTCAGCCTTTGCGGCGAACCGAAAACGCAGCAGCGTATGCAGCATATGCTTTCCAAAGGCAAGCCGTTGCGCAACTAAGCGAATCGAGGAGAGGTGAACGCTCATGAGAGAAGCCGTCATTGTTTCCGCTGTCCGCACCCCGGTAGGCCGGGCGAAAAAAGGCAGCTTGGCCCATACCCGGGCGGAGGATTTGGGGAGAACGGTGCTTCAGGCTGTCGTTGACCGGGTGCCGGGCGTGAAGAAAGAGGACGTGGAGGACATCATCATCGGATGCGCGATGCCCGAAGGGGAGCAGGGCTTGAATTTCGCCCGTATCATGTCGCTGTACGCCGGATTCCCTTCGACGGTGCCGGCCTTGACGATCAACCGGTTCTGTTCGTCGGGCCTGCAGTCGATCGCTTTTGCAGCCGAGCGCATTATCGCGGGCGGCGCCGATATCATCATCGCAGGCGGCGTGGAAAGCATGAGCCGCGTGCCGATGACCGGCTTCAAGCTGTCGCCGCATCCGAAGCTCGTGCAGGAGATGCCGCAGGCCTATATCGGCATGGGCCACACGGCGGAGAATGTGGCAGACCGCTTCGGCATTTCCCGCGAGGATCAGGACCGGTTCGCGATGTCGAGCCACCGCAAAGCGGCAGCGGCCGTCCGGTCCGGAGCCTTCAAGGAAGAGATCGTTCCGGTTCACACGTCGCTCAGAGGCTTTGGCGATAACGGCAAGCCTTGGGAGAAGCCGGTTGTACTGGATATGGACGAAGGGATTCGTCCGGATACGACGCTGGAGGGACTGGCCAAGCTGAAGCCGGCGTTCAAAGCGGGCGGCTCCGTTACCGCGGGCAACGCCTCGCAGATGAGCGACGGTGCAGCGGCCGTACTCGTGATGAGCCGGGAGAAAGCGGAGAAGCTGGGACTTTCGCCGCTCGCTGCCTTTCGCTCGTTCGCCCTGGCGGGGGTGAACCCTGAAATCATGGGCGTCGGACCGGTAGAGGCGATCCCCATGGCACTTGAGCGCGCGGGTCTCGGCCTGGAGGATATCCGGCTCTTTGAAATCAATGAAGCGTTCGCTTCTCAATGTGTGCATATTATCCGGGAGCTTCAGCTGGATGAGAGCCTGGTGAATGTCAACGGAGGCGCGATTGCTCTCGGTCATCCGCTCGGCTGCACGGGTACGAAGCTGACGGCAGGCCTGATCTACGAGCTGCGTCGCCGCGGCGGAGGTTATGGTGTGGTGTCGATGTGCATCGGCGGCGGCATGGGGGCGGCCGGTGTGTTTGAAGTGTACCCGAAATAGCGGGTTGAAATATCATACGATGGAGGAGAGATGGATATGGCGGACAAAGTGATAGGCGGCGGTTTTGTCTTGGAAGACCTGGACTGTCAAGCCATCGTTACACCGGATGAACTGACGGCGGAGCAGCGTATGATTGCGGAGACGACGGCAGATTTCGTGGAAGGCGAAGTGCTTCCGGTCGATGAGGAAATTGAGAAGCTGAACTACGAGCTGACCTTGAAGCTGCTGAAAAAGAGCGGCGAGCTCGGACTTCTGGGCGCGGATGTGCCGGAAGCGCTGGGCGGACTCGGACTCGACAAAGTCAGCACGACACTGATCAGTGAGCGGTTGTCCAAAGCCTCTTCTTTCGCACTGTCCGTCGGTGCCCATGTCGGCATCGGCACTCTCCCGATCGTTTATTTCGGCACGCCGGAGCAGAAAAAGAAATATTTGCCCGATCTGGCCAGCGGCAGGCTCATCGCGGCCTACTGCCTGACCGAGCCTTCATCGGGCTCGGATGCGCTTGGCGCGAAAACGACGGCGCGTCTATCGGAGGACGGCCGCTATTACGTCCTTAACGGGATGAAGCAATTTATCACCAACGCGGGCTTCGCGGATATTTTCATCGTTTATGCGAAGGTGGACGGAAAGGACTTCAGCACCTTCATAGTGGAGCGGAAGATGGAAGGCGTAAGCATCGGTCCGGAGGAAAAGAAGATGGGCATCAAAGGGTCCTCCACCTGCGCGCTCATCCTTGAAGATGTAAAGGTTCCCGTGGAAAACCTGCTGTGGGAGGCGGGCAAAGGCCATTTAATCGCCTTCAATATACTGAACATCGGCCGTTTCAAGCTGGCCGCGGGCTGTCTCGGCGCCTCGAAGGATGCAATCGAAATATCCGCCAAATATGCCAATGCACGCAAGCAATTCGGCAAACCAATCTCCTCCTTTCCGCTCATCGGCAAGAAGCTGGCCGAAATGAATGTTCGTACTTATGCGCTTGAAAGCATGGTCTACCGCACGGCGGGCTTGATGGATGCGGGGCTCAGCGATATCGATCACGGCAGTCCGGAAGCGGGAGTCCAGTCCGCCAAGGCGATAGCCGAGTATGCGCTGGAGTACTCCATCAATAAGGTGTTTGGTTCGGAAACCCTCCAGTTCGTAGCGGATGAAGGCGTGCAGATTCACGGCGGCTACGGTTTTATCCAGGAATACAAAATCGAGCGCATATACCGTGATTCGCGGATCAACCGCATCTTTGAAGGGACGAATGAAATCAATCGTTTGCTCATCCCCGGCACGCTGATGAGACGCGCCATGAAGGGCGAGCTGCCGCTCATCCAGAAAGTGCAGGCGCTTCAGTCGGAGCTGCTTCAGGTCGTTTCGGGGCAGCGGTTTGAGGGCATATTAGAGGAAGAAACGCACCTGGTTTCCATGGCCAAAAAGATATTTCTGATGACGGGCGGAGCCGCCGTCCAGAAATATCAGACGCAGCTTGAGCAGGAACAGGAAGCGCTCAGCCATCTGGCGGATATGATGATTCAGATCTATGCTATGGAAAGCTCACTCCTTCGTACCCGACAACGGATCGCAAAACAGGGCGAAGACAAAACGGCATGCGCCATCGATATGACAAGGGTCTTCGTGCATGAGGCGTTCGAAAGGATAGAGTCGCTTGCCAAAGAGACACTGTCGGCAGTAGAGACCGGAGACGTGTTACGCACTCAGCTTTCCGTATTAAAGAAGCTGGCCCGCCGTACGCCGGTCAATACGGTGGGGCTAAAGCGGCAAATCGCCGCCAGAGTGTTGGAGTCGGAGAAATTCGTGCGCTAATCCGATGGAACCATCTGAAGGATCCCGGCCGCGTGCCGTATGCCGGAAGATGGTTGGATATATGCGGCGGATATGGCGCGAATGGACGAGAAAGGGTATTATGATATCAAGGACCGTATGAGAGACAGAATTATTGCCGGAGGCTTCAATAGGTTCCCCGGGAAATCGAGGAGGCGCCGTTTATGCATCGGATAGGGAAGAAGCCGCCGCCTTGGGCGTGCCGATCCCCTTCCGCGGTGAAACGGTGTAAACTTATATTGTCCGGAAGGAAGAAGAGTCCTTGAAAGCAAAGGAGCTCGAACACTGGGGCAGGAACGTCTGGCCGCCGAATGGAGAGATACTGTGAATACTGAACAAATTCAAAAAAAATCGAACGCATGCTGGAGGAGGCTCAGCATACCTTTTGGGGCTATCTGGGCTGTGAATTGGTGGAATGGAACGAACATAGGGCCATCGTCACGCTGGATGTGAAAGAGCACCATCTGAATTTCATCGGCATTCTTCACGGAGGCGTGCATACGTCGCTGCTCGATACCGCGATGGGTCTTGCAGCGATGACCGCCCGTCCGGACAGCGATGTCGTCACTTCGGGCTTGAATATGCATTTTACCGCGCCGGCAGGCAAGGGCAAAGTGACGGCGGTGGCGGAAATCGTTCATATGTCAGCCAGAACGATTACCACCCAGGCAACGCTAAAGAACGAAAATAACATTTTGTGCTCGATGGCAACCGCGTCGTTCCGGGTTATCGACAAAAAATGAAGGAGGATTGCGATCTGGCTTGAAGTACCAGACTGTGCAGTGTTATCATAAGAGCTGCAGACCGTAGACCGGGTCCTTGGGCGGAGCGGTCTATTTCTTATGCGGAGGTAATTGACATGCCGCAGCACAAGACTTGAAGGAGGAAAAGCCGGCTGTTGATTTCATGACTTTGATTTACATTAGCACATACCATTCGACCCGGTCATGCCATAAATTTAGAAGCTTTGAAGGAATATTGCAAATACGTGTCGAATGCGTATAAGATTTGCCCCAAAATCAACTAGAAAAACTGGAGGGTTAACAGAATGAAAAAAGCATCACTCTTCGCATTGACTGCAGTGCTGTTCATCACCACTGCTCTTGCAGGCTGCGGGAATAAGGAAGCAGCACCGGGGAACGCAACAGAATCCGCCAAAACGCAAACGGAAGCGGTATCGGTAGAAATCGGCATGCTCAAGCTGGCCAGTTCCGCGCCATTATTTATCGGGCTTGAGAAAGGATTCTTTCAAGAGGAAAATATCGACGCGAAAGCCAAATGGTTCGATGCGGCGCAGCCGATTGCTGTAGCCACTGCAGGAGGAAGCGTGGATGTGGGGGCAACCGGAATTACGGCAAGCTTGTACAACATGGTAGCCGGCGGGCAAAAGCTCGTGATTGTTGCCGACAAAGGCAGAGAGCAGGAAGGCTATTCTTCTACAGCCCTGATGGTTCCATCCGATTCTCCGGTCAAAGCGATTGAGGAATTGAAAGGAAAGAAAATCGGTATTACACAAACCGGATCAACCTATCATTACATGGCCGGACGCCTGCTTGAAAAGCACGGACTGACGCTGAAGGATGTTCAATTGGTGCCTTTGAACAGTATTAAAGGCTTGATGGAGTCGCTCAAGAGCAAGCAGGTGGATGCGGTTATGCTGAATGAGCCGAACATCACCGCTGTAGTGAAGGAAGGTTACGGTAAAGTCATCGCTCAGGTAGGAGACGAAATCGAGTATCAAACCTCCGGTATTTTCTTCTCACCCAAGCTGGCGGGCAACCAGGATGCGGCCGTACGCTTTTTGAAGGCGTATGCCAAAGCTACACGCTATTACTACGATGCAGTGCTGACCAAAAAAGACGGCAAGCTCGTACCGGGAGCCAATTATGATGAAGTGGTTAAGATCGTTGCCAAATACACGGACCAACCCGAAGAAGTCGTGAAGCAAGGACTTCCTTATATCGATCGTGACGGGAAGCTTTTGGCCGAAGACATCAAAACGCAGGTAGAATGGTATGCCAAAGAGAAGCTGATCGACAAAGCCATCGACACCCAAGAGATTGTTAATACTGCTCTGCTGGACGAAGCGCTCAGCAAGCTGGAGAAATAATGCCATGAGAATCGTAGTGGACAACGTGGAGAAACGGTTTATCGACTCGAAGAAGCGAGAGGTTACCGCTCTTAGAAATATCAACTTTACGATTGAAGAGCAAGAGTTTGTGGTATTGGTCGGTCCCAGCGGATGCGGGAAGTCTACACTTCTCAATATTGTCGGCGGGTTGCTGTCTCCTTCGGGAGGAGAGGTATATTTTGAGGGTTTATCTTCGGACAAACCTCCCCGGCTCGGCATCGTTTTTCAGGAAATTGCGCTTTTTCCCTGGAGGACGGTTTACGAGAATGTGGTGTTCGGTCTGGAAGAGCAGGGTGCGAGCAAGCAGGAGCAGCAGGAAAAAGGCAAATATTATATCGATATGGTCGGGCTCACGGGATTTGAATCGGCTTATCCCAAACAGTTGTCGGGCGGGATGCGTCAACGCGCGGGCATTGCCAGGGCGCTTGCCGTCGAACCGGATTTGCTGCTGATGGACGAACCGTTCTCCGCGTTGGATGCGCAGACGCGTACGCTGATGCAGGAGGAGCTGCTTTCCATCTGGAACCGTACCCGATTAAGCACTTTATATGTCACGCACAATATTCAAGAGGCGGTCTATTTGGCTGACCGGGTGATCGTGCTTTCCCGTCATCCGGGACAAATCAAGGAAGTGATTCATATCGATCTTCCCAAGACCGGAAGAGACCGGGAAGAGCATCGCGCGGCCTTCGAGCGGTACGCAAATGAAATCTGGCAGCTGATCCGGCATGATGCACAGGAAGCGCTGAAGGAGGGTTAGGGCATGAGTCAAGCATCAAATGAATCGATACCGGAAAGGACTGCCCATGCTTCGGCACAAGGACTGCAGCGGCATGTGATTCGCAACCGCGTATCCTTCCTGGAGCAGAAAATACCGGCTTATGCGTCCGTGCTCGGTATTGTCGGTCTCCTGCTTCTGTGGGAGATCATTTGCCGGCTGGGGCTTGTGCCGCCATTGTTCCTGCCTGCTCCGACGCTGATTTTATCGGACGGCTGGGAGATGCTGTCCAGCGGTGAGCTGCATGAGAACATCCTGGCCAGCTTGTCCCGGATTATCGTCGGGTATGGCATTGGCGCGGTCAGCGGCATTCTGATCGGGCTCATTCTGGGCTTTTCGCGCTGGGCAGACGCTGTACTTTCGCCTGTGGTGTATTCCATTTATCCGATTCCGAAAATTGCTTTGCTGCCTTTGATTATTCTATGGCTCGGGATCGGGGAAGCGCCCAAGTTTACAATGATTGCCCTTGGTGTATTTTTTCCCGTGGTGATCAATACATTCTCGGGCGTCAAGAACGTGGATCCCATATGGATCAAAGCAGCGGTTACGTTCGGCTCCAGCCATCTGAACGTCATTCGGAAGGTCATTCTTCCCGGGGCCCTGCCGATGATCTTCGCCGGGCTTAAGCTCGCGGCCGGTACCTCCTTACTGCTTCTGGTATCGGCGGAAATGATCGCGGCTCAACAAGGAATCGGATCGATGATTCTGCATTACGGGAATTTGATGATTACGACGAAGCTGATGGTTGGGGTTCTGCTCCTGTCTTTGTTAGGCCTTCTCTTCAATCGGGGACTTCAGTGGCTTGAACGCAAACTGCTGCCTTGGAAATAATCGGAATAAGCAAGTGAACGTTCAAAAAGCACCCGCCGGAAGGCTTTCCTTTCGGTGAGTGCTTTTTTCAGTTTCGTGATTACGTTCCCCTTCAAATGGCGACTTTGAAGCTTTGGCCTTGAAGCTGAAGCCGCTCACAGGAATCGCATATACCGGATACTTCAAGATAGGCGTTCTCCGGCCGGAAGCCGTTTCCGAATTCGGCTAATTCCGGCAGGGCCGCCGTAAAGTCCTGGATTTTGCTGCAATGAACGCAATACAAATGATGATGAGGCTCGGTATTCGTATCATACCGCAGAATATCGCCATGATGAGTATGAAAATCCTTCAGCAGCCCCAGCCCCTTTAACGTGCGGAGATTTTTGTAAATAGTCGTCATGCTCACGTACTTCGGATAAGCGGCATAAATCGACTCGAACAATTCTTCAGCCGTAGGGTGAGATAATTTCAAATATAAATGCTCCAAAATGAGCTCTCTTTGTTTTGTTATACGAATATTAGCCGCCTGTAAATGACGAATGGCATCGTTGATCGTGATTTGCATAGCGTCCTCCTTTAAAATTAAAATTAGACTTAATCTAATTATATTCAATAATATCAGTGTTATGCAAAACGGTCATGATCATCATATGAAGGTTTGATGAAGAATGGATGAAGCTAATCTGATGTTCAAGCGTTATTCATGATCAGATCCCGGTTGCGGATGGGAGGGAAATCCCATAGTTGCCGGAGGTGAAAAGGCAGGGAGCGCATGATCGGCAACGATCGCTGGCGTTTGAAGGGGATATTCAGCATTCATTTTTCGAGGATGAAGAGAAAATGGGAAGACGGAGTGTAATGTGATGTTCAAATCCCCCCTATATGGGCCGTGGAGAAATGTTCACCAGCCGCAAAGAGGAGGGTTATTTAATTTGTTTGTATCTATTGAAAATTATAATTATTATAATATAATAACAACTAAAAGCAATAAGCACCAAGGGGTGGCCGCATGGATATATATGGCTTAGCAGCAGAAAATTCCTTGTAAGCCGCGAATGGGAGCTTTCCTATAACTGATTCCATTAGCCCGAAATAATGACTCGACGAATTTCCCGGGAAATGGACACTCTTCCTGCTTCCCTCACACTTTGTCGAATATATGGTTTGTCCTTCACGAGAATCATATTCGATTTTTCAAGTCAGCATCATTTCTTAAAAAAAATGCAAAAAGATGTTGACAATTTGTAATAATATTTTAAGCTTATTTTAATAATCGTAATTTATCCTATCAATAAATAAGCAAATCTGATATGTAGGGACGGTGTTAGGGATGAAAGTGTTCGTCACGATCGAAAACAAACAAATCCCCGTTTTCGCCGACAACTTGAATAAGAAAACGTTAAAGCTGCTGAAGACGGCGTTGGACAATAAGTTAGAGACGGGAAGACATGCACTGAAGAAATGTCTTCAAACGTTGATTAGTATTGAAGTGGTAGGCTGTGAAGCGATCCTTCATTCGATTAACGAGAGAGACACATTGGCGCTCTCACTTTATTGATATAAGAACCTCATCACCTCAAAAAGGTCCTTTGCTTCGCGCGAAGGACCTTTTTGGCGATCATTGCACACGGGTAGTCTTTACCTTATGCGCATGCGTCTTGAAGAACCTGCCGTTACCTTCTTGCTTGTGCGCCGCCGTTGTTTTTCAACGAAAGGGCTCACTCATTGTCAGCCAAAAGATGAATTTTTTGCATTAGAATAGAAGGATAAACCGGCCTGTACATAGAATGTTTTCTTTAATAATACCAGTGGCTGGAAAAATTGCAGGAGGCATGGAATGGCTATAGACAATCTTATTAATCACCCCTTGTTTCTCCTTAGTTTCCATCATTCCCCGGCAGGTATGGCTTTGGCAGCCGCTTCCGGCCGTTTATTGGCAGCTAACAAGGCGTTATGCCAGATTTTGGGTTATTCGGAGTCGGAATTTGTCGGACAAATGATCGATGATTTGTGCCACCCCGACAGCTTGGAAAACAAGAGGAAGTTTTGGGATGAACTGAACCTGCTTTCAAGTGAAAGCACCTCCCGTCAGATGGAATTCGACTGGCGCCACCGGGAAGGCTATGCGGTGCCTTTAAGAATAACGGCTTCCAAATACGTAAGCGAGGAAACGGGTACGGAGGCCTGGTTCATTTTATACCTGACCCAGCCCGGGGGGGATTCCCGGAATCATGATGAACGGCAGGGGAATGATACAGCACTGGGGACAAATCCGATTATTCCGGTGCAGGAACAAAAATGTCCGCAGCTTTACGAGCTGATCGCGGTCCATTCGCATGATATTATTTCGTATTGTGATCCGGAAGGTATCATTCTTTATACCTCTCCGGCTATACACCGCCTGCTGGGATACCATGAGGAGGAATTGATCGGGAGAAATTCTGCCGAATTGATTCATCCAGAGGATTTTCAGCAGATACAGAGTAAGCACATGGATGGTTATACAGATGATTGTATACATATATGCCGAGTCTTACATAAAAAAGGAAATTACATATGGATGGAAAATTCGGTTAAATTAATCAAGGATGAAAATGGACAGATCAGTAATATTATGACGGTCGGACGGGATATTACTACTAGAAAACAGGCTGAGGAAGAGCTGCTGAAAAGCGAGGAGAAATACAGGAGGCTTATTGAAGAGATGCCGGAAGCGCTCCTTATTCAGCAGGACGGCAAGTGGGTCTGTGTGAACGAAATGGCTGTCCGGCTGTTGGGAGCCGCCAACAGGGGCGAGCTGCTGAACAAACCGGTCCACGATTTCATTGATCCGGACGTGCTTCAGGCGGCATCCAGTCTGACCGAAACGTTAAGTAACGATGATTTCGTTACCACGTTTAAAGGCAAGTTTATTACCGTGCAGGGAGAGCCGGTTGAGGTGGAGTTTTCGGCGGTTCCTACCTGGTATGAAGGGCATTATGCCGTGCGCATTATTGCAAAAGATATTAGCGAAGCCCGCAAGGCGCAGGAATTGCTGCAAAATTCGGAGAAGCTGTCGCTCGTCGGACAGCTGGCCGCGGGAATTGCCCACGAACTTCGTAATCCGCTGACCGCCGTCAAAGGCTTTATCCAGCTTCTGAAATCGGGAGCGGCGGATAAGCAGCAGTACTACGACATCATCTCATCGGAAATCAACCGGATTGAACAGATATTGGGTGAAATGCTGATTCTGGCCAAGCCTCGGGCGGTTCAATACCTGCCGGTAGACATTCACCGTTTGCTGGAGCACGTCACGACATTGGTCGAGTCTCAAGCGATTATGAACAGTATCGAAATCGTCAAGGAATGCGAACAGAGCCTTCCCTTCATTGACGGCGATGAGAATCAGCTTAAACAGGTATTCATCAACGTGATGAAAAATGCGGTAGAGGCGATGCCGCATGGCGGTATCATTACGGTTCGGGCGAACAAGCTGGAAGAGGACCGGATTGTCGTGCGTGTGATTGATCAAGGCAGCGGCATACCTGCCGATCAATTGGAGCGGATCGGCCATCCGTTTTTTACGACCAAGGAGCACGGCACAGGCCTTGGGATGATGGTCAGCTTTCAAATCATTGAAAGACACGGCGGTCATGTATCTATTTCGAGCGAGGTAGGAAAAGGAACAACGGTCGAAATCGTATTGCCTGTATTCGCCAATAACAGTTTGTAATAGAAGTGCAAACAGCGGATCGGGGTTCCCGATCCGCTGTTTATATTTGTACGCCCAGCATGGGCGTCATCTTTAGGGCAAAGTTTGGGATAATGCCAAAGATAGTGATGGTAAAGTAAGAGACCCACTCACTAAAAAAGTAATGAACAAAGAAGAACCGTGGGATATGGGTCATAAACCGGGATACGAGTTTAGAAAACATCAAATTAGTGCGGCTGAGAGAGGAAATTCTAGGAAACAGTTTTTAGATGAACATAATAATCCTGACCATTATGTCCCCGAATTGCCAAGTTCAAATAGAAGTCATAAACTAGAGGATGACACGGATAGCTATTCAGGTCCATTAAGAGAGGATGACGAGGGATGAGTGTAACGCCCGAAAAAAAACAAATTGCCAAATATATAGCTGATATATTTGGAGGCAAGGCTTCTGTGTTTAATTATGGGGATGATAATAACATAAGTAAGATAGCTATACTTCAGTCTGTTGACTCCCCTTGCGGTGGTGAAGTATCTTACTCAACTATCGGTTTATCAAGTTACGATATCGGATTAAGTGTTGAAGATAAGCCATTAAGAATTGAGTTTGTTGGTGCTAGTCCTGCTGAATATGAACAATTCGGCAATATTATTAGTACTTGTGCTTTTAATGTTATCAATTCCGATTATTCATGTTCACCGGGAACAATTTACCCTAACATTGTAAAAATGTATTACCCAGAATTAAACACAAAACATATTTTATTTTTATGGGATAAGGACCTTGAAACCCTACATTTTGAAGATAAAAAAGTAGCTTGGTTACAGGCAATTCCAATTTCTGATACAGAGTTTGTATACGCCCAAAAACATGGGAGCGAAGCGTTAGAAGATTTATTGGAAGAGTCAGACGTTGACATTTTGGATTTGAATAGACCTTCCGTTATTTGATTGTAGTTACATGACAAAACGGAGGGTTACCCACAAACGAATGAACCACTTTACCTCATGATTACCAACATAACCTTTGTTCTACCTGTAGGAAGTTTGCATGAATTGAGATGTACGCACAGAATAGCTGAAAAAGTATACCCTATTTAACGCCATAGCGTTACATTGAACAGGTCGATTATGGTCAGATACCACCATGATTGACCTGTTTTTTGTTATCTTCGTATTCTTGCGTTTTTTTTCAGATATGACTGCAACTGAACCCCTATGTCATGCTCTCAGAAGCTGTTCATGCCTTCCTGAAGCATGTCTATACCAAATCCATGTTTTCATAGGTGAGAGGACGGGGGTTAGCCGCCCTCTCCTACTCGATCCCCAAACCCTTCCATCTCCCCCTCGCTGTAGCCCTCCGTCAATATCCCGCCGTAAGGCTCCAGAAGCGAAAGGGCATGGACGGCAAGCGGCTCCTTCCGGTCGAACTTGTAATATGCGTTGAGCGCTTCCAGTAGTTCCTTGCCCAGATCGGGATTAAACCGTTCCAGGCTGCGGTACATCCATTTTCCGTCGCCGAGCCATTGTCCTCCGGTACGAAGGGCGAAGGCGGCCAGTCCCTCAGCCAGCTTGGCTGCGATAAACAAGCCCTCGCCGCGATGATCTGTGCCGAGCAAATCGTGCAGCGCTTCGCCGATTTCGTACCGCGCCTGGTCCAACTCCTGTCTGGACCAGGCGGGAGGACCGGCGAGCAGGTCCCGCCTCGCCTCCTCAGCCAGGCTGAGGACGGTTTCGTGTCCGCGGATCGGCACGCCTTCCGCGCACATTCGAAGCAGCGACGGAATGGCACACTCGATGCCTTGATCGAAGAAATAACGATATGTCTCTTTTGTAAGAACGAACGCCTCAATCACCCAACCGAATGCTTTGTATGTCCGGCGAAACGGACCTGGACCGGATTCGTCCAATATGACGATATCCAGATCCGACGTTTCGGTCGCCCCCCCCTGCACGACACTTCCGGCCAGAATGGCCGCCTCACAAGACGGAAATTGGTTTGCAACAAACCGCTCCGCTGCTTCCATATAAGATATTTTCTTCATCTTGGTCCCGCCTGACTGAATAGTTTTCGATCTTTAGCCTATTTGCGTGCGATTAACAGCGCGTAGCTTATATAGTCCCGATTATCCAGAATCAACTCATCGTGCTCCAGCGAAGTACGCCAGATGGCGGCGTCGAGGATGGCCTGCTGATCGATGATTTGATGAAGATCGGGATGAATCGACTGGTCGGCGGCCATATGCTCTTGAAATGCCGACCGGTCCTGCACCTGGCTATCCGAGAAATGATCCCGAAGCAAAGCGATCCATGCCTCTTCGGTAAGCAGTCCGCCAAAGCCGAAAAAGGCGGTCAGTTTCGTGAACACATCCGCAGGGATAGATTCCGAAATGATAACCTCGCGATCATAGAGCATGCCGCCGGGCTTCAGCACGCGGTGATATTCTTTGATAGCGGAGGGAATATCGGCAAAATTGGTCACGGATTCCGCCAGCACGATATCGAAGGTATCATCGTCAAACGGAAGAGCCGTAATGCTGCCCTCGACAAAATCAAGCTGCAGGCCTTCATTTTCGGCTCGAACCCTTGCTTTTGCCAGCATTTCCGGCCGAATGTCGAGCCCTGTCACGGTGTGTCCCTGCTTAACCAAGTGGCAGGATGTTCTGCCGGTGCCGCAGCCGACTTCGAGTACCCGGCTTTTCGGTGGAAGAGGAAAACGGCGCAGCTGTTCCAGTGTGGCCGCAAAGCCGCCGGGGTGCGCGCTTCCTGCACCCAAAAGGGTTAACATATCCAAATATTGCACCCGCTCATCACCTACCCATCTCAGATATGGTTCTATTTTATGACAAAAAGGAAAAGGGATATGGACAGACGCCCCGTCTCTTCACTTTTTCATTGGGAACTCAGGAATATAACGGTGGAAAGCGGAAAATGCTAAAGCTTGTATTTTTGATCAAAGAAACGGAGGAGAAGCGATGAGCAACCTGATGCATGTCTGTCTTGCGGCTTTGATCAGCTTGGGTATGATCCGGCCGGTTCCCCCTGCTGCGGCCGCCCGTCCGCAAGATCATATCAAGGTTATCGTCAAGGCATCTTCGGAATCGGAGATGATAACGGAATTGTCCGTACACTCGAGGTCTCATGAAACAGCTTCGGAACTTGAAAGCTGGTACGCCGCTGCGCCGGATACCGACGGATACCTATATTTGGCTGCAAAGGCCGGGAGGCGATGTTCTGTATGCGGTTGACGAACAGGGGGACTGGTATGATACAAGCCGTAAGGAGACCTTACTGTTGAAGCCTGCCTTAAAGGAGCAGATGAAAGACTATATTCATGCTGCACGGACCGCTCATTACGGAAGGCTGGTTCCCTGGAAAGACGCCAAGAGAACGGTCTATATGAAATCTGTCGTTCAGGTCGTGGATCTCGAAACGGGTTTGCGTTTTCGGGCGCAGCGGCGGGCGGGGAGCAGCTATGCGGACATGCAGCCGCTCACCAAAGCGGATACCGGGGTAATGAAGCGAATCTACAGCGGAGAGTGGAGCTGGAGACGAAGAGCCATACTGGTGCAAATCGACGGGATATCGCTTGCCGCATCCATGCATGGAATGCCCCACGGAGGTGACGGGATCCCGGATAACGCCTTTTCCGGCCACTTCTGCATCCATTTTCTCGGCAGCTCTACGCATCGATCGGCGAACGTGGACCCTGACCATCAGTGGATGGTCTACAAAGCGGCGGGCCGTTTGGATGAAGCGTTCAAGCAAGCATCTCCGTACGGGGTGATCGACAGTTTCTTTGTAGCCCTTAATCAACAGGATCCCGAGCTGCTTCGTAGATCGTTTGCAGACCGGGAGAATCCGGCGCTGCACTATTTCATCCAAACCATAGGTCAAATCAAGTCCATCCGGAAGATAAGCGATTTCAATGAAAAAGACGTCAGCGGACAAACCCGCTTCGAGCTTCCGGTAGAGGTGACGGTGCACGCGGCAGGAAAGCGCCCGGAAAAACAGACATTTACCTTTGTGCTGAACAAAGCTTCTGGCGATGCTCCCTGGCAAATTGTTTCTGTCACATACACAGCTACGAGCTTTTCTTAAAAAATGGTATAGGTCTTAAGGATCTTTTTTCATGTGCTATTTGTAGGATTTTGTCATTTGACATAAGGGACGGATTATGGTAATGCCATAACATAGCAAGACTTTCGACGTAAACCGGAGAATTGGGTATAATCCGGGAGGATATGCCGGGAATAAGGAGTATAGGGCAGGTGAGCTTTCCTTACCCTAGGAGAAGAGGGATAATCTGGAATAATGCTGGGATATCCGACATGACCCACAGATGAGATCATGTTAGCATTTAAAGTGATCGCGATCAAAAACATTTGGAGGGATGTGGGACAGCTTGAGGCAATGGTTGAACATTCCGCTCATTCTTTTATTGTTTGCGGCAGTGGCAGGATGCGGAACTGTAAATGATGCCGGAGCTCCTGAGGGAGACAGACCGGCTGCCGCCGGAGGCAATAAAGAGGGCACATTAGCCAGAGCGCAAGAACAAGGTTATGTCACAGTAGGATTCGCCAACGAAAAACCTTACGCCTACCAAACGGCGGACGGGGAACTGACCGGTGAAGCGGTAGAGATTGCACGGACCGTATTGAAAAATTTGGGTATTAACGAAATGCGCGGTGAATTCACCGAATTCGGTTCTCTGATCGCCGGCTTGCAGGCCAAACGGTTTGATCTGATTACTGCGGGTATGTTCATTCATCCGGACCGCTGCTCGGCTGTCGCTTTTGCCGATCCGGAGTACAGCATCGGAGAAGCGATTGCCGTCAAAAAAGGGAATCCTTTGGCTTTATACAGCTACAAGGATATTGCCGGGAATAAGAGTGCCCGTGTGGCGGTTATGGCCGGTGCGGTGGAAATCGGGTATTTGGAAGCATCCGGCGTGCCCAGGGATCGCATACTGGTCGTCCCCGATCAGGCAACCGCCATCAGCGCCCTGCAAGCAGGACGCGCGGAAGCGATTACGATGACGGGGCCATCGCTGCAGTCCATGCTGGATACGGCGAATGACAGCAATTTGGAACGGGTGTCCGACTTCCAGCAGCCGATCGTGGACGGCAAAAGTGTCAGAGGATATGGAGCTACCGCTTTCCGGCAGGATGACCAGGAGTTTAAAGACGCATTCAATGCAGAATTGAAGAAGCTGAAGGAGTCGGGCGAGCTTCTGACGATCCTGCAGAAATTCGGATTCACGGAGGATGAGCTTCCGGGCGACATGACGGCCGCGAAGCTGTGCGGTCAATAACATGGATGTTTCCGTAATGAGTATGCTGCCGCAGCTTCTGGAAGGAGCTAAAGTAACGGTCTTGGTAGCTGTGCTTGCCGGATGTCTTGCTTTTGGAGCCGCCGTGACGGCGGGACTCTGCAGGCTGTCCGGATGGCGGACCGTACGGACGGCCGCAGCGGTTTACGTTGAGCTGTTCCGCGGAACCTCGCTCTTGGTGCAGTTATTCTGGCTTTACTTTGCACTGCCGTTCCTGGGGGTGGAGCTTCCGAAGCTGCCGTCGGCCGTGCTTGCCGTCGGGCTCAATTTCGGCGCATACGGGTCGGAGATCGTCCGCAGCGCGATTCTGGCTGTTCCCAAAGGGCAGTGGGAGGCGGCGACTGCACTGAATATGACATCTTATGATCGGATGACGAGAATTATTTTTCCCCAAGCTTTTGTTCGTATGCTGCCCCCATTCGGCAATTTAATGATCGAACTGCTGAAATCGACCTCTCTTGTATATTTCATTACGCTCGCCGATATGACGTATCAGGCGATGCTGCTCCGAAACCAATACTACCCGATGACGCCGTACATTTTTGCGCTGCTGCTTCTGTTTTACTTTGTTTTGGCCTATATTGTGTCCTTATGCACCCGGTGGGCTGAACGAAAAGCGGCGTCGGGGAGGATGTAGCCGATGTGGAATTGGGAATATACGCTGCAAATCCTGCCGGAGCTGCTCAGGGCATTAAAGATGACGGTTATGGCAACGGCAGGGGGATTTGCCTTAGCCTGCGCAGGCGGCCTGGTTCTGGCCCTGGCTGCCAGATCGCGCCGGAAACCGTTGGCTTTGGCGGCAAAGGCCCTGACGGCATTCGTGCGAAATACGCCATTGCTGGTACAAGTGTTTTTCCTGTATTACAGCTTGCCCTTGATAGCGAATATTTCGCTTTCGGCTTTTGCCGTCGGGATCATTGGCTTGGGGCTTCATTACAGCACCTATTTATCCGAAGTGTACCGTTCCGGCATCGAAGCCGTCCCCAAGGGGCAATGGGAAGCGGCGACTGCGCTGAATTTTTCTAAACCGAGAACGTGGTTTTCCATCGTATTGCCCCAAGCCATACCGCCGATCGTGCCGATCATGGGCAATTATTTGATCGTGATGTTCAAAGAAACGCCAGTCCTTTCTGCGATTACGCTGGCGGAGCTCTTGCTTACGGCCAAAAATATCGCTTCGGTTTCGTACCGCGTGTTCGAGCCGTATACGCTGGTCGGCATACTGTTTCTGCTGATCAGTTTTCCGGCCTCTCTGCTGGTCAGGAGACTGGAAATCAGGCTGAATCGTCAAAGAGGACTTTGACGTGAGGCGAGGAACAGGAGATGAAACAAAATGACGGATTATCCTGTAGTAAGATACTTGAACATTCGGAAAAGCTTCGGCGATATCGAGGTGCTTAAAGGAATTGATTTGGATATCGCCCCTGGCGAGAAGGTCGCCCTCATCGGCCCCAGCGGTTCGGGCAAAACGACACTCGGCCGCCTGCTGATGACGTTGGAGGAGCCAACCTCCGGCACGATTGAAGTCAACGGCGAATCGCTTTGGCATATGAAGTCGGGCGGCAGGCAGGTGCGCGCGAATGAGAAGCATCTGCAACAGATGCGCAGCAGCATCGGGATGGTGTTTCAGCATTTCAACCTGTTTCCTCATATGACCGTACTTCGCAATGTAACGGAAGCCCCGATTCGTGTACTGGGACTTGCCAAGGAAGAGGCGCGGGAGCGTGCGGTGCTCATGCTGCGAAAGGTGGGGCTGGAGGAAAAGCTGGACGCCTACCCCGCGCAGCTTTCCGGAGGACAGAAGCAGCGTGTGGCGATCGCGCGGGCTTTGGTTATGCGTCCGAAGGTGATGGTATTTGATGAGGTAACCTCCGCGCTCGACCCTGAGCTGGTAGGCGAGGTGCTTGAAGTCATCAAAGAAATTGCAAGCGAGGGCGAAATGGCGATGCTCCTCATCACCCATGAGATGGAGTTTGCCCGCGATGTGGCCGACCGCGTCGTATTTGCCGCCGACGGCCGGATCGTGGAGGAAGGAACACCCAAAGAGGTGTTTGAACATCCGCAAAGTGAACGTCTTCAAGCTTTTCTCAGGAGGTTTCGTTCAACGGTCAGTGTATGACAAAGGAGGGATCGGATGTCTCATACCGATACGAAAATTATTCGATACCGAAAGCCCCGCAAAGAGGACGGGGGCAAGGTATGGGAGTTGATACGCTCGGCAGGTGCGTTGGACCTCAATTCGGCTTACTGCTATATCATGCTGTGCGATTATTTCCGCGACACCTGTCTTGTGGCGGAGCAGGGCGGGAGGCTGGCGGGCTTCGTATCCGCTTTTCGTCCCTCTGGTCGTGAGGATACGCTATTTGTCTGGCAAATTGCGGTCGCCTCGGAATATCGCGGCCGGGGAATCGGCAAAACGCTTCTTGAAAAGCTGTTGGCCCAATGTGGAGAACGCCCCGTTCATTACGTGGAAGCGACGATAAGCCCTTCCAATCAGGCTTCCCGGCAGTTGTTTGGCAGTTTGGCAAGACGGTATAATATCGCTTTCATAGCGAGGAAGGGCTATCCGGCCGAGATTTTCCCGGGCCATGGTTCTCATGAAGAAGAAAGCTTGTATCGCATTGGACCGCTTCAACCTAAACCCGTATCCGTTTAAACCCGAAAAGGAGGAGGATGACGAATGACGCAAACGATGAAAGAAACCGCGGAAATGACATCCCTGCACGTTTTTGAGGAGCTGGAATCGGAGGTGCGGAGCTATTGCAGGAGCTTCCGTACGGTTTTTTCGAAAGCGAGCAATGATAAGCTGTGGGATGTGGCCGGACGGGAATATATTGATTTTTTCGCCGGTGCAGGGGCATTGAATTATGGGCATAACAACGAGCGAATTCGACAAAAGCTGGTTCAGTATTTGTTGGAGGACGGCATTACCCACAGTCTGGACATGGCTACGAAAGCGAAAGAGGACTTTCTTATCCGGTTTCAAGAAGTGATATTGAAGCCGAGAGGCCTGCAATATAAAGTCATGTTTCCGGGACCTACGGGAACCAATGCAGTGGAAAGCGCGATGAAAATCGCCCGTAAAGTCACGGGCCGTGAAACGGTGCTTTGCTTTACGAATGCGTTCCACGGCATGTCGCTGGGATCGCTGTCTGTGACCGGCAACAAGTTTAAGCGCAAGGGGGCCGGCGTGGCTTTAAATCATTCAGTATTTATGCCGTACGACGGCTATTTCGGCGCTGACACTGATACAGTGGCTTATATGGAGAAGCTGCTGGATGATCCGGGCAGCGGCGTTCCTCTTCCGGCGGCCGTTATCGTGGAGACGGTACAAGGCGAGGGCGGACTGAATGTGGCTTCGGTTCCATGGTTGAAACGGCTGGAGAAGCTTTGTGATCAACGGGGTATTTTGCTCATTATCGACGACGTTCAGATGGGCTGCGGCCGGACGGGGACGTTCTTCAGTTTCGATGAGGCGGGGATTCGCCCGGATATTGTTTGTTTATCCAAATCGATCGGCGGCTATGGCCTCCCGATGGCCTTGACACTTATCAAGCCTGAGCTGGATGTATGGGCTCCGGGAGAGCATAACGGCACATTCCGCGGGAACAATTTGGCCTTTATCGCCGCCACGGAGGCTTTGTCGTATTGGGAAACCGATGCATTTTCGGTAGAAGTGATACGCAAGGCGAAACGGGTGCGTACGTTTTTGGAAGAACAGGTGAAGCTGTACCCTCAGCTGCAAGGGGAAGTGCGGGGCAAAGGCTTCATTCAAGGCATTGCCTTTGCGGACGCCAAGAAGGCCGGATTGCTCTGCGAAGCGGCTTTCAAGCGCAGAGTCATCATGGAAACCTCCGGACCGGACAGCGAAGTGGCGAAGCTGATGCCTCCATTGACGATAGATCATGAAGTATTGGATCAAGGGCTGCAGCGGGTCTCCGACAGCATGAAAGAGCTGGCGGCAAGCATTTCGTCTCAAGAGAAGGGAGCGTAAATATATGATTGTAAAACATTTGGAGCAGGTTGTGCATACCCAAGACGACGTCGACACACCGACCTGGAATTCCCGCAGGCTGCTGCTTGAAAAGGACGGCATGGGGTTTTCCATGCATGACACGATCATTAAGGCGGGAACGGAAACGCTGATCTGGTATAAAAATCATGTGGAAGCCGTGTACTGCATTGAAGGCGAAGGAGAAATCGAGGTCATTGGCGGCCAAACGTATCCGATCCGTCCGGGAACGCTTTATGCGCTCGACGGGCATGAAAAACACTACCTTCGGGGGAAGACGGATATGCGGATGGTGTGTGTATTTAATCCTCCTTTAACGGGACGCGAGGTTCATGACAAAGACGGGGTGTATCCGGCATCTGTGGAAGCAGCTGAAGCACGCGGATAAAGACGAGTACTACAGATTAGAAAAGGAGCTGGTAACGGTGGCTTTTGATGGATCGAATGCCCGTACAAAAGATGGAATAGCGGCGGTACATCCCCGTTCTTACGAAAATGCAGAGGACGCTTATCCTTCCAGAATCAAGCCTGTGGCCGAATTTATTAGCCGTAAGGATCCTGTCGTATATTCAGAGTGGACGCAGGAGAGCCCGATTGCCAGGGAGCAATCCGATTTTTACGAGAAGAACGGGTATTTGTTCCTTGAGGACTTTTTTACGGATGAGGAGGTTGACGTCTGGCGTAAAGAGCTGAAGAGGCTCCAGGAAGCCGGGCGGCATTCGGATAAAGACGAGGTGATTCGCGAACCGGAGAGCAGGGAAGTACGATCGGTGTTTGCGGTGCATCGCGATAACCCGGTATTCCGCAAGCTGTCCGAGCATTCCAAGCTTCTTGGCATCGTTCGTTATTTGCTGGGGAGCGATGTTTACGTGCATCAGTCGCGTATTAATTTCAAGCCCGGCTTTAACGGGAAGGAATTTTACTGGCATTCGGATTTCGAGACATGGCACGTCGAAGACGGTATGCCGAGAATGCGGGCGCTAAGCTGCTCGATAGCGCTTGAAGACAACAGCTACTTTAACGGTCCGCTGATGGTCGTTCCCGGTTCTCATCGTACGTTCGTGACCTGCGTGGGCGAGACGCCGGAAGACCATTACCGAAGCTCTCTCCGGCGCCAGGAATACGGCGTGCCCGACCAGACCAGCCTGACTGAGCTTGTCCGCCAAGGCGGCATTGAGGCTCCGGTCGGCAAAGCAGGTTCGATTCTGCTGTTCGATTGCAACCTGATGCATGGCTCAAGCAGCAACATCTCACCGATGCCGCGCAGCAACGTGTTTCTGGTGTACAACAGCACGGAGAACCGGATCGTCGATCCGTTCTCCGGTCAAAAGCCTCGTCCGGATTATATCGCTGCCCGCTGATCCCATGCTCCGCTGCCTGACATTTATTTCATGTGCAGAAAGAAATAATCCGGATCTTGGGCTGGGCGCTGACTTGGGGTAACGGTTGACTTTCCGTTAGGACTGTTGGAGGCGTTATTCGGGCTTATCTTGCTCGGGGGGATCCCTCGCCGGCTTTGGATTTTGTGTTCCGGGAAAAACGGCGGTCTTGCTTGCAGCGGACCGGTTTGATTACAGCGTCGATGAATCAAGCGGTTAGCCGACTGGAATGTCCGGGGCGGTCCGAAAGAGTAAAGTGGAATAAGCCGGATTTTATGCGAAAAAGCTTCCAGAACCACTGTTAAAGTGGAGCTGGCAGCTTTTTTTCTTAAAGATCGAACGAACGGCCAAAGCGGAGAGTGGACAATCATGGCTTTTGGGATAGCACTTGGGGAAATACCTCGTACTAAAAACAGTCCTTCTTCTGCAGCATTCTTCTACAGCAAAATTTGTTCCAGTCTTCTACACACAAGTTCAGACAATCGACTACCAACTTCCAGATGCATATATCCGGTGAAGAAATATGTCCATTCGATTTGACGGACGCGCGAATTATGAAATGAAGATCGAAGCATCTGCTGTCCGCCCCTATGATTTTTGTAGGGATGCATTAGAACTTGTCGATGCTTTTCACTATCGTTTGGATTTGCAGATAAACTTTTAAAAGGCTTCTTCTTTATTTAACAATCGCTTCTGATTAGCAGCGAAATCTCGGGCATGGGACTATTCAATCTAGTGGGTATGATCTCCGGAGCCGTCGGGATAGCTGTCGTGGCGCGTGAACTGGACGAACAAATGTTTAGTTTTCCCTTAATTCCGCTTAAATTCCGGCGCTTGGATATACAGCAACCTGCTTTCCCAGTTCGGCGTCATCGCTGCGGTCGGTGTTTCTGTTTATTATTGCAGCTTTGGCAGAGCAAACGGGAGGCTAGTTTTGCAAAAAAAGAGCCCCGTGTACGACACAGGGCCTGCTGATTATCTGTGGCAAAAGAATGATTCGATGCGGCGCAAATCGAGACCGAAGTAAACCCAGTGTCCGAAATTTCCCCGGCCGAACCAACGGAATCCGGCTATGGAGTTGCGTCCGACAAACGTAAGGTAGATCCAGTACTGATCTCCGTTGGTTTGCCAGATATACACAAACTGGAATAGGCAATTCCGGATACCGCCCGGATCAACGGCAAACAATTGTGCCGACTGCTTTTGCGGAGTGAAGGGTGG